>NZ_JBEZND010000062.1:0-34484 GCF_040706415.1 Streptomyces sp. NPDC048106 | reverse complement strand
GTCGAGGCGTCGATGTCCTCGCCGTCCTCGCTGCTGCACTGGACCCGGCGCATGATCGAGATCCGCAAGCAGAACCCCGCCTTCGGCCTCGGCTCGTACACCGAACTGACCTCCACCAACCCGGCCGTGCTCGCCTTCCTGCGCGAGTACGAGGACGATCTGGTGCTCTGCGTCCACAACTTCTCCCGGTTCGCGCAGCCCACCGAGCTGGACCTGAGCCGGTTCGGCGGACGGCACCCGGTCGAACTGTTCGGCGGGGTGCGCTTCCCCCCGGTCGGCGACCTGCCGTATCTGCTGACCCTCGCGGGGCACGGCTTCTACTGGTTCCGGCTGCGCCGGGACGCCGCGTAGGACCGCCGGGCGGCGCGGCGGCGCGTTTCCGCCGCCCCGCCCGGGGCACGCATCAGTGACACCCCGACGACCCGGGGAAAGGACGTGACGCCCATGACGGAAGCGGTCACCCCTTCAGCGAGCACCACCCTCGACTCACTGGCCCCCCTGCTGCGCGCGTGGCTGCCCCGGCAGCGCTGGTTCGCGGGCAAGGGCCGCCCGGTCACCGGGTTCACCCCCGTGGCCGTGACCCGGCTCCTGCCCGCCGACGGCCGGCTGGGCCTCTACCATGTGCTCCTGCGCGTCCACCAGCAACCGCGGCCGTCGCACCCCGGTGACTGCTACCAGCTCCTCATCGGCGTCCACGAGGCGCTGCCGCCCCGGCTGGCGCCCGCGCTGATCGGCCATGCGACCCGGGGCCCGCTCGCCGGGCACACGGTGTACGACGCCCTGTACGACCGCCGGCCCGCCGAGCTGCTCCTGGAGGCGCTGCGCACCCGGGCCCGCGTCGGCGGGCTGCGCTTCGAGCGGGATCCGCGCCAGGAGATCCGGCCGGGACTGGTGGCCCGACCGCTGGCGGTCGAACAGTCCAACTCGTCCGTGGTCTATGGAGATACGTTCATTCTCAAGCTGTTCCGCCGGGTCGTGCCCGGCGTCAACCCCGACCTGGAGCTGCCGCTGGCGCTGGCCCGCGAGGGATGCCCCCGGGTGCCCGCCCCCACGGCGTGGCTGCGGGCCGAGCTGGATCAACAGCCTTACGTTCTCGCCGTGTTGCAGCCCTTCGTGAGCGGTGCCGCCGACGGCTGGGAGCTGGCGCTGCGCGAACTGGCCAAGGGCGAGGACTTCACCGCCGACGCCCGGGCGCTGGGCCGGGCCACGGCCGAGGTGCACACCGCGCTGGCCCGCGCCCTGCCGACGGTCACCCTCGGGCCCGCCCAGCTCGGGCCGCTGGCCGACGGGATGACGGGACGGCTCGCGGCGGCGGCCCAGGCCGTGCCGGCCCTGCGCCGGTACGAGGCGGGGCTGCGCTCGGCGTACACGGCGCTGGCCGAACTGGCCGCCGGGGGCCGCACCTGGACCGCCCAGCGCATACACGGGGACCTCCACCTCGGGCAGTGCCTGCGCGCGCCGTCCGGCGACTGGTCGCTGATCGACTTCGAGGGGGAACCGGCCCGGCCGCCGGCCGAGCGGCGGATGCCGCAGCCGACGGTGCGGGACATCGCGGGGATGCTGCGCTCCTTCGACTACGCGGCGGCCTCCGCGCGCTCCCCCGGGCCCCGGTGGGCCCACGACTGCCGGGCGGCCTACTGCTCCGGGTACGCGGAGGTGTCCGGCCGCGACCCGCGCACCGAACCGGTGCTGCTGCGCGCCTTCGAGACCGACAAGGCCGTCTACGAGGTGGTGTACGAGGCCCGCCACCGCCCCGACTGGCTGCCCGTGCCGCTGTCGGCGGTCCGCCGCCTCGCCGTGCCCGACCCTCACTGACCCGACTCTCGCCCCGGGAGACTCGCTCGTGACGTCGAAGAAGCACCCGACCGGTCCCGCCGCGGACGCCGAGCAGCACCCGGCCGTGGCCGCCGTGCCCGCCGACGACCGTGCGCGGCTGCTGGCCGGCACCCACCACGACCCGCACTCCGTGCTGGGCGCCCACCCGGTGCCCGGCGGGGTCGCCTGCCGCGCCTTCCGCCCCCACGCCCGCGAGGTCACCGTCCACTGCGGCGCGCTGCGCGCCCAACTGACGGACGAGGGCGAGGGGTTCTTCTCCGCGCTGCTCCCGCTCACCGCCGTGCCGGAGACGTACCGGCTGCGGGTGGCGTACGACGACACGGTCCACGAGACGGCGGACGCCTACCGGTTCCCGCCCGTGCTCGGCGAACTGGACCTGCATCTGATCGGCGAGGGCCGGCACGAGCGGCTGTGGCGGGCGCTCGGCGCGCACGTCCTGACCCACCAGGGCGTGCGCGGCACCCGGTTCGCGGTGTGGGCGCCGAACGCGCGGGGGGTGCGGGTCGCGGGGAGCTTCAACTTCTGGGACGGCACCGGGTTCGCGATGCGTTCGCTCGGCTCCTCGGGGGTCTGGGAGCTGTTCGTGCCGGGGGTCGGCGAGGGCGAGCTGTACAAGTTCGAGATCACCCGCCCGGACGGCTCGCGCACCCTGCGCGCCGACCCGCTGGCCCGCCGCACCGAGGCCCCGCCCGCCACGGCCTCGGTCGTGCACGTCTCGCGCCACGAGTGGGGGGACGCGGAGTGGATGGCCCACCGGGGCGACACCCCGGTGCACGAGGCGCCGTTCTCGGTGTACGAGGTGCATCTCCCGTCCTGGCGGCCCGGGTTGTCGTACCGTGAGCTGGCCGACCAGCTCACCGCGTACGTGACGGAGACGGGCTTCACGCACGTGGAGCTGATGCCGTTGGCCGAGCACCCCTTCGGCGGTTCGTGGGGTTACCAGGTCACCGGTTTCTACGCGCCGACGGCCCGGCTGGGCACCCCGGACGACTTCCGGTACCTGGTGGACCGGCTGCACCAGGCCGGGATCGGGGTGCTGATGGACTGGGTGCCGGCCCATTTCCCGCGCGACGCCTGGGCGTTGGCCGAGTTCGACGGGCGGCCGCTGTACGAACACCCCGATCCGCTGCGGGCCGCGCATCCCGACTGGGGCACGCTGGAGTTCGACTTCGGGCGGCGCGAGGTGCGCAACTTCCTCGTGGCGAACGCCCTTTACTGGTGCGAGGAGTTCCACGTGGACGGCCTGCGCGTGGACGCGGTGGCCTCCATGCTCTACCTCGACTACTCGCGCGGGCCGGGCGAATGGCGGCCGAACGAGCACGGCGGCCGGGAGAACCTGGACGCGGTGGCCTTCCTCCAGGAGATGAACGCCACGCTCTACCGGCGCTGTCCGGGCGTGGTGACCATCGCCGAGGAGTCCACGGCCTGGGACGGGGTGACCCGGCCGACCCATGTGCAGGGTCCGAGCGGTCTCGGCGGGCTGGGCTTCGGCCTGAAGTGGAACATGGGCTGGATGCACGACTCGCTGCGGTACATGGCGCACGACCCGGTGCACCGCGCCCACCACCACCACGAGATGACCTTCTCGATGGTGTACGCGTACAGCGAGAACTACGTCCTGCCGATATCCCACGACGAGGTGGTGCACGGCAAGCGGTCCCTGGTCTCGAAGATGCCGGGCGACTGGTGGCGGCAACGCGCCGACCACCGGGCCTACCTGGCCTTCATGTGGGCCCATCCGGGCAAGCAACTCCTCTTCATGGGGCAGGAGTTCGCCCAGGGCGCCGAGTGGTCCGAGGCGCACGGCCCCGACTGGTGGCTGCTCGACCCGTCGTACCCCGCCGAGCCCGGCCACCGGGGCGTCCGCGACCTGGTCCGCGACCTGAACACCCGGTACCGGGCCACCCCGGCCCTGTGGCAGCGCGACACCGACCCCTCGGGCTTCGAGTGGATCGCCGGGGACGCGGCGTCCGACAACGTCCTCGCCTTCCTGCGGTACGACGCCGCCGGCACCCCCCTGCTCGCCGTCTGCCACTTCTCCCCCGTCGTCCGCCCCGGCTACCTCGTCGGCGTCCCGGACTCCGTCCCGGCCTGGGCGGAGTTCCTGAACACGGACGCCGAGCACTACGGCGGCAGCGGCGTGACCAATCCGTCCCCCCTGAAACCGGAGCCCCACGGCGCCCACGGCCGCCCGGCCGCCGTCCGCCTGACCCTGCCGCCCTTGGCTACGGTGTGGCTGCGACCGGCCTAGCCACCCACCGGCCCAGCACCCCGACCCGAGGAGAACGCCCGGTGTCCGATCTGGACTTCTACGCCCACGCCGTCACGCGCGGCGACGTCCTCGGCGCCGGCATCGGATCGGCTCCCGGGGTCTGGGAGGCCAGGGCGGGGACGGACTACCTGGACGTTCCCGGCAGGGGGCTGCTGCGGCGGGACTACGGGCTGGTGGAAGTGTCCTTCTCGGGCGCCGGCGAGGAGGGTCTGACCTGCGACGGGATCGGCGTGCAGGTCCACCGGCTGATCCACGGCCCCTGCGCGCCGGCGCCCCTGGTGCGCGCGTACGGGGAGTTCCGGCCCCGCGTCCGCTTCGCTGAGCTGCGGTCCGCGATCGCCGCCCTCGGGTGCGCGGCCGAGCCCGAGGACGTCTCGAAGGACGTGCACCGGTACCGGGTGTCCGGGTCCGGGGCGCGGATCTTCGTCATCGAGGACCCCGACCCGTACGGGGACGGCTCGCACGACACCGGCGACCCGTCGGTCCACCAGACCGGGGACGTCTGGGCGCTGAGCGTGAGCCCCGGGTGGTGGGGGCGCGCGGCCGGGTAGGCCCCGGAGAAAGGGGGTTCTCCGGGGCCTGGGGCGCGGTGCCGGTCCTACGCGTCCCGCTGGTCCAGGGACCGCGGCAGGTTCCGGGTGTGCAGGACCCCCAGTCGCTGGGTGGCGCGGGTCAGGGCGACGTACAGGTCGCTGGTGCCGTACTCGCCCGGTTCGACCACCAGGACCGAGTCGAACTCCAGGCCCTTGGACTGGCGGGGGTCGAGCAGGACGACCGACTGGGTGAGGTCGGGCTCGGCGCCGGCCGTGACGCCGTCCAGGCGGGCGGCGATCGCGCGGTGCAGGCGGCGCGGGGCGATGACCGCCAGCCGGCCCTCCACCGGGGCGAGTTCGGCGGCCGCCTTGGCCACCGCGCCGGGCAGGTCGTCGTCCGCCCGCCGCACCCAGGGCCGTACCCCGGTGGAACGCACCGAGCTGGGCGGCCGGAAGTCCGGGTGCTCGGCGCGGACCACGGCGGCGGCGAGGTCCATGATCTCGGACGGGGTGCGGTAGTTGACGCCGAGACGCGTGTGCTCGTACCGGTCCTCGACATAGGGCGCGAGGATCTCCGACCAGGAGCCGACGCCGGCCGCCTCCGCGGTCTGCGCGGGGTCGCCGACCAGGGTCATGGAGCGGGTCGGGCAGCGTCGCATCAGCAGCCGCCAGGCCATCGGCGACAGCTCCTGCGCCTCGTCCACGATGATGTGCCCGAACGCCCACGTCCGGTCGGCCGCGGCCCGCTCCGCCGCGCTGCGGTGGTCCGCCTCCTCCTGCCGCTCGGCGAACCGTTCGGCGTCGATGATGTCGTGCGCGGACAGCACCTCCGAGCCGTCCGGGTCGCCGTCCTCCTTGTCCTCGAACTCGTACGTCCGCGACGCGTACGACACGTCCAGCACGCCCTGCGCGTACGCGATCTGCGTCGCGCGCTCGCGATCGGCGCGGAAGCGGGCCAACCGGTCGTCCTCGCCGAGGAGTTCGGCGGCCTCGTCCAGGAGCGGCACGTCGGCGACGGTCCACGCGCGGGTCACCGGGCGGCGGATCGCGGCGGCATCCTCGTCGCTCACGTACCCCTCGGGCTCGGCCAGGAAGTCGGCGACCAGCCGCTGCGGGGTGATCCGGGGCCACAACTGGTCGATGGCGGACCAGACTTCGGGGTTCTCGGCGAGTTCGTCGCGGATCTGGGTGATGTCGGAGGCGTCGAGCAGGCTGCCGCCGTCGTAGGGGTCGGTGCCGACCCGCTCGGCGTACAGCTCGGTGAGCGTGTTGAGGATGTGCCCCTCGAAGTATTCGCGGGCCGCGTTGTGCGGCAGCTTGGCCGCGCGGGTGCGTTCGCGGGCGACGCTCACCAGGCCGTCGTCCAGCATCAGCACCTCCCGGTCGTGCTCGATCGCGAGGACCGGGTCGGGCAGCGCCTGCCGGTCGCGGACGACCTCGGCGAGCACCTCCGCCATGCCGGCGCGCCCCTTGACCGCGGCCGCCTCGGGGGTGTCGGTGGCGGTGGCCTTCACCCCGGGGAACAGCTCGCCGACCGTGGCCAGCAGGACGCCGGTCTCGCCGAGGGAGGGCAGCACCTCGCCGATGTAGCCGAGGAAGGCCGGGTTGGGGCCGACGATCAGCACGGCCCGGCGGGCCAGCAGCTCCCGGTACTCGTAGAGGAGGTACGCCGCCCGGTGCAGGGCGACCGCGGTCTTGCCGGTGCCGGGACCGCCCTCCACTACCAGCACGCCCCGGTGCGGCGCCCGGATGATCCGGTCCTGGTCGGCCTGGATGGTCCGCACGATGTCGCCCATCCGGCCGGTGCGCGCCGAGTTCAGCGCGGCCAGCAGCACGGCGTCCGCGTTGTGGTCCTCGTGCCCGGTGCGGGTGGCGTCGCCCAGGTCCAGGATCTCGTCGTGCAGGGCGGTGACGGTACGGCCCTCGGTGGCGATGTGCCGGCGCCGCCGCAGCCCCATCGGGGTGTGCCCGGTGGCCAGGTAGAACGGCCGGGCGACGTCGGCACGCCAGTCGATGAGCACCGGCGTGTGCTCGGCGTCGTCCGCGCGCAGCCCGATCCGGCCGATGTGGTGCGTCGTACCGCCCGCGAGGTCGATCCGCCCGAAGCAGAGCGAACCGTCGACGGCGTTCAGCGCGGCGAGCAGCCCCGACCGCTCGGCGACCAGGATGTCCCGCTCCAGCCGGGCCTGCATGGGCTTGTCGCCCTGCGCGAGCGCGCCCGAGACCGAGGTCTCGGCCTCACCGCGCAGCACGTCCACACGCGCGTACAGTCCGTCGATGAATTCCTGCTCGCGCCGCAATTCATCGTCTGGAAATTCGGTGTTTGACAATTCCGCTCCCGCCCGGATATACTGTGCCCACAAAGCTTTCCGTGACCACGCATACGTGAAGTCACGAACCACTCAATATACGCGCAGAAATCCCCCGGACGCAATTGCCCGGGGGATTTCCTGTGTCGGGGACCAGCGTCTCGAAAGCGCCTTTACAGCAGGTCGGCGAGTTCCTCCAGGAGCCGCCGCTTGGGCCGCGCCCCCACCATGGACCGCACAGGCTCACCGTCCCGGAAGACCATCAGGGTGGGCGTGGACAGCACGCGGTAGGCGAGGGTCGTCCCCGGATTGCGATCGACGTCGATCTGCACGACCTTCACCCGGTCCCCCTCCTCCCGGGCGATGTCCCTGAGCACCGGCGCGAGCTGCCGGCAGGGCCCGCACCAGTCGGCGGTGAACTGCACCAGCACCGGCAGCTCCGCGCCGATCACCTCCGTCTCGAAGTCGTCGTCCGTCACCTCGGCCGGTCCGCTCGGCAAGCTCACGACAACCGCCCTCCCAGTTCGCACACGGGCTCCGGACCCCCCGGAGCCGACGCCTCGGCGGCCAGCTCGTCCCGGGCCCCCTCGGCCCGCCGCAGCTGCCCCGCGACCGTCTCCCGCACGGCCGTCAGCCGGCCGATGAGCTCGTCCAGCTCCGCCAGCTTGCGCCGGTAGACCACGAGCGACGCCGGGCAGGAGTCCCCCTCCGGATGCCCCGCCCGCAGACACTCCACGAACGGCCGCGTCTCCTCCAGCCCGAACCCGAAGTCCTGGAGCGTCCTGATCTGCTCCACCAGCCGCAGCTCCGCCTCGCCGTAACTGCGGTGGCCGCGGCCGTCCCTTCGCGCCGCGAGCAGCCCCCGGGTCTCGTAATACCGCAACGCGCGCGCCGTGGTCCCGGCCCGCGCGGCCAGCTCTCCGATTCGCATGCGGTCGACGGTAGGGGTTGACGCGGGCGTCAGGGCAAGCGGGGCGAGGGCGCGCGGGCCGGGATCAGACCAGCACGCCCGCCGACTCCTCCACCTCCAGCAGGGACGCGCTGTGGCGTTCCTCGTCGAACTTGCGGCGGCCGCCGCGCAGTCCGAACAGGCGCTTGGTGAGTGCGATGTAGAGGACGGCGAGGATGTTGAGGACCAGGGTGGCGATCTTGAGGTAGCTGATCTTCTCGGTCAGCTCGTAGATCTCCAGCGGGAGGAAGGCGGCGGTGGCGACGACGGTGAGGTATTCCGCCCAGCGCTTGGCGCGCCAGAGGCCGACCGCCTCGATCAGTTCGATCAGGGCGTAGGCGAGGAGCAGACCGGCGACCAGGAGGAGCGTGGAGTGCTTGTAGCCGAAGGCCTTCTGGATGGAGCCGACCACGGGTGAGTGGTCGAGGTCGTAGTGGAAGTGCCGGAAGACGGGGCGCAGGACGGTCAGGTACTCGTTGAACAGGCGCCGCACCGCGTCCTGGCTGTTGCTGAACTTCCACACGGCCACCGCGACGAGGACTATGAACACCCCGCGCACGGCCCGCTCGATGGCGAGGAAGCGCAGGATGAACAGGTCCCGCAGCACCTTCCCCCGCGGTACCAGCGGCGCGTCCCGCGCGGGGCCCGACCCGTGCGGCTCCCCGAGCACGAAGTCACCGCAGCGCAGACAGCGCCAGGCGTCCCCGAGCCCGGTCTGCGCGTGCAGCCGTACCCGCAGCCGCGGATCGTCGGACGCGTAGGTGACATGTCCCTTGCGCGCGCAGGTCCGCCGGTCCCAGTCGATCTTCATATCCCCCGTACCTCCATGCACGTACAGACGCCACGCACCAGCGTGCCGTTCCGGTCATCCGGCACGGCACGCTAATGGATGTCGGTGGGAAAGCGTCAGCCGACGGCGGTTTCCGCCGGTTCGCGCTCCGGTTGGCTCACCTCTTCGGCCGTCGCGCGGCGCGGCAGCAGGAGGGCGACCAGGACCGTGCCGACGCCGAGGACGACCGCGCCGACCAGGCTGGTGTGGGCGACGGCGGCGGAGAAGGAGGAGCCGACGGCGTCGGCCATCCGGTGGGCGCCGGTGGCGAGTTCGGCGGCCTGCTGCTTGAACTGGGCGGCCTGCTCGGGGCTGTTCGCGTGGGCGGCCCGCGCCGCCGCCTGGTGGGCCTTGTCGGCGATGCCCTGGGCGACGGCGTAGCCGGCGCCGACCGAGTCCTTGGCGGTCTCCAGGGCGCTCGGCGGGAGCTTGCTGCCGGCGGTGGCGCCGGTGAGGTGGCTGCCGTACGACGTGGCCAGCAGCGAGCCGAGGATGGCGATGCCGAGGGAGCCGCCCAGTTCCAGCGAGGTGTCGTTGACCGCGCCGCCGACGCCCAGTTCGGACTCGGGGAACGCGCCCATGATCGCGTCGGTGCAGGGCGACAGGGCGAGGCCGATGGCGAGGCCGAGGATGACCAGCGGGGCCACGAAGTCGCCGTACGTCGAGCCCGCGGCCACCCGGGTGAGCAGAGCCAGCGCCACCGTGCCGCCGACCATGCCCGCGCTGACGGTCCACTTCATGCCGACGCGCGGGGTGAGCCAGCCGGTGAGGGCCGAGCCGGCGAACACGGCGCCGGCCAGCGGCAGCATCCGTATGCCGGTCTGGAGCGCGTCGTAGCCGAGGACGAACTGGAGGTGCTGGGTGAGGAAGTAGAAGGCGCCGAAGACGGCCAGGAAGAACAGGGCGACGGCCAGGTTGGAACCGGCGAAGCGGCGGTGCGCGAAGCGGCGGACGTCCAGGATCGGGCGCGGGTGGCGCAGCTCCCACAGGACGAAGGCGACCAGTCCGGCGCCCGCGAGCACCGCGGCGGCGACGGCCTTGCCGCTCCAGCCGAAGTGCGGGCCCTGGATGATCATGTAGACCAGCGAGCCGGTCCAGATCACCGACAGCAGGCCGCCGACGAGGTCGACGCGGTCGTGGTGGCCCGCCTTGGACGGCGGGACCAGGACGAAGGCGGCGACGAGGGCCACGGCGGCGATCGGCACGTTGATC
Organism: Streptomyces sp. NPDC048106; assembly: GCF_040706415.1. NCBI lineage: Bacteria > Bacillati > Actinomycetota > Actinomycetes > Kitasatosporales > Streptomycetaceae > Streptomyces > Streptomyces sp. NPDC048106. The sequence goes on along the minus strand of NZ_JBEZND010000062.1, from coordinate 24,544 downwards.
AGGAACGTCGAGGACCAGCCGTGGCCGCGCAGCAGCGCGCCCGCGACCACCGGGCCGGCCGCGATGGCGAGGCCCGCGGTGGCCGTCCACAGCGTGATCGCCTTGGCCCGCTCGGCCCGCGGGAAGGTCGCCGCGAGCAGCGACAGCGTGGCCGGCATGATCAGCGCCGCGCCGACGCCCATCACGGCGCGGGCGGCGATGACGGTGGCCGCGCTGCCGGCCAGGTAGCCGAAGACCGCGCCGCCGCCGAAGACCAGCAGGCCGAGCACGAGCGCCCCGCGCCGGCTGTACTTGTCGCCGATCGCGCCGAGCAGCAGCATCAGGGCCGCGTAGGGCACGGTGTAGCCGTCGATCACCCACTGGAGGTCGGCGCTGGAGAGGCCGAGGTCCTTCGTCATGTCGGGCGCCGCGACCGTGAGGGCGGTGTTGGCCATCACGATGATCAGCAGGCTCAGGCAGAGCACGAGCAGTGCCCACCAGCGCCGGGCGTAGGGGCGCTCCATCTTCTCGACCGGTTCGGTCATGACGAGTCGCATGGCAGGGGTTTGCCTTCCTCGGTTCGCGACAGAACTTGCACAGCAACGTGCAATTGCACAACGCTGTGCAATCTACGCCGCTGCACAGTGCTGTGCAACTCGTTCGGGAAGTGCAGAATGAGGGCCATGACCACGGGTAACCCCAGCCGCGCCGACGCCAACCGGCGCCGCATCCTCGACGTCGCCCTCGTCGAGCTGCTGCGCGACCCGGACGCCTCCATGGACCAGATCGCGCGCGCCGCCGGAGTCGTACGGCGGACCGTGTACGGCCACTTCCCCAGCCGTGAGGCGCTGATCAGCACCCTCACCGACGAGGCGGTACAGGCGCTGGCGGACGCGGACGCGGCGGTGCGCGCGGGGGTCACGCACCCGGCGGAGGCGCTCGCCCGCTCGGTGCTCGCGCTCTGGGCGACCGCCGACCGCTACCGGCTGCTGATCGCCCTCGCCCAGCGCACGGTCACCGTCCAGGGCATCCGCGAACGTCTCGCCCCGCTCCGCGCGGCCAAGGCCCGGGTGCTTCAACAGGGCCTGGACGAGGGCGTGTTCACCTCACCCCTGCCCGCCCCCGCGCTCGCCTACGTGCACGAGCAGACCCTCTTCGCGGTCATGGAGGCGGTCAACGACGGCCTCCTGGAAACGGCGGAGGCGGGCCGCGCCGCCACGGTCACCGTCCTGACCGCATCGGGCGTACCCGCCTCGACGGCCACCGCCCTGGTGGCCGAGGTGAGTCCGGACGCGTAATCCGGACCCGTGGTCCGTGCACGTGATCCGTGCACGTGGTCCGTACACAGCCGGATGCCCGGCCCCGGTTCAGGCGGAGCCGGACATCCGGAGAAAAGGGCGGAGCTATGCCTTCGCCAGCCCCTGCTCCTGCCGGGGCTCGGGGACTTCGGTCACGGTACCCGCCGCGGCGTCCGTCACCGTCTCGTCGAACGGCAGCTCCCCCGCGAGCACCTGCCGCACCCGCGCCTTGTCGATCTCCTTGGTCCACGTGCCCACGAGCACCGTGGCGATCGCGTTGCCCGCGAAGTTCGTCAGCGCCCGCGCCTCGCTCATGAACCGGTCGATGCCGACGATGAGGCCGACGCCGTCCACCAGCGCGGGCTTGTGCGACTGGAGGCCGCCGGCCAGCGTGGCGAGGCCCGCGCCGCTGACGCCCGCCGCGCCCTTCGACGCCAGCAGCAGGAACAGCAGCAGCGGAATCTGCTCGCCGACCGACATCGGCGTGCCCAGCGCGTCCGCGATGTACAGCGACGCCATGGTCATGTAGATCATCGTGCCGTCGAGGTTGAAGGAGTACCCGGTGGGCACGGTGATGCCGACGACCGGCTTGCTGACGCCGAGGTGTTCCATCTTCGCGATCAGGCGGGGCAGCGCGGACTCGGAGGAGGACGTGGACAGGATCAGCAGGAACTCGCGGGCGAGGTAGCGGCACAGGGAGAAGACGTTCACCCCGGCGACGATCCGCAGCACCGCGCCGAGCACCACGAAGACGAACAGCACGCAGGTGACGTAGAAGCCGAGCATCAGCACGGCGAGGCTCTTCAGCGCGTCCAGGCCGGCCGAGCCGGTGACCGCGGCGATCGCTCCGAACGCGCCGATCGGCGCGGCCCACATGACCATGGACAGGACGCGGAAGACGAGCCGCTGGATGTGCTCGATGCCGCGCAGCACCGGCTGTCCGGCGGCGCCCATGGCCTGGAGGGCGAAGCCGGCGAGCAGGGCGACCAGCAGCGTCTGGAGGACCTGGCCCTCGGTGAAGGCGGACACGAAGGTCTTGGGGATGATCGACAGGACGAAGTCGACGGGCGGCAGCGCGTCGCTGCTGACCTGCGCGTGCCCGGTCTGCTTGAGGGCGTGGGTCAGATGGAGTCCGGAGCCGGGGTGCAGCACATTGCCCACGACGAGCCCGATGGCGAGGGCGACCAGGGACATCACGAGGAAGTAGCCAAGGGCGATGCCGCCGACGGCGCCCACCTTGGCCGCCTTGCGCACCGATCCGATCCCGAGCACGATCGTGCAGAAGATGATCGGCGAGATCATCATCTTGATCAGATTGACGAACCCGGCGCCCACCGGCTGGAGCTGCACCGCGGCATCCGGCCAGATGAGCCCGACGGCGATGCCGAGCACGACGGCCACGATGACGGCGATGTACAGGTAATGGGTCCGGTCCCGCCGGGCGCGGGGTGCGGCGGGTGCCGTACCGGGAGAGGTGGCGGCCACGAATGCCCTCCTTGACGTCTTCGTCGACGCTTCGTCGGTGCACGACCGGCGTGCGGCTCACGTCCGGGCGGTGCTGGGGAACCCGGCGACTATCTCCCGCCCTGTGAGGGCGGTCACGCTTGCGTTCATTTAGTTCACGCGTGACCCGGGGGCACACTGGCTGACATGCGCTTTCCGTCCCTGACCCGCCCTCGCAGCCTGGCGGGCCAGCTCTTCGCCATGCAGGCCGTGCTGATAGCGGTGGTCGTGGCCGGATACGCGCTGTTCACCTACGTCAGCGACCGGCGGCAGGCGGAGGACGCGGCCGCCCGGCAGGCCACCGCGGTGGCCCGCTCCATCGCCGACTCCCCGGCGGTCCGCGCGGCGATCCGCACCCCGGACCCGACCGCGCTCCTGGAGCCGTACGCCCTGAAGGTCACCCGGGACGCCGGCGTCGACTTCGTCACGATCATGAGCCCGGCCGGCATCCGCTGGACGCACCCGGACCCGCGGCAGATCGGCAAACGCTTCCTCGGCACCACCGCCCCCGCCCGCCGCGGCCACACCTTCACCGAGACCTACACCGGCACCCTCGGCTCCTCCGTGCGCGCGGTGACGCCGGTGACGGACGGCGGCCGGATCGTCGGCCTGGTCAGCGCCGGCATCACCGTGGAGCAGATCAGCAAGCGGCTCCAGGACCAGGTCACGGCGCTGCTCGGGGTGGCCGGCGGGACGCTGCTGCTGGGCGCGGTGGGCACGTACGTCATCAACGCCCGGCTGCGCCGCCACACCCACAACATGAACGCCACCGAGCTGAGCCGGATGCACGACTACCACCAGGCGGCGCTGCACGCGGTCCGCGAGGGACTCCTGATGCTGGACGGGCAGTACCGGGTGGCGCTGATCAACGACGGCGGCCGGGAGCTGCTGGGCGTGGGCCACCGGGCCGGGGAGGCGGACGTGGTGGGCCGCTCGGTGGCCGAGCTGGGGCTGCCGGCCCCGCTGACCGGCGCGCTGCTGTCCTCGCGGCCCCGGGTGGACGAGGTGCACCCGACCGCGTCCCGGGTGCTCGTGGTCAACACCTCCCCGGTCTCCGGCGGCGAACGCCGGGGCACGGTCGTCACCCTGCGCGACGTCACCGAACTCCAGTCGCTGATGGGCGAGTTGGACAGTGAGCGGAGCTTCAGCGAGGCGCTGCGCTCGCAGGCGCACGAGGCGGCGAACCGGCTGCACACCGTGGTCTCGCTGATCGAACTGGGCCGGGCCGAGGAGGCGGTGGCGTTCGCCACGGCCGAACTGGAGCTGGCTCAGGCGCTGACCGACCAGGTGGTGGCGGCGGTGCGCGAACCGGTCCTCGCGGCGCTGCTGCTGGGCAAGACCTCGCAGGCCAACGAGCGGGGCGTGGAGCTGGTGGTGTCGCCGGACAGCCGGCTGGACGACGGTCTGCTGGCCGGCGGTCCGCCCGCGCGGGACCTGGTGACCATCCTCGGCAACCTGATCGACAACGCGGTGGACGCGGCGCAGGGCAGCGCGCGGGCGCGGGTGACCGTGACGGCGTACGCCTCGGACGCCGAGCTGGTGCTGCGCGTCGCGGACACCGGCCCCGGCGTCGACCCCGGCCACGCGGACCTGGTCTTCCAGCGCGGGTTCACCACCAAACCGGCCGGACCCGGCGGACGGGGGCTCGGCCTCGCGCTCGTACGGCAGGCGGTGACCCGGCACGAGGGCCTGCTCGCCGTGCGGGACGCGGGTGACGGCGGCGCCCTGTTCGAGGTACGGCTGCCGCTGCGCCAGGCGCCGGTGCCGGCCGAGGGCGGTGCCGTATGACGGACCCGATCAGAGTGCTGGTAGTGGAGGACGACCCCGTCGCCGCCGACGCGCACGAGCTGTACGTCGGCCGGGTGCCGGGGTTCGTCGCCGTCGCCAAGGCCCGCACGGGCGCGGAGGCGCGGCGCGTGCTGGAGCGCACGCGGGTGGATCTGCTGCTCCTGGATCTGCATCTGCCCGATGTGCACGGGCTCCAGTTCGCGCGCTCGCTGCGGGCCTGCGGCCATCACGCGGACGTGATCGCGGTGACCTCGGCCCGGGATCTGGCGATGGTGCGCGAGGGGGTCTCGCTGGGGGTCGTGCAGTACGTGCTCAAGCCGTTCACCTTCGCCACGCTGCGCGACCGGCTGGTGCGCTACGCCGAGTTCCGCGGTGCGGCGGGCGAGGCGAGCGGGCAGGACGAGGTGGACCGGGCGCTCGCGGCGCTGCGGGCGCCCGCGCCGGCCGCGCTGCCCAAGGGGCTCAGCGGGCCGACGCTCCAGCGGGTGACCGACGCGCTGCGCGAGGCGGCCGACGGGCTCACCGCGGCCGGGGTCGCCGACGCCGTGGGCATCTCGCGGATCACCGGCCGCCGCTATCTGGAACACCTGGTGGACACCGGCCGGGCCGCGCGCAGCCCGCTGTACGGCCAGGTGGGGCGGCCGGAACTGGTCTACCGATGGGTGCCGCAGACGCGCTGACTCCCCGAAGCCCCGGTCGGGGACCCCGGCCGGGGCCGGGGCCGGAAGCGGCGGTTGGAAGCGGCGGCTAGAGGTCGGCTAGAAGACCGACTCCGCCTCCTCCATCCGGTTCTTCGGGACCGTCTTCAGCTCGGTGACCGCCTCCGCGAGCGGGACCATCCGGATGTCGGTGCCGCGCAGGGCGGTCATGTGGCCGAACGCGCCGCGGTGGGCGGCCTCGATGGCGTGCCAGCCGAAGCGGGTGGCGAGGACGCGGTCGTAGGCGGTGGGCACGCCGCCGCGCTGCACGTGGCCCAGGATGACCGGCTTGGCCTCCTTGCCGAGGCGGCGCTCCAGTTCGTAGGCGAGGGCGGTGCCGATGCCCTGGAAGCGCTCGTGGCCGTACTGGTCGATCGCGCCCTTGCCGTAGTCCATGGTGCCCTCGGCGGGGTGCGCGCCCTCGGCGACGCAGATCACGGCGAACTTCTTGCCGCGCGCGAAGCGCTCCTCGACCATCTTGACCAGGTCCGCGGGGTCGAAGGGCCGCTCGGGCAGACAGATGCCGTGCGCGCCGGCGGCCATGCCGGACTCCAGCGCGATCCAGCCCGCGTGCCGGCCCATGACCTCGACCACCATCACCCGCTGGTGGGACTCGGCTGTGGTCTTGAGGCGGTCCATCGCCTCGGTGGCGACGCCCACCGCGGTGTCGAAGCCGAAGGTGCGGTCCGTGGACGAGATGTCGTTGTCGATCGTCTTGGGCACGCCGACGACCGGCAGGCCCGCGTCGGAAAGCATCCGGGCCGCCGTGAGGGTGCCCTCGCCGCCGATCGGGATCAGCGCGTCGATGCCGAACTCCCCGACCATGTCGGTGGCCCGCTCGCAGGCCTCCCGCAGCCGGTCCCGCTCCAGGCGGGAGGAGCCGAGGATGGTGCCGCCGAGGGCCAGGATGCCGCTGACCGCGTCCAGGTCGAGGGCGCGGTAGTGGCGGTCGAGCAGCCCCCGGTAGCCGTCCTCGAAACCGATGACCTCGTCGCCGTACTGGGTCACCGCCCGGTGCACGACCGAACGGATCACGGCGTTCAGGCCGGGGCAGTCGCCGCCTGCGGTGAGAACTCCGATGCGCATCGTGCTCTGTCTCCTGCTCGCTGTCTCGTCCGTGCGTGAGCTTTATCCGATTCTTTCACGTCCGCCGGAAGGGCTGGGATCCTGGCGGGCGCCTTAACCCGGCTCGGGGGTACTGTCAAGAGGGCCCTGCTCACCTCGGTGGGCGATTTTTATGCCGCCGATGTGGCAGCCGGTGTGACGGGTGCCAGACGTGCGGGACGACGGACGTGACAGGAACGGAGTCGACGCGTGACGCGCAGCGTGTACGTGACCAGCATCGACCGCGGCGACGGCCGCCAGGTGGTGGAGCTGGGGGTCATGGAACTCCTGACCCGGCAGGCCGACCGGGTGGGCGTCTTCCGCCCGCTCGTGCACGACGGCCCCGACCGGCTGTTCGAGCTGCTGAAGGCGCGCTACCGGCTCTCCCAGGACCCGGCGACCGTGCACGGCATGGACTACGAGGAAGCCTCCGCCCTCCAGGCCGAGCAGGGCACCGACGAGCTGGTCTCCGTCCTCGTGGACCGCTTCCACCTGCTGGCCCGCGACTACGACGTCGTCCTCGTCCTCGGCACCGACTTCGCCGCCACCCAGCTCCCGGACGAGCTGGCCCTCAACGCCCGCCTCGCCAACGAGTTCGGCGCCTCCGTCCTCCCGATCGTCGGCGGCCGCGGCCAGCACGCCGAGTCGGTGCGCGCCGAGGTCCGCAACGCCTACCGCGCCTACCACGGCCTCGGCTGCGACGTCCTGGCCATGATCGCCAACCGGGTGGCCCGCGAGGACCGCGACGAGATCGCCGAGCGGCTGGCCTCCCGGCTGCCGGTGCCCTGCTACGTGCTGCCCGACGAGCCCGCCCTGTCCGCCCCGACCATCGCCCAGATCACCCAGGCCCTGGACGCGAGGGTGCTGCTCGGCGACGACTCCGGGCTCGCCCGGGACGCCCTCGGCTTCGTCTTCGGCGGCGCCATGCTGCCGAACCTCCTCACCGCCCTGACGCCCGGCTGTGTGGTCATCACCCCCGGGGACCGGGCCGACCTGGTCGTCGGCGCGCTGGCCGCGCACAGCGCCGGCACCCCGCCGATAGCCGGCATCCTGCTCACCCTGGGCGAGGTGCCGAGCGAGGAGATCCTCACGCTGGCCGCCCGGCTCGCCCCCGGCACGCCGGTCCTGTCGGTGCGCGGCAACAGCTTCCCGACCGCCGAGCGGCTGTTCTCCCTGGAGGGCCGGATGACGGCGGCCACCCCGCGCAAGGCGGAGACCGCGCTCGGCCTGTTCGAGCGCCATGCCGACACCGCCGAGCTGGCGGGTCTCGTCTCCGCGACCAGCGGCGACCGCGTCACCCCGATGATGTTCGAGCACACGCTCCTGGAGCGGGCCCGCGCCGACCGGCGCCGGGTCGTGCTCCCGGAGGGCACCGAGGAGCGGGTGCTGCACGCGGCCGAGGTGCTGACACGCCGGGGCGTGTGCGACCTGACCCTGCTCGGGCCCGCGGACCAGATCCGCAAGAAGGCCGCCGACCTGGGCATCGACCTCGGCGACACCCAGCTGATCGACCCGGCCACCTCCGAGCTGCGCGACGGCTTCGCCGAGAAGTACGCGGCCCTGCGCGCCCACAAGGGCGTCACGGTGGAGCTGGCGTACGACGTCGTCACCGACGTGAACTACTTCGGCACCCTGATGGTCGAGGAGGGCCTCGCCGACGGCATGGTCTCCGGCTCGGTGCACTCCACGGCGGCCACCATCCGCCCGGCGTTCGAGATCATCAAGACCCGGCCGGAGGCCTCGATCGTCTCCTCCGTGTTCTTCATGTGCCTGGCCGACAAGGTGCTGGTCTACGGCGACTGCGCGGTCAACCCGGACCCGGACGCCGAGCAGCTCGCGGACATCGCCGTCCAGTCGGCGGTCACGGCGGCCCGGTTCGGGGTGGAGCCGCGGATCGCGATGCTGTCGTACTCCACCGGCACCTCCGGTTCGGGCGCCGACGTCGACAAGGTGCGCGCGGCCACCGAGCTGGTGCGCGCGCGCCGGCCCGACCTCAGGATCGAGGGGCCGATCCAGTACGACGCCGCCGTGGAGCCCAGCGTCGCCGCGACCAAGCTGCCGGGCTCCGAGGTCGCCGGGCAGGCCACGGTGCTGATCTTCCCGGACCTCAACACCGGCAACAACACCTACAAGGCCGTGCAGCGCTCGGCCGGCGCGATCGCCGTCGGCCCGGTCCTCCAGGGGCTGCGCAAGCCGGTCAACGACCTGTCCCGGGGTGCCTTGGTGCCGGACATCGTGACCACCGTGGCCATCACGGCGATCCAGGCCCAGACCTCCGCCGACCGAGCAGAAAGCGTGCCCGTACCGTGACCGCGACCCGTGTCCTCGTCCTCAACTCCGGCTCATCGTCGCTGAAGTACCAGCTGCTCGACATGCGGGACACGAGCCGGCTCGCCCTCGGGCTGGTCGAGCGGATAGGCGAACAGACCTCCCGGCTGCGCCACACCCGCGTCGGCACGGGCGAGACCCGTGAGCAGAACGGCCCGATCGCCGACCACGACGCAGCGCTCAAGGCGGTCGCCGGGGAGCTGGCCCGCGACGGCGTCGGCCTCGACTCGCCGGACCTGCTCGCGATCGGGCACCGGGTGGTGCACGGCGGGATGTTCTTCACCGAGCCCACGGTCGTGGACGACGGGGTGATCACCGAGATCGAGCGGCTGATCCCGGTCGCCCCGCTGCACAACCCGGCCAACCTGACCGGCATCCGCACCGCCCGCGCGCTCCGTCCCGACCTGCCGCAGGTCGCCGTGTTCGACACGGCGTTCCACACCACGATGCCGGAGGCGGCGGCGCGCTACGCGATCGACCCGAGGCTCGCCGACCGCCACCGGGTGCGCCGCTACGGCTTCCACGGCACCTCGCACGCCTACGTCTCCCGCGAGACGGCCCGGCTGCTGGGCAAGGAACCCGGCGAGGTCAACGTGATCGTGCTGCACCTCGGCAACGGCGCCTCGGCCTCCGCGGTGCGGAAGGGCCGGTGCGTGGACACCTCCATGGGGCTGACGCCTTTGGAGGGGCTGGTGATGGGTACGCGATCCGGTGATCTGGATCCGGCCGTCATCTTCCATTTGGCGCGAGTTGGCGGAATGTCCATGGACGAGATCGACACTCTCCTCAACAAGAGGAGCGGCTTGTTCGGGCTGTGCGGGGACAACGACATGCGCGAGATCCGCCGCCGGATCGACGAGGGCGACCAGGCGGCCGTGCTCGCCTTCGACATTTACATTCACCGGCTCAAGAAGTACATCGGCGCCTATTACGCCGTCCTCGGCACGGTGGACGCGATCGTGTTCACCGCCGGGGTCGGGGAGAACGCGGCACCCGTGCGGGAGGCGGCGATCGCGGGCCTGGAGGGGCTGGGCGCGGCGGTCGACCCCGGGCTGAACGAGGCCCGCGGCGGCGGGGCGCGGCTGATTTCACCCGCGTCCGCGCGGGTAGCCGTGGCCGTGGTGCCGACGGATGAGGAACTGGAGATCGCGACGCAGACCTACGCACTGGTCGGAAAGAACAATTGAGCAGCACCTGAGCAGGACGCCTCTCATTTGTATCTTCCGCCAGACGGAATATTCCGGAGCGAAACAAACCGATAGGATCGCCCCATGCGCCGTTCGAAAATCGTCTGTACTCTCGGCCCCGCGGTCGACTCCCACGAGAAGCTCGTCGCCCTGATCGAGGCGGGCATGAACGTGGCCCGCTTCAACTTCAGCCACGGCTCCCACGCCGAGCACCAGGGGCGGTACGACCGCGTCCGGGCCGCGTCCAAGGAGACCGGCCGGCCGATCGGCGTCCTCGCCGACCTCCAGGGCCCGAAGATCCGCCTGGAGACCTTCGCCGAGGGCCCGGTCGAGCTGGAGCGCGGCGACGAGTTCGTCATCACCACCGAGGACGTGCCCGGCGACCGGCACATCTGCGGCACGACGTACAAGGGGCTGCCGGGCGACGTCTCGCGCGGCGACCAGATCCTGATCAACGACGGCAACGTCGAGCTGAAGGTCGTCGACGTGGAGGGCCCCAAGGTCCGGACGATCGTGATCGAGGGCGGCGTCGTCTCCGACCACAAGGGCATCAACCTGCCCGGCACGGCCGTCAACGTGCCCGCGCTGAGCGAGAAGGACGTCGAGGACCTGCGGTTCGCGCTGCACATGGGCTGCGACATGGTCGCGCTGTCCTTCGTGCGGGACGCCAAGGACGTCCAGGACGTGCACCGCGTCATGGACGAGGAGGGCCGCCGGGTCCCGGTCATCGCCAAGGTGGAGAAGCCGCAGGCGGTGGAGAACATGCAGGACGTCGTCGATGCGTTCGACGCCGTGATGGTGGCCCGTGGCGACCTCGCGGTGGAGTACCCGCTCGAAAAGGTCCCGATGGTGCAGAAGCGCCTGATCGAGCTGTGCCGGCGCAACGCCAAGCCGGTGATCGTGGCGACCCAGATGATGGAGTCGATGATCACCAACTCCCGCCCGACCCGCGCCGAGGCCTCCGACGTGGCCAACGCGATCCTGGACGGTGCCGACGCGGTGATGCTGTCCGCCGAGTCCTCGGTGGGCGCCTATCCGATCGAGACGGTCAAGACGATGTCGAAGATCGTCCAGGCCGCCGAGCAGGAGCTGCTGTCCAAGGGCCTCCAGCCGCTGGTGCCGGGCAAGAAGCCGCGCACGCAGGGTGGTTCGGTGGCCCGCGCGGCCTGCGAGATCGCCGACTTCCTCGGCGGCCGGGGCCTGATCGCGTTCACCCAGTCCGGTGACACCGCGCGCCGGCTGTCCCGCTACCGCGCCGCCCAGCCGATCCTCGCCTTCACCACCGAGGAGGCCACCCGCAACCAGCTCACGCTGAGCTGGGGCGTGGAGCCGTACGTGGTGCCGTTCGTGAACACCACCGACGACATGGTCGACCAGGTGGACCAGGAGCTGGCCTCGCTGGGCCGCTTCGAGCCGGGCGCCACCGTCGTCATCACGGCGGGCTCGCCCCCCGGTGTCCCCGGCACCACCAACATGATCCGGGTGCACCACCTGGGCGGCGGCGACAACTGACCTGCCCCGCGAGGTCCTTGTCACGGCGCTGAGGGCGCCCCCTGGAACAGGGGGCGCCCTCAGCGTTGTCGCGGCTCCCGGACGGGACCTGGGACGGGTCAGCCGGTCGTGTACACGTGCATCCCGGGCACGTGCAGGCTGCCGCCGAACTGGGCCGCCTGCGTCACCTTCACGTTGGTGAAGTAGATCAGCGGGAGGTTCAGCGGGGGCGGGCTGTCGGGGCTGAACTTCATGGGGATCAGACCGAACAGGTTGCCCGAGATCTCCTCGGTGTACATCACCGTCTTGCCGTCGCGGATCGTGGACGTCGAACCCTTGGACGCCTGGACGTGGTACGTCTTGCCGGTCAGCGAGTCGTGCACCGTCTGGTGCAGGTCGCCGATGTCCGTGCCGTCGGAGACGACGTACTTCAGCACCTTCTTGGTGGTGCCGCTCGCCGTCCTCACCTCCACGATCCCCTGGTAGTCGGCGCCCTTGAGCAGCAGCGAGCTGGCCTGGAGGTACCAGGGGTCGTCCGCCACCGGCACCGGGTTGTCGACGCCGCCCTCGTCGGTGGTGGCCGCCGGGCAGTCCTCGGCCGACGGGCTCGCGCTCGTGGACGGGCTCGCGGTGGCCGAGTCCACCGTGTCCTTGACCGTCCTGCCCGCGTCGCCGACCGCCTTGCCCGCGTCGTCGACCGTCTTGGAGACCGTGCCGGTGGTGTTCTTCACCGTGTCCCCGACCGTGCCGACGGCCTTGGACGTCGTGTCCTTGACGGTGTCGGACAGCTTCGTGCCGGACGTCGACGCCGTGTCGCCGGACGCGGACGGCGAGGGGGTCGCCGAGGGCGTGGCACTCGCGTCGGGCGTGGCGGTGTCCTTGGTCCCACCGGTGAGGATGTTCCCGAGGGTGTCGCCGATGGTGCCGAGGAGTCCGCCGCCGCTCTTGTCCGACGACGCGGTGGGCGTCGTCGTACCGGAGCCCGAGTCGGACGAGCCGGAGGTCTCGGACGGCGCCGGCGCGGTCTTGTCCGCGGAACCCGAACCGGAGGCCGAACCCGAACCCGAACCCGAGTCCGAGCTCGAACCCGAGTCCTTACCCGAATCGGTGGACGACGACGAGGAGTCCGTGCCCTTCGTCGCGTCGCCGCTCGGCGTGGCCGACGGCGTCGGGGCGTCGGTGGACTTGTCCGAGGCGGACGGCGACGGCGAGGCCGAGGGGTCCTTGGAGTCGTCCAGCGCCTTGACGCAGTCCTTGTACTCGTCCGCGGTCAGGCTCTTGGCCGTGGTCGAGGGGGCCGGGCTGCCGCCGTTGCCCGCCGCGAGGGCGAGCGTGGACGTGAAGCCCATGCCCATGAGCACGGCCGTCGGCATCGCCACAGTGGCTATCGCCTTGCCGGCCGGCATGTTGAACCTGGTGAACAGCGGCTTTCTGGGGGCCGCGTGGCGGGGTCCGGTTCTCCCGCGGGACTCGTCCGCATCTCTCCCGCGGCTCACCTCGTCAGCCGGCACTGTGCCTCCCGTTCGCCCCGTTGGCCGGGCTCGTTCCTGACAGGTCGTTCGGCTCGTACGCGCCGTCGATGCCCTGGCCGGGCAGCGGCACGGACTCGGGTGCACCGCCCTCGCCCGGGGCGGCCTCGCCGGCCGGCGACTCCTGCCGGCCGGACTCACCCGGTACCCACGCGACGGCCATCGCTCCGCCGACGAGGGAGAACAGGAAGCCGAGGACGAAGCCACCGAAGTTGGAGACGGGCAGGGACACCAGCGCCAGCAGGATCGCGGCGACTCCCGCGAAGGTCCGGACATGCTTCTGGAACCAGAGGCTGATGCCCAGCACGACGAGCAGCACACCGATGATCAGGGATCCCGCTCCCGCGGTGGTCGCCATCGCCAGCGTGAGGTGTCCCAGCTGGAGGTGGGCGTACGGGAAGTACATGATCGGAAAGCCGCCGAGCAGGACGAACAGGCCCGCCCAGAACGGCCGCGTGCCCCGCCAGGCGCGGAACTGCTGCCTCCGGACGGTGAACTGGCCGGGGTCGGCTGCAGGGGTCTCGGCGCTCATGGAAAACAGCTCCCTGGTGCGGCGTTGCTGTGGTGATGACGTGTGCCGCGTGTGAAGACGCGGCGGATGTGGCGCGGGCGGGGGCGCCGTCGGCTCCCCCGCCCCCGTCAACGAGTGCTCAGTAGCACTCGTGCGTGCCCGCCTGCACGGTCATGTGCAGGCCGCTGAGCTTGAAGGTGCCGGCCGTGGTCGCCCACGCCGTCTGCTTCACACCGGTCAGCGTGGCCGAGTCGGCCTGCTGCGCGAAGCCGAACGGGTTGGCCTGCTCCTTGCCGCCCTTCATGCCAGGACCCTTGGCCGCGTCCTTGGCCGCAACACCGATGTCGATGTTCTTGAAGGTGGCGTCGGCGCTGAGGTCGTCGAGGTCGATGTACAGCTGGCTGGCCTGGACCGGGGTGGACCCGCCCGCCTTCAGCACGAGGCTCACCGAGCCGAGCACCGGGATGTTCGGCGTGACGACCGACTGGCACATGTTCGTGATCTTGGCCGAGTTGAAGCCCGAGACCGCGACCGGGTGCGCCGTCTGCTCACCGCTGAGGGTGTAGCCGTTGTCCATGGCGCCGTACTGCTCGAAGCCCTGGCCGACCAGCTTGTCCGCGGTCACCTTGAAGGACTGACCCGACACGCTGAACGAGGCGGCCAGCGCACCCTGAGCGAGGGCGACACCTATACACGCCGTGGCGGCAACGCTGGGCACCATGACCACAGCGAACCGCTTCCATCTGGTCCCGCCACGCACCTGGGACTCCATATTTCCTCCTTCTCGGACGTACATCTCCTGGCCCGGACTCGTCCACGCAGGGTGGCTCGGCCGGCAGGGATGGGAGAAGTGCTACGTCCTCGGGAAGGAGAGCGCCCGTACCCAAAGGCGCGTACCGCGCCCGAATCACCGGCGATCACCCCCGAGCGACAACCACTGGTCGCGCCTGACACACATCACGCACAACCTTGCTGGACAGGCTTCGCCGGTCGGCGAAGACCCCCCTGCCCAAGAGCCGGCGCCACTGCCGCCGGCTCTGCTCGGTGGGGACCCAGAGTCTCCGTCGCCCCGACCGGGTGCCGGGGTACGGGAATGGACCGAGCGTCGCCGATCGTGGTGCAAATTGGCCGCCCGCACAAGGGGGTTCGTTACTGGCTAGTAACGGCCGGATAACCGGGAAACGTCCGGGCGATCTCGGAACGCCACCCTCGGTGGCATCGCGGGGCAGAACAAAGCCGTTGATCTCTGTACGAAACCAGACAGATCAACGGCCTTGATTTACTCGGAGTAACAGCCGCCCCGATTGCCAAGATTTGGCAAAGTGGAGCGGCCTCAACGTCTTGTCGGCAAACCTTTCACCCCGGCATCACAGGCCGTGGTGTTTAGCGACTGGTCAGAAAAGCGCCCGCGCGAGCGCCCTGCGAGCGCCGATCACCCGCGCATCCTCGGGGCCCACGACCTCGAACAGTTCGAGCAGCCGGCGCCGCACCGCGTCCCTGTCGTCACCCGCCGTACGCTGCACGGTCTCGATCAGACGTCCGAAGGCGTCCTCGACATGACCGCCCACCAGGTCCAGGTCCGCCGCGGCGATCTGCGCGTCGACGTCCTTCGGCTTCTCGGCCGCCTCCTGGCGCACCTTCTGCGGGTCCATCCCCTGCACCCGGCGCAGCAACTCGGCCTGCGCGAGACCGAGCTTGGCCTCCGGGTGGGCCGGATCGTCGGCCAGCACGTTCTGGTAGGCGCGGACCGCGCCGTCCAGGTCGCCGGCGTCCAGGGCCTCGGCGGCCGCGTTCAGGAGCGTCTCGTACGGGCCCACCGGCGCCTCGGCGCCCGCACCGGCCGCGCCGCCCGGCAGCGCGTCCGGGTCGACGGTCAGACCGGTCAGCCCGAAGCGCTGCTCGGCGACCTCCACCAGCTGGTCGAGGGTGCCGCGGATCTGCTCCTCGCCGGTCACCCCCTGGAACAGGGGCAGGGCCTGGCCCGCCACGACGGCGAACACCGCCGGGATGCCCTGCACCCCGAACTGCTGCATCAGCATCTGGTTGGCGTCGACGTCGATCTTGGCGAGGAGGAAGCGCCCGTTGTACTCGACGGCCAGCCGCTCCAGGACCGGGCTCAGCTGCTTGCAGGGCTGACACCACTCGGCCCAGAAGTCGATGACGACGGGCACCTCGGCGGAGCGCTGGAGAACCTCCCGCTCGAAGCCCGCCTCATCGACGTCGATGACGAGATCGGCCGGGGAGACGGCACCCGTGCCGCCCCTCCGGGCCGCTTCGGCGCGCGCCTGCTCGGCCTTGGCCTTGGCCTCCTGGGCCGCCTTCACCGCGGCGAGGTCGACCACGCCGCTCATGGACATGTTCCGTGGCTGCATGTGCCTATCCTCCCCCGATCCCGCGTCTGAAGAAAAAAGCGTCGATGTCCGGCGCCGGGTCCCCACCCGCGCCGTGCCGTTCTGCCCGCGTACGTCCCACGCGAGCTTTCGCTACGACCCGTAGCGTAATGGCAATGAGCGGGCGGGCGACACCGCGTTCCGGTGATCTCCCTCACGACGGCACGGATTCAGCCGCTACCGGCCGGTTATGGTCGGGGAATGCAGAGCCGCACCCCCGCCGGCCGCCCCGGGCGCCCGCGCAGCGCCGCCGCGGACGCCGCGATCCTGGCCGCGACCCGGGAAGCCCTGGTGGAACTCGGCTGGTCCAAGCTCACCCTCCAGGACGTGGCGACGCGCGCCGGGGTCGCGAAGACCACCCTCTACCGGCGCTGGGCGGGCAAGAACGAGCTGGTCGTGGACGCGGTCGCGGAACTCTTCGACGAGCTGCGGCTGCCCGACGCGGGCAGCCTGGCCGCCGACATCGAGGGCGTGGTGCTGCAGTTCGCGGCGCTCCTGGACCGCCCCGAGTGCCGCAGCGGCCTGATGGCGGTGGTCGCCGAGTCGACCCGCGACGAACTCCTGCGCGAACGCATCCGCGCCTCGGTCGTGGACCGCCAGAAACGCCTGGTCGTGGAGGGCCGGGCGCGCGCCCAGGCGCGCGGCGAACTCCCGCCCGAGGCCGACCCGGAGGAGAGTGCCCGCACGGTCGACCTCACCTTCGACATGGTCGCCGGCGCCGTCGTCCACCGCACCCTGGTCAACGGCAAACCGGCGGACGAGACGTGGGTGCGCAGCTTCACCAGGGTGCTGCTGCTGGGCCTGACGGCACCTGCCTGACCCTGCGGGCCCCGCGGTGGCCGCGAGTCAGAAGCCCGGCGGTTCCGTGTACACCCCCCACTCCGCGCGCAGCACCCCGCAGATCTCGCCGAGGGTCGCCTCGGCGCGGACGGCGGACAGCATCGGTTCGATCATGCCGGAGCCGTCACGGGCGGCGGTGAGCAGCGCGTCGAGGCGGGCGCGGACGGCCGTCTCGTCGCGCGCCGCCCTGCGCTCCCGGAGGATCCGCGCCTGCGCCCGCTCCACCTCGTGGCCGACGCGCAGGATCTCCAGTTCGCCGGTGACGGAACCGGTGTGCGCGTTGACGCCCACGACCTTCTTCTCGCCCTTCTCCAGGGCCCGCTGGTAGCGGAAGGCGGACTCGGCGATCTCGCCGGTGAACCAGCCGTCCTCGATCCCGCGCAGGATCCCGGAGGTGATCGGCCCGATGGGATGCCGCCCGTCCGGATGCGCCGCGAGTCCCCGCTCCCTGATCTGCTCGAAGATCTTCTCCGCGGCCGCCTCGATCCGGTCCGTGAGCTGCTCGACGTACCAGGAACCGCCCAGCGGGTCCGCCACGCTCGCGACGCCGGTCTCCTCCATCAGCACCTGCTGGGTGCGCAGCGCGATCTCCGCGGCCCGCTCGCTGGGCAGCGCCAGCGTCTCGTCCAGCGCGTTGGTGTGCAGCGAGTTGGTCCCGCCGAGCACCGCGGCCAGTGCCTCCACGGCGGTGCGGACCACGTTGTTGTACGGCTGCTGGGCGGTCAGCGAGACCCCGGCGGTCTGCGTGTGGAACCGCAGCCACTGCGCCTTCTCGCTCCTCGCGCCGTACACGTCCCGCAGCCACCGCGCCCAGATCCGGCGCGCGGCACGGAACTTGGCGATCTCCTCGAAGAAGTCGACGTGGGCGTCGAAGAAGAAGGACAGGCCGGGCGCGAACACGTCGACGTCCAGGCCGCGGCTCATCCCCAGCTCGACGTACCCGAAGCCGTCCGCGAGCGTGTACGCCAGCTCCTGCGCGGCCGTCGCCCCCGCCTCGCGGATGTGGTAGCCGGAGACGGACAGCGGCTTGTAGTCGGGGAGGCCGGCCGCGCAGTACTCCATCAGGTCGCCGATCAGGCGCAGATGCGGCTCCGGCTGGAAGAGCCACTCCTTCTGGGCGATGTACTCCTTGAAGATGTCCGTCTGGAGCGTGCCGTTGAGGACCGACGGGTCCACGCCCTGCCGCTCGGCGGCGACCAGGTACATGCAGAAGACGGGCACGGCGGGCCCGCTGATCGTCATGGAGGTGGTGACCTCACCGAGCGGGATGCCCTTGAACAGGGCCTCCATGTCGGCGGCCGAGTCGATCGCGACCCCGCAGTGGCCGACCTCGCCGAGCGAGCGGGGATCGTCCGAGTCCCGCCCCATCAGCGTCGGCATGTCGAACGCCACGGAGAGCCCGCCGCCGCCCGCGGCGAGGATCATCTTGTACCGCTCGTTGGTCTGCTCGGCGTTGCCGAACCCGGCGAACTGCCGGATCGTCCAGGTGCGCCCGCGGTAGCCGGTCGGATGGAGCCCCCGGGTGAACGGGTACTCCCCCGGCCAGCCGATCCGCTCGAATCCCTGGTACGTGTCTCCGGGCCGGGGCCCGTACACCGGCTCCAGGGGATCCCCGGAGAGCGTGGAGAAGTCGGCGTCACGCGTGCGCGCGGCGTCGTATCGGGCCTGCCAGCGGCGACGGCCCTCCTCGATGGCGTGAGCGTCCATACCATCGAATTTACTTGGACGTCCTAGTATCTGTCGACGACAGACCGCCGTACGGGTGCCGTACGGCGGTACCAGGCGCGGGGCCTACGCCTCGGCGACGGCCGGGGTCCGGTCGGCGGACTTGCCGTCCAGCTCGCGGCTGATCTTCCGCTCCACGAAGAAGGCGGCGGTCGGGATGGTGCCCGCGATCAGCACCCACAGCTGCTTGCCGACCGGCCACTTCGCCTTGGAGCCCAGGTCGAAGGCGAAGACCAGGTAGACCACGTACAGCCAGCCGTGGGCGATGGCGACGACGCGGGTCAGGTCGGCCGCGCCGCTGATGTCCAGCCCGTACTTCGCGATCATGCTGAGGCACAGCAGCACCAGCAGGACACCGGTGGTGTAGGCCATGACGCGGTAGCGGGTCAGCACGCTTCGTTTCATGGAGTCGAGCGTAACCACCCGTTCCGGGAGACCTTGGCCGGGGTCACCCCTCGTCGAAGTCGTGCGCCGCGACCCGCAGCGGACGGAACATCGCGAAGATCTCCCGGCACTCCTCGTCGTCGTACGCCCCGAGGCCGAAATCCATGGCCATGAGGTCGCGGGAGGCCGCGTCGACCACCTCCCGGCCCTTGTCGGTGATCACGGCGAGGGTGCCACGCCCGTCGTTGGGGTTGGGCCGCTTGGCGACCAGTCCCGACTTCACCAGCCGGTCGACGGTGTTCGTCACGGACGTGGGATGCACCATCAGCCGCTCGCCGATCTTGGACATGGGCAGCTCGCCGGCCTTGG
Organism: Streptomyces sp. NPDC048106; assembly: GCF_040706415.1. Classification (NCBI taxonomy): domain Bacteria; kingdom Bacillati; phylum Actinomycetota; class Actinomycetes; order Kitasatosporales; family Streptomycetaceae; genus Streptomyces; species Streptomyces sp. NPDC048106. The sequence continues at coordinate 5,420 of NZ_JBEZND010000062.1, read as the reverse complement.
AGAAGGTGAGCAGCACCAGCGCCTCGTACCGGGCGAACGTCAGCCCGTACGGCTTGACCACCGCGTCCACCTCGGCGAGCAGGATCTGCTGGGCCCGCATGATCGAGGTGATCGCGGCCATGGACGGCACGTTTCCCCAGCGCTGCTGCCACAGCTCGTCGGCGCGGGCGATGGGGTCGAACGGGAGGCTGAGTGGCTTCGGCACGTCATCAGACCCTACCGGCCGGTCATATGCCGGTCAGCTCCGTCTCGCTTTTCGGTCACGGGGCGCCCGTCGGCGGACCTGCCCCCTCCCTGCCGCCCACCCTCCGCAACCGATGCCGCACAGCCCGCTGCGCCACCGGCCCCAACTCCTCCAACGCGCCTACCAGCACCGCGAGTTGGTCGAGCGCGAGCAGGGCCGCCGCCGCCCCCTCCGCGTCGGCCCCCTCGTACAGCTCGATCCCCACGAACGAGGCGGCCACCGCCCGCGCGAGCCCCGCGGGATCGACGAACTCGGCGAACGGCGTCCGCGCGAGCACCCGTGCGAGCACCCGCTCGATCTCGGCGACCCAGAGCCGCAGCCCCGCCGCCGTCGCGGGCCCGAGCGCCGGGTGCGTCGGGGCACCGGCGAGCAACTGGCCGAGGAGGGCGACATGTCCCCCGTCCCGCTCCCGCTCGTGGATCTCACGGCCGACGGCGAGCAGCTCGGACAGGGACGTGACCTCGGCCAGGCGCTCGCGGTAGCGGGCCACGGTCTGCTCCGCGCCGTACTGGCAGGCCGCCGCGAGCAGCTCGTCGACCGTGCCGAAGTGGTAGAAGACCAGCGCCTGGTTGACGCCGGCCGCCGCGGCCACCGTACGGGCCGAGGTCTTGGCGATGCCCTGCTCGGTGAGCGTGCGCAGGGCGCCCTCCAGCAGCTTGGTCCGGGTCTGGCGGGCCTTCGCCGTCCCGGCGCTCACGCGGGCGCCTCCGCGCGCTTCTGGAGGGCGCGCAGCAGCCGGGGCGCCCAGGTCCGGGTGGCGGGGGCGCGCAGGCAGCGGCGGGCGGCGGGGGTGCGCTCCAGCGGCGACTTGAACAGGGCGAGGCAGACCACGGCGAGCAGCAGCACCGGGCACAGGTAGGCCATGACGGCGGCGAGCGGCCCGAACAGGCGCAGCAGCGGCTCCATGCGCAGCCCGCCGAGGCAGCCGGCGAGCAGCAGGGCGCGGACGACGAGTTCGGCGAGCCAGTTGCGCAGGGCGCGCTCGGGGGTGATGCCGCGCTCCAGCCAGAGCCGGAGCCGGTCGAAGGACCAGGCGGTGGCCCAGCCGAGCAGCGGGCGCACCAGCAGCCGGTCGGCGGCGGCGCCGAGGGCTCCGCCGCGGGGGCGGTAGTCGTAGCCGGTGAGGAAGCGGACGCCCTGGGTGTCGGGGACGTAGCGCCAGTAGCCGCTGCCCTCGGCGATCAGGCCGAGGGGGTGGGTGGAGGAGAAGCACAGGGCGGAGGTGCGGGTGCCGTCGGGGCGTTCCTTCTCGCCGGCCGTGACGCCGGTGCCGGCGAGGGTGAGGAAGGGCGGCAGGCGCGCGGTGAAGCGAAACGGGCGCGGCTCGCCCGGGGCGCTCGGGAGGTGGTGCAGCTCGGTGACGAGCAGGTACCAGCGCCGGAGGAGGACGCGGTCCTGGGTGTGCGCCCAGAGCCGGTCGAGGTCGGCGCGTATGTGCGTCTCCGTATAGAGACCCATGGTCTTCCCCCACGTCAGGCCGCTGTTTGAGCGACCGCTCAAAGATCTTGGAGAAGAAGGTATCTCCCGTTGAGCGATCGCTCAAAACGGTCAGCCCGCCAGGTGGCGTTCCACCGTCTCGACCTTGGAGGTGAGGCCGTCGGTCACACCGGGGCGGATGTCGGCCTTGAGGACGAGGGAGACGCGCGGTGCGCGCGCCTCGACCGCGGCGACGGCGCGCCGGACGACGTCCATGACCTCGTCCCACGGTCCTTCGATCGAGGTGAACATGGCGTCGGTGCGGTTGGGCAGGCCCGACTCGCGGACCACGCGTACGGCGTCGGCGACGTACTCCCCGACGTCCTCGCCGACACCGAGGGGTGTCACGGAGAAGGCGACGATCATGCGTTCACGACTCCTTCCTTGCGGGCACGGGCCGCGATCACGGCGTTCTCGGCCTCGCGGCGCAGCTTGCGCTCTGCGAAGAAGCCGCCGGTGGGCAGGACCGAGAGGACGAAGTAGAGGGCGGCGGTGCCGGGGCTCCACTTGGCGCGGTTCCAGGCGTCCGCCCAGAAGAGCACGTAGAGCACGAACAGGACACCGTGGACCGCGCCCATCACGGGCACCGCGTTGAAGTCCGTGGTCCGCTTCAGCACCGAGCAGACGAGCAGGACGATGAAGGACACGGCCTCCGGGGCGGAGACGAGGCGGAGACGGCGGATGGCGGTGGCGGTCTTGATGTCCACGGGTCACCTTCGGTGGGAGTTGCGAGGAGTGGCGGCCGGCCGGGGCCGACGGTTACGGAGCGCCGTCGGCGGCTGCCGGTTTGTGAACGCACGCACAAGCGTGCCGCCATTGTGGCAAACCGCGCCCCTGGGGGTTCGCTCAGGGTGCGGCTCCACCCGTGGGTGCTGGCCGCTCCACCCGCGCTGCCGCTACGTTCCCAGCGTGGCGATGTTCCGATTGCAAGGCAGCAAGGTGCTCGCCGTCGAGATGACCGGAGACGCCGTGAAGGCGAAGAACGGCTCGATGGTCGCGTACGACGGGCAGATGTCCTTCAAGAAGCTCAGCGGCGGCGGGGAGGGGCTGCGCGGGATGGTGACCCGCCGGCTCACCGGTGAGCAGATGACGGTGATGGAGGTGAAGGGGCACGGGACCTGCTGGTTCGCCGACCGGGCGACCGAGATCAACCTGGTGCGCCTCCAGGGCGAGAAGCTGTACGTCGAGTCGAGCAACCTGCTGGTGACGGACGCGGCGCTGCGCACGGGCACCACGTTCACGGGGCTGCGCGGCGCCTCCCAGGGCAACGGCCTGTTCACCACCACCGTGGAGGGGCACGGACAGGCGGCGATCATGTCCGACGGCCCGGCGGTGGTACTCCGGGTCAGCCCGCGGTACCCGCTGACCGTCGACCCCGGGGCCTATGTCGCCCACCAGGGTGATGTCCGGCAGTCCTTCCAGTCCAGTGTGACCTTCCGCACCTTCCTCGGGGAGGGCGGCGGCGAGGCCTTCCAGATCCGCTTCGAGGGGGACGGCCTGGTGTACGTGCAGCCGAGCGAGCGGAACACGATCGCGGGGGACCTGTGAGATGAGCTTCCGGGAGATCAACTCCAAGATGGTGGAGGCGACGGTGCTGCCCGGGCAGCGGCTGTTCAGCCAGCGCGGGGCGATGCTCGCCTACAAGGGGGACGTGTCCTTCACCCCGAGCGTCCAGGGCGGCCAGGGCGGGGTGATGTCCATGCTGGGGCGCCGGGTGACCGGCGAGGCGGCCCCGCTGATGACCGTCGAGGGCAGCGGCACGGTGTTCTTCGGGCACGGCGGCCATCACGTCCATGTCATCCACCTCACCGGCGACACCCTCTGCGTGGAGGCCGACCGGCTGCTCGCCTTCGAGGGCTCCCTGCGCCAGGGCACCCTGTTCATGGGCTCGCAGGGCGGGGTCATGGGCCTGGTCCGGGGCCAGGTCACCGGTCAGGGCCTGTTCACCACCACTCTCCAGGGCCATGGCGCGGTCGCCGTGATGGCGCACGGCGGCGTCTTCGAGCTGCCGATCAGCCCCGACCGCCCGGTCCACGTCGACCCGCAGGCCTACGTCGCCCACCACGGCGAGGTGCGCAACAGACTGTCCGCCGCCCTCGGCTGGCGCGAGATGGTGGGCCGCGGCTCCGGCGAGGCGTTCCAACTGGAGCTCAGCGGCAGCGGCACGGTGTACGTCCAGGCCTCGGAGGAGAAACTGTGAGCGCGTACGCGGGCACCTACGGCACGGCCGGCCCCGGCGGCCCGGTGGTGTACGACCCGATGACCCTGCCCGCCGACGACAACGTGAACAGCTACACGTTCTGCGTCGAGCTCAAGGAAGGGCAGTGGTTTCTCCAGAAGGGGAAGATGATCGCCTACTACGGGGCGATCGGGTTCGACGGCATCGGACACGGCCGGCTCGACCGTCTCGTCCGCACCTCGTTCCATTCGCCACTGCACGCGAGCGACTGGGTGGTGGCCCACGGCTCCGGCAAGATGCTGCTCGCCGACCGGGCCTTCGACGTCAACTCGTACGACCTGGACGACGGGAACCTGACCATTCGCGCGGGCAATCTGCTCGCTTTTCAGCCAAGTCTCGCGCTCAAGCAGTCCATCGTGCCGGGTTTCCTGACCCTCATCGGAACCGGAAGATTCGTGGCCGCGTCCAACGGCCCGGTGGTGTTCATGGAGCCTCCCCTGCGGGTGGACCCCCAGGCGCTCGTCGGCTGGGCCGACTGTCCCTCCCCGTGCCATCACTACGACCATGGGTACCTGACCGGTGTACTGGGCGGTCTACGTGCGATGACGGGCCTGGGCGGGGTGTCCGGCGAGGAGCACCAGTTCGAGTTCGCGGGCGCGGGCACCGTGCTGTTGCAGTCGTCGGAGACGCTGCTGGGGGAGGTCGACACCGGGGCCGTGCCGTCCGCTCCCGGGGTGCCGGGCGGTGGCGCACCGGGCTGGTCCGGACACGGTCCGCAACCGTCCGGCGCACCGCGTCTTCCCGGACAGCTCGGAGACCTCCAGCGTCGCTTCGGGCTGTGAGCGGTAGTCTGCGGAGTGTGACGTCGAACGCGTGCGCACAGTCACACCACCCGAAGTAGTTCGTCATTCAACTTCTTAGGTAGACTTCATTCATGGAGACCGACACGGCCACGCGCTGGCTGACCGATGCGGAGCAGTGCGCCTGGCGCACCCACCTGGAGGTCAACAGGCTGTTGACGTACCAGCTGGAGAAGGATCTGCAGCCGTTCGGCCTGACGATCAATGATTACGAGATCCTCGTGAACCTGTCGGAGTCGGAGGACGTGCGGATGCGGATGAGCGACCTCGCCACCGCGACGCTGCAGTCCAAGAGCCGGCTCTCGCATCAGATCACCCGGATGGAGAACGCGGACCTCGTGCGCCGCGAGAACTGCGAATCGGATCGGCGGGGGTTGTACGCGGTGCTCACGAAGCACGGCCTGGAGACGATGAAGAAGGTGGCGCCGCACCATGTGTCGTCGGTGCGGCGGCACTTCATCGATCTGCTCTCCCCGGAGGCACTGGTGGAACTGGACAAGGCCCTGAAGCCGATCGCCGAGCATCTGCGGGGACAGCGGGGGCTCGCCTAGGGGGTGTCCGGCGGGTCTTGGTGGAGGGAAGTCACGGCACGGTTTTGACCCAGGTGAGCGGGGTCTGGTGCGTCGAGATGCAAGGCGGAGGAGGGAGTCGACGATGGGGG
>NZ_JBEZND010000061.1:0-36716 GCF_040706415.1 Streptomyces sp. NPDC048106 | reverse complement strand
AATCCACACCGAACCGGAAGGGCCCTCACCCGTTCAAGATCCCTCAGCCGAGACCTGGCTCACCCGTCCACAACCTCCCCGGACAGAACACCTAGGCCGTCTGTCGAAAGTGAATCTTGCGCATAGGGTGTCGGCATGTCGCTGAGCCGCATAGCCCTCTCGTCCGGACGTTCGATCGAGCTCACCGAGCTGCGAATGTCTTCGACCTACGGAGGGATGCTGGAGGGCTACCCGTGCAAGCCCATCAATGACATGAAGGTCAGGAGCCTCCAGCGGCAGGCTGAACGTGCGTTCCCCTCCACGCCGGCCCATCTGGTTCCCCCTCCCGCGAGTACCCGGACCAGACTGCCGGTGCCTTCGGCCCCGTCGAGGTCCTGCCTTCCGTGTCCTGCATCGGCGCCTTTCGCTCAACAGTAGTGGCCCCTGAACTCGACCCGGTGCTGCACCGTTCCGCTCTCACCGTGATCTGGTTCCAGACCGGCTTGGACGTCCCGTCGGGCAAGGGCGCCGACCTTGTGCTGCGCAACATTCGCTGGGAAGAACTGGCCCAGGACTACGAGCTCCAGCGACCGGTGCCGGTCACAACCACTCGTTGATAGCAGCGATCAGGACGGTGGCCTCGTAGCGGACCGTCAGCTTGTCGTATCGCGTGGCGACGGCGCGGTGCCTCTTGAGGCAGTTGATCCCGCACTCGACGACGTGGCGCTTGCGGTAGTCGGCCGGGTCGAGATGTGGTGCTCGGCCGCCTTGTCGGGGATGGTGCAGCGGATTCGGCGGCGGCGCAGGTAAGCGCGGTTTCCGCGGGAACCGTGCGCCTTGTAGGCGCGGACCCGATGAGGCCGGACACGAACCCGTTTGGCAGACCACCGCGACCACTGCTACGTTTCCGGAGGCCGTGCGAGAGATTGAGGAGGTGGTACCCGTGAACACAGTATCGACATGGGTGCTCTCCTCTGGGGTCACGGTCGGGCGGTAGGTCGTCCGGGAGCGCCGTTCAGTGCACTCCCGAAAGGCACGACCATGCATTTCACTTCTGAGCAGCGTCTCGACGGCGGTGTCCTCGAGCGCGAGTTCACCCTCGGCGAGATCCCTGGCATTCTGTGGACGCCTGCATCCGCGTCAGCGCCGGTGCCGCTGATCCTGCTCGGCCACCCCCCGCTCGGTCTGCGCAAGATGTACCCCCGGCTGGCGGCGCGGGCCCGGCGCGCCGCGGCGGACGGCTTCGCCGCGGCCACCATCGAGCTTCCTGGGAGCGGAGACCGGCCCCGTTGGGCCACCGTCGAGAAGGCCCGCGCGGACCTGCGCCGGGCCATGGAGGCTGGTGAGCCGGTCGGCGAGGAGATCATCGACGCCCTCACCCTCCCGCTCGTCGAGAAGTCGGTCCCGGAATGGCAGGCCGCCTTGAACGCCCTCCTGGCGCTCCCCGAGATCGGCGGCCCCGTCGGGTACTCGGGGGGAGTGATCTCCATCGGCGTCCGCCTCGCGGTGGTCGAGCCGCGCATCGTGGCCGCCGGTCTCTTCGCCGGGAGCTTCGTGCCTCGCGCCATGTTCGAGGAGGCCCGCCAGGTCACCATTCCGCTGCATGTCTTGCTGCAGTGGGACGACGAGGGGAACGACCGGCAGGCGGCCCTCGACCTGTTCGACGCCTTCGGCTCCAAGGAGAAGTCCCTGTACGCCAACATGGGCGGGCACACCGGCGTCCCGCAGTTCGCGGGGGACGACGCGGCCCAGTTCTTCACCCGGCACCTGAAGTAAGACCGGGCCGTCAGGCCACCAGCAGTGGGTAAGCCGCGCTGACCAGGGCACTGCTCGCCAGGGAAGGCCCCGGCGCTCCTCTGCTGCCTGTGCCGCGGGCCGTTGCCAACTCGGACTCTGTTGGTTGATTCCGCCCCGCTGGACTTGTTCCGGCGGGGCGGAATGCTGCGCGAAGGGTGTCATTCGCGTGCAGGCGAGAGACAGGCCTGTAGTTCGCAGGGTCCCCAGTGCAGCGCGACGAAGCAAAGAAGGGTGGCCGGGGTCCCCCGGTGACTCTGTGCCGCCCACCAGTGAACACTGGTCTGGCCGCAGGCACAGAGGGCCTGCATTGCCAACCTTGCTGTCACGGGACACCGGGCTCCAGGCGCTCCTTACGCGGGCGCGGCAGCGTCGGGATAGGACCGCCAGGAAGCATGCCCCTGCGGCGCATCGCCTCCTCGCGGTCGCCGCCCCGAGCGGTGCAGCACATGTACGGACGGCGAGTGAACTCGGGCAGCCGCTGGCGCAGGCGGGGCAGTGGCCAGTCTCGATGCCCGGGGCCGGCCACTGCAGCAGGCGCCGGACGCGGTCTTCGTCTTCCGGGGTGTACGGCTCCGCATTCGCGGGGCATCCGGCGGTAAGTCCGGCGAATACGGCACGCAGCACTGTGAGGGCGCGGCAGCACGTGCCGAGCAGGTCGAGGTGCTCCTCCACCTGCCGCATGGCCAGCACGCCGGGGCGGAAGAGGTAGAGGCCGACGGTGCCGATCCGGTGGCGGTCGGCGGTGCCAAGCCGCCGGTGGCCGAGTTGGCTCCTCCGGTGTGGGGACGGCGGATCTGCGTACACCGCGGGACCGTGCCCACGTGCGCGGGAAGTGGAGAAGGTGCCCTATTCGGCGCTCACCGCCTCGACGACGGACAGCACGGTGGGTGTCGGCACGATCCGTTGGAGGCGCAGCCCCGCCTCCTTGAAGACCTGTGCGAAGTCCTCTTCGGTGCGCTCACGTCCCACCAGGGAGGACATCATCATCAGGTCGATGGTCTTGGACTGGTGGGGCAGGTCGCCGGGTGGCACGACGGCGTCGATGACGAGGATGCGTCCGCCGGGGGCCATGGCCTGTCGGCAGTTGCGCAGGATCGTGGCGGACTGCTCGTCGTCCCAGTCGTGGAGGATTCGCTTGATGAGGTAGATGTCCCCCGACGGGACCGAGGAGAAGAAGTCGCCCTCGACTGGTGACCATCGGCCGGAGACGTCCTCCTGGTCGTCCAGCCGGTTGCCGGCGAGGACGTGTGCCTGGTCGTAGAGCACTCCGTGCAGGCCGGGCCCTTGGCGGAGCACCTCGAGGAGCAGGCCGCCGTGGCCGCCGCCGACATCGACGACGGTGCCGGTGGGCGGGAAGTCGTAGGCGGCGGCGATGGGTTGGTTCTCGAGATCCGACATGGCGGCCATGCCGACGTGGAAGACAGCGGCTGTTTCCGCGTCGCGTGCGAAGTACTCGAAGAACGTGGTCCCGAAGATTGTGGGAAAGGCGGAACCGCCGTCGGTCAGGCAGCGGTTCATCTCCCCGGCGCAGCGCCACATGGTGGCGTCGGTGAGCATCAGGATCGCGTCACGGGCGGAATGAGGGGCGTTCGAGCGCAGGGCCTGACCGGTGACGGTCAGCCGGAAACGCCCCTCGCCCGCCTCCTCGACCACACCGCGAGTGGCGAGCAGCCGCAGGACGCGCCCGAGATTGCGGGCGTCGGTGCCGGTGGCCTTCGCGAGCCGCTCGACGCTCTCGTCGCCGTCCCCCATGTGGTCGGCCACTCGCACGACGGCGGCAGCGCGCAGCGCCGCGGGAAACTGGTAGCCCATGGCCTCGTCGATCAGCCGGGCGGCGGATTGCCGTGGCGTGTTCATCAGTGCGTCACCTCTTCTTCGTGGGACCCGGTTCCCGCGGCGGCCGGGCCGCGAATACGGGGACGGGCGAGGGCGGGAGGTCCAGGAGGGCCGAGGCGGCGGATCCTGGTGGGTGTTCCACGGTCAGGACGACTGTTGACAACCGTTGACGGACCGTCGGTTCGGTTGGGCGCTGGTCCCAGTCCATCCTCTCGGGCACGGCGCCGACAGAGGGCTTCCGGCCGTCTTCACCCGAAGGTGGGCGGGTCGTATCGGCGGTCGGCTCGCGCTTTGCCGATCACGGAGACGGACCATGGCACATCCCGTGGTGCCGCCTCGGCCCGTACACGAGTCGGTGCCCGGACCAGAAGAAGACTGGGAACTGATCCAGCGCGGCTACGCGTCGCGGGACATGGACGAGAAGTGGGACGTCTTCGTGGAAGGCGAGGTTGCCTTCATGCATCGAAGCTGGACCGGCTACGGAATCTTCGCGGTGACCTTCGCGCCGATTGACGGCGATGGATGGCGGATCGCCAGTGCCGTGGTAGAGCGCGATGCCGAGCGCTATGGAGGGACGGACGATGCCTATGACTGCGTCACGGTGTCACACCGGAGCAGCCCACCCTCTCCGCGGGTACATCACGCCACGCGACACCCGTCCGCAGCACGTACATGACGCCTCCGAGGGCCAATCGGTCAGGAACGCGCAGCCGCCCAGGGAAAACGGCGGCGCCGTTCAGGAGCTGGCGGCAGCAGCGGGGCCACCCGAGCATCATGGTGACCGCGACCACGGCCGGCGCTGGCTCTCGGGCAGCGCTCACCCTGCCGACTGAGACCACGCTCTCCAACGCACCAGACCAGAGGCCGGTCTCCGAAGACATGTCTATAGGTGTTCGAGCAGGCGGCTATATCTCAGTCCTGCTGTCGTACGCCCGCTGGCAGTTCTGGATTTCCTCGCCGTGCTCGACAGTCCAGCTGTAAAGATGACCGAAAGGCTCGCGCAGGGACTCACCAAGCGCCGTGAGCGAGTACTCGACGCCGACCGGTGAGGTCGGCAGCACTTTCCGCTGGATCATGCCGTTCCGCTCAAGACGGCGCAGTGTCTGAGTGAGGACACGCTGCGTCACGCCTTCCAAGCGGCGCTTCAACTCATTGAAGCGCATGGGCCGTTCGAGAAGCGCCATGACCATCATCGACCACTTGTCGGCAATCTGGTCGAGGATCGGCCGGCTGGGGCAGTCCGCCCGGAAAACGATGCGTGTTCCCGCGTCAACGCCGTGCGGGTCGGTATCCCTCATGATCCTTGGTTCTCCCAGAGTGCGTTCTTGACGGTCCCAGAGGCGTCGCCGACGGTAGGTATACATCGCAAACCTACCCGCCTATCGGTAACTGATGGAGAGCTTCTTGACCACCAATGTCTACTCAACTCTGCACGTGAGCGTCGAAGAGGGAGTCGCCCGTGTCGTCCTCGACAACCCACCGGTGAACGTGCTCGACGCGACGATGATGCGCGAGCTCCGCGTGGCGCTGGACGGCTTGAGGAGCGATTCATCGGTCCGGGTAGTCGTCTTCTCCAGTGCCGACCCGGAGTTCTTCCTCGCTCATGTAGACATGCGGATCGGGGAGAGGACGGACGTTCTGGAGCAGCTCGCTGCGTCGGCTCCGGCGGACGTCAACGTGTTCCAGGCCGTAGGTGAGCTACTCCGCCATCAGCCCCAGGTGACCATCGTGAAGCTCGCCGGGAAAGCCCGCGGAGGCGGGGCGGAATTCGTAGCCGCGGCGGACATGGCATTCGCCGCGGCCGAAACCGCCGGCATCGGCCAGATCGAGGCGCTCATGGGCATCATCCCGGGCGGAGGCGGAACGCAGTACCTCCGTGACCGCGTGGGCCGCAACCGTGCGCTGGAGGTGGTGCTCACCTCAGACCTGTTCGATGCCGAAACCGCGGCTTCTTACGGCTGGATCAACCGGGCTCTGCCGGCCGACCAACTCGATGAATACGTCGACAGTATCGCCCGCAACATCGCCGCCCTGCCCGATGGGGTCATCGAAGCGGCCAAGCGCGCATTGCCTGCCGAACACATCACGGACGGACTCCTCCGTGAGAACGAGGCGTGGGCCGCTCAGATTGCTTTGCCTGCTGTTCAGCAACTGATGGGCCGAGGACTGCGCGAGGGGGCGCAGACCCCGACAGGTGAACGCGACCTTGAGGAACTGATGCGCAGTGTCATGCACCGGTGAGCCAGAACCAGCGGCTGGCGCCGAAACAGTCGCGCGGACGTCACGTATCTCCCAGCGGATCCGCACGCGGCGGAACCGGTGCTGATGGGCGAACGACCGTTCCGAGACCCAGCGCTGGCTGCCCGGTCCGGAGCCGTGCTCGGTGCCGCGACGGGCAATCAAAGGCTTCACGGGAGGGTCCCGGACCAGGCGGCGGCCCTTGTCATGGTCGTAGCCGCAATCGTCGAACACCGCGTCCGGGCGGCGTCAAGGCCGAACGCGTGTGCCGCGCACGGGCGACGCACCCTGGAGGAGAGGGATCAGCTGGGCGACGTCATTGCGGTTGCCGCCGGTCAGGGTGGCGGCGAGCGGGATACGGGTAGCGTCCGTGATCAGGTGATGCTTACTGCCCCTTGCCCTGGTCGAGTGGGCTTCGTCCGGTCTTGGCTCTCCCTTTAGCCCCCGGATGTGGGAACCGTTCAGCCAGTCCGGATGTCGCTTGCGGCCCGGATGCCGGGCCCCGCGTCCGCTGTCCTCAAGGGGCGCCGTCGGAGTGCTCAGGGTTGTTCGGGTTGGTCAGCGTGACGAGTTGATCGGTCGTACGTTCTTCCGTTGCTGTCGATGGTGCCGTCCGTCGGCTGCGCGTTCGGTACGCGGTCCGGTCGGACGGTGAGGGCGATGCCTGCCAGGCACACGACCATGGTCGCCACGACGACCGCGGTGAGGGCGGGAGCGTTGCCCAGGGACCACTCGGTGATGCGCACGAGGAAGGGAACGATGAGGCTCAGCGCCGCCATGTACATCGGCCCGCGTCTGAGGACGAGTTCATGGGCGGTGACGTATACGGGAGCGGTCAGTACCGCGCCCAGCAGAAGTGTGCCCAACCACTGGCGGGCAGTGACATCGGCGAGTGGCTCGGTGAGGGCGGAAACCGGCAGGAGCATGGCCGTGGCGCACGCGAAGACGACCGGCAGCGCCCCGAGGGGCGGCACGTCGTGGAGGGCACCTCGGTAGAGGTAGTTGTACAGGGCGAACGTGGCCGTGGCCAGCAGGGTCCACGCGCCACCGACCAGCACTCCGCGGGTGTCGGCGGCGTCGCCCGATGTGGTGAGGGCGTACCCGAAGGCCCCGGCGATCGCGATCAGGGTGCCGGCCGCCTTCCGCCGGGTGGCCCGCTCGCCGAAGGCCGCGACGCCGATGACGAAGGTCACGCAGGGCAGGAGCGCCACGACCAGGCCCGTCGTGGAGGCCCCCATGTGAGCGACGCCCAGCATCGTCCCGACGAAGTACACGAAGTAGCCCAGGAAGGCCAGTACGAGCACCGAACGACCGCGCCGGGCGGTCACCAGGACGGCGGACCGTGTGGAGGCCGTGGTCAACGCGATGGCGGACAGGACGACTGTGCTGCCGGCTGCCCGGCCCGTGGCCACCGCGAGCGGGGGCACATCGTCGGTGACGAGGACGCCGGACAACACCCAGCCGGCTGTCAGGAGCACCACGGTGGCAACGGTGAGCACTGCCACGACGGTTCGGTCGCGGGCTGTTGCCGTCGCCTGCGGCTCACCCTGCGGCCTGGAGGAGGGCATCTTCCAGTCCGTTCATGATGGCGTGGGCGTCAGCGACCAGGGTGGCCGGATCGGGTGCGGTGAGGAAGACCAGTCCCGCGGAGTTCAGATAGCCCGCCGCCGCGTCGTACAGCGGCATCGGGCTGCCCGACGGCTGGGTGAGCCCGTCGAAGACCTCGACCTTCGTCCCCGGTGAGACCAGGGCACCCCAGTCGATCTGGTCGGGCACGAACCGCGGCAGCCGCTTCCAGGGACGGCCCTGAGCATCGGCGGCGTACAGGGCGACCGAGCCCGCGGCCCGCGCTGCCGCCTCCACGAGCATGCTGTCGGGCAGGCCCGGTTTTTCGCCGAGGGCGGCCCGGGTGTAGGCCCCGATCATGTCCACTCCGTGCACATGTTCCACTTCGCGGGTCAACAGGACGCCACCGAAACGGGCCGCGGTCTCCAGCATGCACACGCGTTCGCCGTCGAGGAGTTTCATTTCCGTGTGCGTGGCACAGGTGGACAGTTCCAGGGCGTCGACGGCGCGCCGGGCCACCTCCTCGATTCGGCGCTGCCGCTCGGGCGGCATCACGCACGGGGTGAAATTGGCCCGTTCGGTGAACGGTGGACTGGTCGGCGCTTTCGAGGTTATGCACACGGGGTGGTAATGACCCTCGACGACGACACCCTCGACGCTGATGTGATCGCCGTACCGGTCGTCGTCGTACCAACTGTGAATTGAGGAGGGAATGATCTCGTCCACGAGGAACCCAGCGGCGGAATCCGGGTCCCCCACGGAAACACGCAGTTCCGAGAAGCCGCTGCTGCCGCCTCCGGCGAGCGCGGAATGGGAACTCTGCCAAGCGTCGGACAGGTCGTCCTCGTCGCGTACCATCACCTGTCCCACTGCGGCGGCGCTCCACGCCGACTTCAGCAGCAACGGAGGATTGAGCCGGTTCCAGGCGGACCGCAGGTCGTCCGGGGAGTCGACGGGAAACCAGGTCGGCACCGGAACTCCGGCCTGTTCCCAAACCCGGCGCATGGCGCGTTTGTCCCGGGCCCGCCGGATATGGGGGCCGGGACCGGGCAGTCCGAGCCGCTGGCAGGCTTCGGCCACCGCGATCACGGCGAACTCGGAGAAGGTGACCACCCCTTGCGCGCCGGTCTCCAGGGCCGTCCGGGTGATGCGTTCCACCAGTTCCTCGGCCCGTGGCTCCTCACCCGAGATGTCGATCACGGTTTCGCAGCAGGTTTCGGCGATGGCGCGGGCCGTGGGAGGCAGCGGGGTTACGCAGAGTAAATTCACCGTGGCCACACCGGCGACTTTGGGAATGGTGTATTCCGGTGGGGCACCTGCTCTGGCATGCACCAGCAGAACACGGGACATTGCAGGTCCCCCCTCGATGTGACGCACGGTCAGCCCCTACTGCACCAAGCCTTACTCGCCGAATGCCGGGGAATGCCCGCACAGACTAAAAGGGGGCCGCGATACGGGCAAGGACGGTTCCACACGGCAGCCTGATCCCGGCCAAGATCCGCCCGATCCTTACCATTCGGGAATGGACACTTGTTCGCTTCATATGCGGTAAAGATCAGGGTGGGCCGATTACTACTCGCAGGCAGCCGACCGGTCCTCGAAGAACGGCAGCCGAAGACGTTTACGGGGCAGTTCGGTTCGGCGGTGCGGTGATCACGCCCAGCAGGGGCTCCTTCCACAGGCCCACCAGGGCATCCGCGCCCACCTCGATCGTCTGGTGGGCGCTCCCGCTGCCGCAGAAGATCGGGCCCAAAGAGGGGACGGACTCGTCGAAGACCATGACGAGTCCGTCATGGTCGGAAAGGGTCGGAATCGGGCTGATGCCCCCGGGCTCCATCCCAAGTCCCGCCAGGACCTCGGGTGTGCTGGGTCTGAGGTCGGCTCGCCGCACGCCGACCAGAACCGCGAGCGCCGCGTAGTGAACCTTGGCCGGTCCTGGCACAGCGGCCAGCACAATGCGGTCGTCCCGCGTACTGAACGCGAGCGTCTTGACCGATCGTTCGATGCAGAAGTCGGTGCCGCTACGTAGATCGGCCACGGTTAACGCGGGGGAATGTTCATGAAGGCGGAAGGGGACCCCACGGGTTGTCAAGACCGCTACGGGGGACACCGGTTCGATGTGCCTGGACATGAGTCATCAGTCTCCTGGGCCCGGCATCGGCTCGTCAAACCCTTCACTCGCACGGGCGAGGGGCGAGGTGAGGGCATGTCAAGGACTCTCGCGCCCTGTCTCGGTCTCGGTCTGTTGATCACGGTGACACCCGGTCTCGACACCGCCCTGGCGTCCCCGGCCAGCCCTCACGAGTAACGTCGCTCCGGCCCACGGCAGTCGAGCACTGCCGGACTCGCCGCTGGGCCAGGGCTTCGTGACCGACCTGAGCAATCCGAAGGCAACGCTGTTCTCTCTGGCTACGCTTCCGCAGTCGCCATGGCCTTGAGCCCCGTGCGTCGATGGCTGGACTCACCGACGTTCCGTCGCGTGCGGGAGGGGTTGCGGGGTCTGACACTGGTCGCGCTCGGGACGCGGGTAGCTGTGGAGTAGCGGCGTATCGGTGTCCTGGCTGCCCTGCGGGGCACGAGTCGCCAAGTCAGGCGCTTGGGGCGGTGGTGATGCCACGCTCAACGGCCTGCCGCAGAATTGCCTCGCGGTCACGCCAGCGGGACCAGAAGGCCCCCTTGTAACCGAGTTGGACCAAACCGGTCAGGAAGGGGTTGTCGGCGTAGTTGTTGTCGTGCTCGCTGAGGCCGGGGGCGGTGGGCAGCATGACCCGATGATGGTCCTTGGCGGGAATGTGGTCCCACATGAAGCGCAGCGTGTTGTGCCAGCGCCCGTCGGGGCGGGCGATGGTCTCGGGGTCCTCAGGCAGTTCGGGGGAGAAGTAGTACAGGGGGCGGAATGTCTCGGGGTCCTCGAACATGAACTGGCGCTCGTACTCGAGCGGGCTGGCGCACTGCTCGGACGGCCGCAGGATGATCGGCTGCGTCGCGGTGTTGGACTGCACACCGGGCACCGGCCGTACTCCGTTGCTCTGCGCCGCGCACCACATCCCCAACGGGGAGTAGGGGAAGATCCGCAGGCCCAAGGTGAAGCCGACGACGGTGGCGTCCAGGGCCATGGTGCGGTCGATGCACTCGCGCAGGGTGCCGATATTCTCGCCGGGCATTCCCAGCAGGACCTCGATCATGCAGAGCATGTCGCGCTTGCGGGTCCGCTCGACGACGTTGACCAGGTCGTCGAAGGTGTAATAGCGAGTGCCCTTCTCCGTGACCTTCCAGCCGTTCAGGAGATCGTCACGCACATGGTCAGGGGCCACGTTCACGCCGGCGCACCCAGCCGCGGCCAGCAGGTCGGCGAACTCCTCGTCGAAGGGGGCCGGCTGGGAGTAGACCCACAGGCGCATGCGGTTCAGTGGTGACGAGGCGTCGCGTCCGCGTCGGCGGGCTATCTCCCGCAGCACCGCCTTGCTGTTGGCGATGGCCAGGTTGAACTCGCTGTCGGTGGTGTGCAGGTCGTGGACGCCTTGCTCGGTGAGGGCCTCCATCTCGTCCACCACCGCGGCCACGCCGCGCAGTGCGAACCGGTTGCCTTTGGCGTCGGGCTCCACACAATGGGAGCAAGCGAACGGGCAGCCGTTCTTTGTCAGGATGTTGCCCAGGCCGCCCCGCCGGTAGTACTCGGCGTTGTCCACCTTCAAGGGGTCCCCGGAACGCCTCGCGTAACTGGTGACCTTGTTGGCCTGCCAGGCTCGAGACTCCCCATACCCCGCCAGGGTGAGCAACCTGTTTCCCGCTGCCGGAGCATCGACGGGTATCCGCTCAACACGTTTGTCGCCCCTGTTGATGATCAGCCCGGGGACCTCGGGACTGCCGCTGTGCAGCAGCGCGGAGGCGAGTTGGCAGATGATCGTCTCGCCCGGTCCCTTCACCCCGTAGTCGACACCGAGGTAGTCCACTGCGGCGAAGGGCATGGAGGAAAAACCCACTCCGCCGGCGACAATCGGCGCTGTGGTGGCGCGCCGGATCTCCTCCACGACCTCGCGGTGCTCACCGAGAAAGACACGTTGTTCCTGGGGATAGATGGTGTCGGTGTTACGAATCGTCACACCGACCAGTAGCGGAGCACGGTCGGCGAAGTATTCGCGGACGGCCTGCTGCCAGTGATCTCGCCGGAAGGTCAGATCGAGGACCTCGACAGTGAAGCCCGCCTGTTCCAGAGAAGTGGTCAGGATGTCGAGCGCGTAGGGCGTGATGGCCGGGTGGATCTTGTTGGGGTTGACCAAGGTAACCAGCGGCTTCGTCATGTGCGAGTCCTTCCCGTCCATGAAGCGCGAGGGCTGCAGGGAGTGGAGCGGTGCACGAGTAGACGAAGGTAGTGGACGAAGGCCTCACCCGAAACCAAGTTCGATGAACGGATAGGCGCTGAGAGTGCAGATTCGGCGCCCGGTTTCTACCGGGGAATCATCCTGCGGAGGTCCCTGCGGATGTCAGGCCCAGAACTCGTAAGGGGCGCCAGCCTCGGAGGACTTGACCGTCGACTCCCCGGCACCGGCCTCAGCGCGGGGCACAGATCCTTGTACTGAGGCTGGTGCCGGCCAGCCTACTCAAGCGGGGCGGAAGCCCGGGGTCCGCCGCTGGACGCGGTGCGCGCTGAGTCGACAGCGGCGTCAAGGTGGGCCGCGCTCCGGTGTGATTGCCCGTTCTGCGGGCGGCGTACGCTCGGCCAAGCGTGTCCCTGGGGCGGCCGCAAGCGCGACTTGGGCGTGGATGTCCTTGGCCTGGTCCTCACGGTCGTCTCCGCCGGGAACCTCCGGCACCGCTGGGGGCCGTGGGCCGTGCCATCGCGCACACGCTCGCGCTCGCCGGGCACGACATCGAACACGCCGCCCCGTTTCTGGACAACGAGGTAATCCGGGCCTGAACCCGAACCCGCAGCGGCCGCCGCCGCCCAGTCCCTGCTCCTGGCCCGCCGTATCGGCGCACCCCGCTGCGTACGCCTCGCCGACGGCCTCCTCCCCCGCTTCCGGCCTCGGCAGTACAGTGCCGTCGCAGTGCCCTCCACCCTCGCGATGGTGGCCACCTGCGCCACCGGCCCGCCGGGCGACCTTCCGCCGGGGCGCTGCTGTGTGTATTCCGCACTGAGGCGCTCGCCTGGGCCGGAGACTCCCATATGGCAGGGGTGGTGGCAGGAGTGGCGTTGGGGCAGGTTGCGCGGACTCGGATGAGGCCGACGAAGTCGGCGGTGACGGCGCAGATGCAGAAGCCCCCTTCGAGCGTCACCATGGATATCACGGGCGGTATCCGCTACGTGCCAAACCTGCCCTGATCCGTGCGGCGTCGTCATCCAGATCCGCTCGGGATCGCTCCTGCCACCTGACCTCCAGACGGAATCGGTCGTCCGCGGTACGGGGGAAAACGTGAAGGTGAAGGTGGAAGACCGTCTGATCGGCTGCCTCGCCATCGGCGAGAAATACGTTCACTCCCTCACACGGCAGCCCTGAGCGCCGCAGTCCCCGCACCAGCAGGTGCACGACCTGGAACAGGTGAGCCGCCAAACTCTCGTCGATGTCCTCCAGACCTGCCGCGTGCACCGTGGGCACGACGAGGAGGTCGCCGGGCGCAGCCGGGTGGATGTCCATGAAGGCCAAGACCTTCTGGTCCTCGTACACACGGCTGGCACGCACTCGGCCAGAGACGATGCCGCAGAAGGTGCAGGTCGGATCCGCGATCCACCCCATAGCGCCAGCATGAGGCATGTGCTGGTTCTCCGCCCCCGTCGGGGGGAAGCCGGCACCTCCCTTGAACAACTTCAGCGGGTCCCGCTGACCAAGCGGGACCCGCATCAGCGTACGGATCGCGTAAGCAAAACCTACAAAGAGCGTACGAATCAGCTCGCGGCTGCCGTCCACACCGCTGCGGCAGCACTGCCACGGGGTACCCGAACTTGGCTGCACTCGATACCACGCCCCAAACTCACACCCCTCGACGGAGGCCCCGAATGAATGCACCATCTCCCTCGGACATGTCTCGCCGCAGGCTTCCTGTTCAGGGCGCGAACATGAAGTTGCTCGGCATCTATCTCAACGACCATTTGGCCGGCGCCACCGCGGGCAAGTTGCGGTCTGGGCACCTGGCGCGGACGACCCGTGGTTCTGCCTTGGGGCGGTCGGTCGGTCCTGTCGCCGCCGAGATCGCGCAGGACCGGTCGGCTCTCCTGGGCATCATGCGGGACCTGGGCGTCCCGGTACGCCGCTCCAAGGTCTGCGCCGGCTGGGCAAGCGAAAAGCTTGCCCGACTGAAGGGCAACGGGCGCCTGATAAGGCGCTCACCCCTCAGCACCGTGCTGGAGCTGGAGGCGCTGCGGCTCGCTGTGGAGGGCAAGGCAGCAGGATGGCAGACCCTGCGTCGGCTCAGCGCTGTCGACCAGCGCCTTGATCCGGGGCAGCTGGAGAAACTGCTGGAGCGGGCCCGGCGGCAGCAGAAGACGTTGGAGGAATGGCGCGTCCGCGAGGTCGAGACGGCCCTCCGCACCACGAATGATCAGGCAAGCGGAGATTAGAACGGCGCCGGCGCTCACGCGCTCATCGCCACGTCGCAGCCCATGAAGAAGCTGCGGGCTCGTGCCGGCAGGACGCTCTGGAGCACCTGCCAGCGTTGAGCGTCCTCGCTCGTTGGACTGATGAATGCGCGACCGAAAGAGCCCCGTCCTCCGACCACCATCCCGGACAAGGCCGACCAGGCTCGGAACCGTAAGGAACGGGGCTCCCTCGGCGGGCGGCCACCAAAGTTCGACCCGGAGGACTACAAGACTCGGCACGCGGTCGAGTCGGGGATCATCACAGACCGTGATCTACTTCTGGTCACATTGCCGATCAACGAGAAGCCGAGGTCATGACCCATCACTGCTGCGAGGCGATGACCAGCAACGTGAACGTGGGCTGCGACCAGCACGATGATCCCTTCGCCTGCGCGGACGCGCTGGTTGACTTCAGCGCCAAGTTCCAGGAGTACGGGCTGATCATCCATGACGGCGGCACGTCGAGCATCACGATCGACTTCTGCCCTTGGTGCGGACGACGCCTCCCCGAGTCGCAGCGGGACCAATGGTTTGTCGAACTGGAGCGCCGCGGGATCGATCCTTGGAAGGACGAGGTGCCCGCCGAGTTCCAGGACGGCCGCTGGCTCGGCTCTCAGTACCAGGGGTAACAATCCTGCAGCCTTGGACCACTTCCGATACACGCCCTGGATCGAGGCGCACGCCGAGTCGCTCCAGCACGTGTGGCGGCGCGTCCGCGATCCACTCACCGATCGCCGGCAGCGAGGTCGCGCCGGTCGGCACCGCGCACCCGGTCAGCGTGAGCACGACGGCCAGGGCATGGCGCACACCGCGTGGAGCGCGCGGATCCGGCACCCGAGCCAGCCGCTCCAGCAGGCCGGGCATGTCCCCGAGCCCGAGGTCGCACTGAGCCGGAGCCGGAGCCGGAGCCGGAGCCGGTCAAGGGCTACGGCGGAATCAGGGATGATGCGCCGGCAGGCACGGTCTTCCAGAAAGGTCACAGGGCGCAGAGCACTCCGCAGTCACAAGTCACAGCAACCTCCCCTGCCTCACCCCCGGGTCACCCCAGCGCCGCAGCCTCGCCTGCCACCCAGCTCTGCCAGACGCGACGCGTGTTCGGCAGGTCAGGGCGGTCGAGGAGCCAGAGCACATACCCGGCATGGCACCGGGCCCACGGACTGTCCGAATCGGCTGCCCGATCGAGCCTGCCTCGTAGGTCAGCGCTGTCGACAGCCCGGGCAACCCGCACGTATTCGCGATCCTTGCAGCGATACGCCCGGTGGACGACGATCTCGACCAGGTCGGTGAGCTTCGCCTTAAGAGCCTCCTCCTGGCGAGCACGGGCCACCTTTCGAATCAGGCTCTGCTTCATACCCCACGCCTTCGCATGCCGTGTCCACTCCAGCGGGTACCTCGCCTCCCACTCCAGGAAGAGCAACACATAGGGCAGCCCCGGCCACGTCGCCAGATCCCCGTCCACAGGATCACCCCACACACCATCAGGCAGCGAACGCCTCTGGGCTTGCCGATGCTTCCGGCGCGCCTGTAGAAAGGCCGGCTCCCGGTACTGCTCGTCCAGCCCCAGGGGCCGCGTCAGCAGCCACATCTCGTTGGACCGGGCCAACGCGTTCGTGACCTTCCTCTGAGCCTCCGCCAGTTGGACGAGCGCCGCACCTCTCGCAACCGGATCTTCCGCTATAAGCCCGAACGCCCAGCCCAGTCGCTCAGCCCATGCACAAGCGTCGTCCGCATCTGTAACTTCCTCTTCAGACACGCACGGAATCATCTCCTAGCGCAGTCTGCTCGCTCCACCCCATAACGCGGGGGGATGCATTGGCTCCCGGGTGCAACGGACATGAGCAGGAACCGCCCATTCTCCGGACGATGAGGCTTGTCCAAGGCCTCTGTCGTCCCAGCAGGAAGGCGCTTTCTGCGCGCACACCACCGGGTCGCGCCCAACGGCCCCCGCATCCGAGGCGGCTGCCGGTCACAGCCGCCGGACCGGTGGGCAAGCACGTGCGCGCCCCGGACGCCGACCCCGGCGCCGACGCTTCGAAATGCTCAGTCAGCACCTGCGCCGTCCAGCAGCGGCTCGTTCTCCTCCAGAGTGCTGTCCAGCAGGGCCACCGTCTCCGACCACAACCGCTTCTGCGTCTCCGGGGCGCGCCCGGGCTTGGGGCACGGCAAGGGCGTGGCGTCCCGGACGGAGACGTAACCCCCGCTGATTCGGCCGAATGCCGGGTCGGTGGCGAGGCGCACGATGATCGAGGCTCCCTTGCGCGGGTCACCCACGTGCAAAGTGGTGAGGACGCGCTCCAGGAGGGCGGAGCCGGGCAGGTCGCGGCCCAGGCCGGTGACGTTGAAGCCGGGGTCGCAGCAGTTCACGGTGACCTTGTCGGCGTCCAGCCGCCGGGCCAGTTCCTGCGTCCACATGATCGTCATCAGCTTGGTCCGGCCGTAGATCGCCATCGAGCCGCGGCGCGTGTAGGGGGCGAGGTCGCGCAGGTCGGCAGCGGGGTCGATGCCACCGGCCTGCCGTGCCGCCTCCGAGGCGACGTTCACGATGCGCGCGGGGGCGGACCGGAGGAGCGTGCCTGTCAGTTCACGGGTGAGGGCGAATGGGCCGAGGTAGTTCACCGCGGTCATCTCGGCCAGCCCCTCGGCGGTGGTTCGCTGACTGAAGGCGTGCAGGCCCGCATTGTTGACCAGGACGTCCACCCGCTCGTAGCGCGTGACGATCTGCCTGCCGGCCCGGCGGGCCTGCTGGACCGAGCCGAGGTCCGCGAGGAAGACCTCGGCCCGGACGTCCTCGGCCACGCTCCTCAGCTCGGCCAGCAGTGCCTCGCTCCTGCTCTTGGAACGCGCCACGACTGCCAACCGGTAGCCACGCAGGGCGAGTTCCCGTGCGGTGATCCGGCCCAGGCCGGACGTCGCACCGGTGATGACGGCAACAGGCTGGCCCATCGTCGCTCCATTCGTGAGGTACCTCATCAATTATGTGTGCGACGATACTCGACACCATGAGCGAACGTGCAGCCCTCCCGACCAGCTTCGGCCCGGCCGAGGTGGGCTTGCGCTTCCTGACCGCCGCCCACCAGGCACGCGGCGCGGTCGACCGCCAGATGGCCGCAGCGGGACTGACGCTTTCCAGGATCAAGCTGCTGCAGGTGCTCGCCGGGCGCGGCCCTCTGCACCAGGCCGAACTCGCCGAAGCTCTCGGCCAGGCACCGCGGTCGGTGACCCAGACCGTCGAGGCCCTCGAACGCCTTCACCTGGTCACCCGCGTCGTCGACCCCGGCGACCGGAGGCGCAAGACCGTTGGGCTGACGGAGAAGGGGCGGTCCGCGCTCACGGCCGGCGAGCAGGCCGGCCGCCAGGCCCTCGAGCGCATCTTCGGCGCCCTGGACACCGGCCAGCTGGCCGACCTCGCAAAGCTCCTTGTGCGTGTGGAGGCCGCGTCGACCTAGCGGCTCCACTCGGTAGGTTGACCTATTGATGACCAGGCGCGCCAGCACATCTGTCTGATCGCCCGGACGTCCCCCGCCGGCTGGGGCATCGCCGCATTCTCCGGCTGGGATCCGGCCAAGCTTGCCGAGCGCCTGGTCAAGCGGAAGGGTCGTACCGACCCTCAGCCGGGAGACTGCGCTGCTTCCTGCACGACGGCAAGGTCTCCGGGCAGACCACCACGACGCGGGAAGCCTCCGCCGACCGCATCGCATAGCCACGATGCACCGGGTGCCGGAGCCGTATGGCGCTGCACCCGCTGCTGGCCGCGCAGTCTGCGCCTACGAGTTCGGTCCCCTCAACCTAGATAGCCCATCGCGACCTCGCCCCTATGCGACCGCCACAGGCCAACGAGTGAGTCCTACCGCTCGCCGAGCTCGACCGGCTTCTCAACTCCTCGTGTGGCACGGTCAGGAGCGGGCGGCGTCGACGGCGGGTCGCAGGACCTCCACGCACCACTGGCGGAAGGTAGTCGGCGTGCTGTTCTCGGTGGTGCGGACGACGCCCTCGTCGAGGCCGTCGATCTTGGCCGTCGCCATGTCGGCCATCGCCCGGGCCATGCCGGGCGACGCGCCGAAGGAGAGCATGGCAGCCTCCAGCGACGCGGCCTCGACCTGTACGTAGCGCACCGGGGTGCCGAGCACGTCGGCGATGACGGCGGCCATGTCGTTGCCCGACAGGTCCTGCGGGCCGAGCACCGGGATCTCGGCGAATCCGGCCCAGTTGCGGTCGAGCAGCAGGCGGGCGGCGATGCTGCCGATGTCGCGGGTGGCCACCAGGGGCAGCTTGTGGTCGGGCGCGAGGGGCCCGGAGATCACGCCGTCGCCCAGGATCGTGCGGATGTCGCGCAGCGTGTTGTCCATGAAGGTCGGGTTGGCGAGGGCGCGGTAGTTCGTGACCGTGGCGAACAGGTCGTCCATGGCCAGCGACGCGGTGACGTTGCCGGCCCGGTCGGCGACGGCGGTTCCCCGGCCCAGCGCCGAGACCCCGACGACGTGGCGGACCCCGTGCGCGGCGACGGCTTCGACGCCCGGCCTGCTGCCCTCGACGTAGGAGGTCATCACGTCGGGGGCACGGAGGTCGCTGGGCATCAGCCAGAACACCGCGTCGGCGCCGGCGAAGGCCTTGTCGACCACAGCGGCGTCGCGGTGGGAGCCCTCCACGATCTCGACACGGTCGCGGACGGTGGGAGAGAGTCGCTGCGGGTCGCGGACGATGACCCGGACCGGCTCGCCGGCGTCGAGCAGCCGCTCGACGACATGGCGGCCGATCTTGGCAGTGGGTGCGGTGACGACGATCATGAGTGCCCTCCGTACGATCCCCAATTGTAAACTCAACCGTACCGTTTACTTCTGGAAGAGGCCACCATGCCGGCGCGACGAGGCGAAAAGCTCCGCGAGCACATCCTGTGGACAGCGAAGGACGTATTCCTCGAGGCCGGCTTCGAGCGCACCTCGATGGACGTCGTCGCCCAGCGGGCCGAGACGTCCAAGCGCTCGCTCTACGCCCACTTCCCCAGCAAGGACGCCCTCTTCTCCGGAGTCGTCTCCCTGGTACGCGAGCTCTACCTCGACCGCCTGGCCTCGCCGGAGGACTACGTCACCGCGGAGCGGGCCGACCCGGCCGACGCCCTCGCGCGCTACTGCGGGCGGCTGCTGCAACTGCTGCTGTGGTCCTCGTCCCTGCGCACGCTGCGGATGGGGATCGCGGAGGCCGAGCGGGTGCCCGAGATCGCGTCCGGCTACTACGAGGCGGTTTTCGAGGCCCCGATGGAGCGGATCGGCGCGTACGTCTCCCGGACCTGGAGCCTGACGCAGGAGGCGGCGCGGGAGGTGGCCGAAATCCTCGTCGGCCAAACGGTCTTCCCCGAACTGGTGCAGGGTCTGCTCGGCGTGCGGGAGCCGATCGCCGAACGCCCCGACGAGGCCACCCTCGCCGCCGACGTCGACCTCGACCGGATCGCCGCGAGCGTCCGGCGACTCGTCCCGGGCGCGTCGGCATCCTAGCTGTGCTGGCCCAAGACGTTGGTGACACGCGTGCTGGGTGCTTGAACAGGTCTTCCACCCCACCAGGCATGATCGGCGCTGCCGCCTCCTCCCGGCGCGGCCCGATTCCCGCTCGGCTTCCGACCCGCCTCCGACTCCGGCTCCGGGTCCTGTTCCGTGTCCGGGTCCGGGTCCGGGTCCGGCTGGTCCAGGGCCGTCAGGCTGATGCTGAGCCCGGCGCAGGTGCGCACGTCCCATCCGGTGAGGCCTGCCAGCGGTCGAGCCGGTGGTTAATCAGTGCAGGCTCAATCTGTCGGCTGGTGGCCGTCAGGGAGAACGACCAAGAAGTGCGCGACGACCGAGGTGGCGCTGTGGATCAGCGAGGCGATCAGCACCATGGGGAAGCTGGTGGCCGTTCCGTCGGCGACGAGGCCGAACGCCGTGACCACTGATCACTCGACGGCCGACCGATGGGATTTAGCGAGCGCCATCGATGCTCGTCGGCGCTCTCGCGGCTGGGCAGCAAAGGTGCGACAAGACCGGCCAACGTCTGCGCCGCATCCTCGTCCAGCTCGAACGAATGCCGCAACGGATCCACTTCTGCCCAGGTCAGGGTGCGTGCCCACAGCTCAGTCACCCCACCACTGTGCCGTGCGCGGCAGCTTGGGTTCCAACTAGTTTTCTCATCTTGGGCGCCTCGTCTGAGGCGCTCGTGGCATCCCCTGGACCGCACGGCCGTTGTCAGTGGCCTCTGTCAGGATGCCCCGGTCAACACAAAGATCCGGAGAGACCATGGGCACTTGGGACGTCGGCCCCTTCGACAACGACACCGCAGCCGACTTCTGCGGTGACCTTGATGCGGCAGCCGCAGTCGAACGAGAGGGCATCGTCTGCAGCGCTCTCATCCGTGTGATTGACAACGCGGACTACCTCGAAACACCCGAATCCGAGGAAGCTGTGGCCGCGGCTGCTCTCGTTGCCGCGCATTGCCCCGGAGGCCCGCCTGCCGAGCCCGTCTATGGGCCGAAAGAACCCCTTCCTGACCTCACCGGCCTGCGCGATCTCGCCCTCCAGGCCCTCGACCGCGTCATGACGGAGCCGTCCGAGCTGCTCGAACTCTGGGACGGCTCACATGGCAGCTCTTGGCGCGCGAAGATCCGCCAGCTGCAGAAGACGCTCCTGCCTCAACCTCCAGGAGAACAGCTCCAGCTGATCTGAACAGCCTGCCCGAACCTCTCACCCAAACTGGAAGGACGCCATGAGCTGGGACGTGCTCCTACTGCGCCTGCCCGACGACATCACCTCGATACAAGGTCTCCCCGACGAATACGAGCCAGCTCCGCTCGGCCGCCGGGACGATGTCCTTGCGACCATCACCCGCGCCGTCCCGGAAGCCGACCTCTGCGACCCCGCCTGGGGGGAAATCCTCGGGCCCACCTGGTCCATGGAGCTCAGCATCGGATCAGAGGACCCGGTGGGCTCAGTCGTACTCCACATCCGTGGCTCCGGCGACGACGTACTCACCACCGTCTTCCGTCTTGCCGAAGTGCTGTGTTGCAAGGTCTTCGACTGCGCAGAGGGGGACCTGATCACCCCGGGGCAGACATCCGGCTGGTATGCCTTCCAGCAGTTCCGTGACCGTGTGATCGGGTCCGCTCAGTGATGCCCGCCGGCCAGATGATCACCTCCTGTGAAGGCAATGGGGACAGGCAACCCCTATGGCTCAGCGACGGACCGGCCACGGCCGGCCTGTGGGCTCGGCAGCACGCCGAACACGGCCACTCCGTCCTGTGGCCCCTGCTGCTCGACGCCCTGGATCCGGCCGATGCCGAGTTCCGCCCCTGGGGATCGGGCGAGGTCTTCCCGGAGCAGATGTCCGCCGCGGCGAGCCACGACCCGGCCGCCCTTCTCGCGAAATGGTGGGCGACGTACACCGCCGTCGACGAAGACGACGACAGGCGCTAGGCCGAGCGGCGTCTCGCCGTCACCGCCCCCTTCGGACGAAGCTGGCCCGGACGCCCACCCAGCCGAGAGACCGTGACGAGGCCCGACCGACTGGCCGCCGATTACGCCCAGGCCTTCCTTGCCGACCGTCCCCGGTCACGTCTGGGGCTGGTCGCCGCCGCATCTGGCGCCGAATCCCTCGCAACCGCAGGCTGGTCCGGTCCCGCCAACTACGACAACGACACAGGGAAGTTTGCCGCGGTCGTCAGCGACTGGGAGCACCGATTCGGCGCCCGTGTCGTCGCGGTCGGCTTCTCCAACCTGCACCTCAGCGTTGCAGCGCCACCGACGACTGAAGAAGACGCCCTCCTGGTCGCAGCCGAGCACTTCGCCTTCTGCCCCGACAACATCTGGCAAGGCAGCCGACCGTACACACTGGCCGCATACGCAGCACGGATCACCGGTGCGCACAACTGGGACTTCTGGTGGGACTGACGTCATCCGTCACCTGGAAAACGATCAACCGCATGGCGGGAAGCGATCTCCAGGAGCTTCCCGCGCGCCCGATCAGAGGTACTCGTGACACCCCTCTCACCGGCACCCGTTCACCGTGCCATCTGTGCTGGTCAACGAGCCGACCCCAGGGGAGGCCCGTTGTCGCGCAAGGACGCTTCCCGAGCTGCCCGGCGGGCTGCTGAGCTGCATGAGGGCGGCGCCCATATAGCGGGCGTTGGCCAGCACGAGAGCGTTGAGGACCGGGCCGAGGGCGCCGATCTGGTCCTATCCGAACTGGTCCAACTGACGGCCGGACACGGGCATTCGCCAGTCGAGTCGCTGAAAGTAGTGGTCGGAAATCTCGGAACCCGTGGGTGTCCGGGCGTGTCGCCTGCCGCTACGTCGTGCCTGTTCACCTGTGACAATGCGCTCGGGATCAGGCGACAATCCAGCGCATGGATGACGCGTTCACGCTCCTTCGGCAGGCGGTCGACCTGCTGCCCCCGGATGCCGTAGCAGAGAACGGCCAGACAGTCGCAGACGTTCGCGGGGACATCCAGCTCCAGGAGTGGGAGATGGTGCTCGATGTGCTCATCGAGATCGCGGACGTCCATCCGGCATCCGTCACCTTCTGGGAGAAGCTCGCCGAAGCCGCTAGGCAGATGATGCTCGACCGCAGTCGCCGGTGGTGCGAGTGGCGGGGTTGGGAGGTCGAGCACGGCACGATCCGTGCGACCTTGACGCTGCTGGGCGCTGACGAGGGCGGACGCCAGAGCGCGTTTTCAGGAGACGGCCAGCTCAGGCCTCTGTGGGACGTTGGCCACCGCACCGCAGCTGGACAGCGAGATCTGAACATTGCGCGGCTCTGGGTGGAGTTCGCGCCGCAGCTCGGCCCGGGAGAGACAGCCGACGTTCGCCTGGCTCCGCTGCAGCCAGAGAAGTGGCAGCATCTGAAGCCGGGCGACGTGATCACGATGCACGAGGCCCGACCTGTCGCTGGCATAGCGGAGATCATCGAGGTACTGCCCCCTCGCGTCTGAGGCCGCTGGGGGCGGCCAGACGCGAGGGCCCCGCGGTCAGACTGCCGTCAGCCGCCGTCCGGGTTCTCGCCTCGCCGAGCCACCCCTGCTCCTTGGCCTCTTGGAGCCGGTCGAGCAGGTTTACGTGGATCTCCTCCAGCCAGGGCATCTGCGCGAGGTCCGGCCGCGGAACGGGGCATCGGATGCAGGCTGCTCTGCGCTTGCCGGTTGGGGCCCCTGGACCACTCCGGGGCCTCGATAGAGTCGGGGTGATGACTGGGAACCGAGGCCGTTTGCCGAAGATCGATGAGGAACGCGGCGTCGAGGATGTGACGCTCCTGATCTTGGAGTGGTTGGGCGAGCAGGGTGTGAACGCCATGATCAGGATGGACGCCGAGAGACTGGCTGACAACGCGCCAGCGTGGACGTTCGCCGCCAGCGGCGGCCCGCTGGCGCATGGGATGCGAGCCGACGGGAGGACTGTTCAGCAGTGCCTGTCCGTTGCTCTGGCCCGACTGCGCGACTCCGGTCTCTCGGTTCCGTTCCGACCTTCGACCGCCCTTGCTGAACCTCGCCTTGAAGAACCCAGTTGAGGCGATCTGATTGCTGGATCTGCTCGGTGGGAAAGTCGCGCCAGAGGTCGTTCCGGCCGCGAACAGCGTCCTGGAAAGAGCCGTAATCGGCGGTGCGGTCGATGCGCCACATTTTCTGGTCAGGCAGGTCCGCCGGCTGCGGCGCGTAGGCGAACCCGGCGAGCGTGAGCAGGCCGAGATGATGTCGCTGTACGAGGCGGTGGCAGTGACGATCGTCTCCGGGCGGCGGCCGCCGTCGCGGTCGTAGAGGACGTCGAGCACGTACACGGAGTCGCGCGGAGTGCCGGCCACTACCTTTCTGCCGAGACCTGCGGCCTGGTCGTTTACTGGCGGGAGGCGACGTCCCCTCTCTCTCGTTGAGCGCGCCCCCTTCGCCGTCCGCTGAACGTTCCGACGGGTCTCAGGCCCGCGGGGGCGCCAACCACCGTTCGGCGCGGCGCTGCTTGTCGGAGTCCCCAAAGCGGCGGGCGTGCGCAAGCAGTCGGACACGCAGCGGTTCGGGCAGGCGGGTAACGTCCCGCTTCTGGCGAGGGCGGGTCTTCCAGCCCACCAGATGCCGCACGGCCCCAGCGTCGTGCCGCTCCTCGGCCCGCGGGTCGGCCATACCGGCGATCAGGTCGGCGATCGGCACCCTGCCGAGCAACTCGCCGGGCACGCCCTCGTGGACGGGGTAGCCGGAGCAGCGCCCGCAGCCGGCGCCGTACCACTCGAGCAGAGCCAGCACCCGCTCCACTGGGTCGGGGAACGTCAGTCGCAGTCGGTCCGTGAGTTCCGCGAGCAGTTCAGGGGAGGGACTGCAGCCGGTGCGGGAGAGGTCGATGAGCCGGTCGGCGGTCCCCTCCAGTCCGGCGGGCATCGCGGCCAGCCAGTTGCGCTCCTCTTGGATTCTCTCCTCCGCTCGTTGCCGGGCGGCCTCGAACTGCTGCATGGGGCCGGGCATGCCATGCCGGTCCAACCACGCCAGGAGCAGGCGGCCGTCGGCGACGATAGCGTCGCTCTCCCACTGCCCCCACCTCAGTGCCGTCCCGTGGTGCAGGACGACGACTGCGAGCCGCCCACCGTCCCGGTCGAACACATCGAAGCGGACATCCCCGAGGCACATGCATTGGAAGCCGGGCAGCGATTCCACGGCCATGGCCCTCCTGAGCTGGTCCGACTCCGCCGGATCGGAGAGGTCCACCCGGATGTCTCCGTCCAGCCCGGACCCGCTCACCGAGGTCACCTGAACCACGTGCGCCTGCTGCAGCACGCTGTCCAGCGCTGTCGTCCTGTCCACGAACCGATCCCTCCCCGTCCGGGCCACAGGTGCACAGCCCGCCCGATTCCACCGCGGCTCCGACCGCGTCGCAACCTGATATCCCCCGCGCCCGCACTTCAGCTCGCACGCCGACAGGCGGATCCCTCCGGGGTGAAGGTGAAGCCGTCCGTGAACAGAGTGCCGCCGTCCCGGAAGGCCCAGAGAACGGGTTCGGCATGGACGGAAACCGACGACGAGCTTGGACTCGGGACGAAGCTGTTCCAGAGGTGGAAGCAGAGCAGGGTGTCATCACGTCGGTCGGTCGCGTAGGCCAGCGTCTTGGGGTAGTTGGGGTTGTTACTCCCGAACAGGACCGAAGGCGGGCCGAACGCCGTGACGACGTCGCTGAGGAGACGGTCCTTGCGGCACCAGGTCTCGCTGACGCGACGGATCTCGTCGTGCTCAGCCGAGGTGAGGGTCCGGTCGAGTCGCAGCCATCCTTGACGGTGCGCGATCTCGGCGTAGACCGAGGCCACGGCGCCCTCGTGTGTATCACCCCAGAGATCTTGGAAGGCTCCGCTCACGCCGGTGGGGGCGAATCCTCGGCGGGTTCGCAGATCCTTCAGTTCCTGCTGCCATGCCTGCTCCGAGGCGTCCATGAACGCCACTGCGTCGAGGTAGAGCCTGAGTGCCATCTCCCCGCCGTACATTCCCGGCCGACGCAGAGCGTCGTTCAAGTGGGTGAGCAGGTAGTCGCGCACTTCTTGGGCCGTGCGCCCGTCGTTGTCACCGGTCGGGTCGGTCGTCATCTGTCCTCCTGTTGGTCCTCGGCCCCAGAGGAAGGGGGCTGCGGTAAGGACTCCGGAGAACCCACCAACCGGCAGCCTGGAGCGACGGGGCGCGGTCGACAAGTCAGGCAGGGCGCGTCGGGTGGACGGACGAGCGGGCCGGTCAGGCGGGCAGGTGGGTACGTCCGACGGCGGCAAGAGCGGTCGCCAGCTGTCCCATCAGGTGTTCGTGGGACGCCGCGGGGTTGGCCTGGAGGGCCAGGAACGCCCCGTCGAACCCGGCGAGGGCGAAATCGACCGTGGCGTCCGCCACCTCCTGAGCCCGCTGCGGGTCCACCACGGCGAAGGCTCGCCAGATCAGCTCGTGCAGCCTCCCCCGCGCCCGGATCCTCACCCGCTCCACGATCTCCGTCGTCTCCGGCGCGCTCCCGCTCAGCAGGAGCAGCACGAACAGGCGCAGAAACTCGGGGTGCTCCGCGAGGGCGACTCCCGCCTCTCCCAGCGCCCGGTGCAGATACCGCTCCGGGGTGTCCTCGGCCGCCACCTCCGGTGGCGACGCGCTCGCGAAGAAACGGGTCGCCCCGCGCTCCATGACCGCCGCGAGGATCCCCTGCTTCGACGCGAAGTGCCAGTAGATCGAGCTGTTCGGCAGCCCCGACTCACGGGCGATGTCGGCAATGCTCGTGCCGTCGAACCCGCGTAGCGACATCATCCGCGAGGCCACGTCGAGGATTTCCTCTCGTGAGCGCTCGCCCTGGAGCAGGCGCTTGTTGCGGCGTCCGGAAGCTGTGGTCGGCATGCCGCCAGCCTAGTGGCAGCACCGCGGATGATTTTCTGGATCGTTCACTCCAGAACCTTGACACCCCTGAACGCCGTCCTGTCGAATTGCCCGCGACCTTCCATCTGGAACGTTCCTTACAGACCCGAGAGATCCGGGGCTCCTCATGCGTCCTCATGAATACGACACCGACGTCGCGATCATCGGTTACGGCCCTACGGGAGTCGCCGCCGCCAACGCGCTCGGGGCACTGGGCGTCACCGCCGTGGCGTTCGAGCGCGAAACCGACATCTACCGCAGGGCCCGCGCCGTGACGGTCAACGACTGGACGATGCGGCTCTTCCAGTCGGTCGGCCTGGACGAGACCGTCAAGGCCGACATGGATCCCACGGTCGCCCTGCGCTGGATCACCTACGACGGCACCGAACTGCTGCACATCCCGTTCCCGCCCGGGAAACTGGGCCACGCCACCTCCTACGCGATCTACCAGCCGGCCCTCGAGCAGTCCCTCAGGGACGGCGCCGCCCGCCACGGCGACAAGGTCCGTGTCCGGTACGGCGTTGAGGTCACCGGCGTCGACCAGGACGCCGCGGGGGTCACCGTGAACACCCGCGACCTGGCCACCGGGGAGACGGCGACCCTCCGCGCCCGCTACGCCCTCGCCTGCCACGGCGGTGAGGTGAGGACCCGCGAGCGCCTGGGCATCAGCCTGGTCGGCAGCACCGTCGACGTCCGCTGGGTGGTCGTCGACGGCAAGGTGAAGCGATGGTGGCCCAGCCGCCACATCCTCACCTTCTGGTCGGACAAGGAGCGGCCGGTCGTCGACATCGCACTCGGCCGGGACAACCACCGCTGGGAGTTCCCGCTCCGCCCGGAGGAGACCGACGCGGACTTCGCCACCCAGGAGTCGCTGTGGCCGCTGCTGGAGTCGGTCGGCGTGTCCCGCGAGGACATCGACATCCATGGGCACGCCTTCTACAGCCACCACGTCCGCTCCGCCGACTCCTGGCGGCTGGGCGAACGGGTCTTCCTGCTCGGTGACGCCGCCCACCTGATGCCGCCGTGGGCCGGTTCGGGCATGCAGTCCGGCATCCGCGACGCCTTCAACATCGCCTGGAAGCTCGCCGGCGTCCTCGAAGGCACGCTGCCGCTGTCGATCCTCGACTCCTACGAGGCCGAACGCCGCCCCAACGTCGACTTCTACACCGAGGTCTCGGTGCAACTCGGCCGCGTCATCACCCAGCAGCTCACCGAGGAGGAGCAGGCCGCCCTCGCCGCGCAGAGCGACGAGCTCCCGCCGCTGCTGTGGCCGCCGTTCTACGTCGCCGGCTGGTTCACCGGCCCCGCGTCGCCGGACAGCGCGGTCGGCAAGATGATCCCGCAGCCGCGCGCCGCCACCGTCAACGGCCTCATCGGCCGCCTCGACGACCTGCTCGGTGACGGCTTCGCCGTCCTGGGCGACGGGGTCGACCCCACCGCGGTTCTCTCCCCCGACGAGAAGGCGGCCTGGGACGCGGTGGGCGCCCGCTACCTCACCGTCCGCCAGGCCGACCAGGGCACCGAGGGCCCCGACGAGATCGTCGACATCGACGGCACCCTGCTCGCCTGGCTCCGCGAGTACGACGCCCGGGTGGTCGTCGTCCGGCCGGACCGCTTCGTCGCCGCGGCGGACCCGTCCGGCCTCGCTGTTCCCGCCTGATCCACGCCCCTCACGTCCAGGAAGGACCCCCTGACATGCCCGCAACCGTCAAAGAACTCTCCTATGTCGGCATCGAGGCCGACGACCTCGACGCCTGGAGCGGCTTCGCCGGCCGGCTCCTCGGCCTGATGCCCGCCCGTCATGAGGACGACATCCGCACCTTCCGCCTCGACGACCGCGTCCACCGCACCATCGTCGTCCGCGGGCCCCGCAACGACCTGGCCTTCGCCGGCTTCGACTGCGGTTCCGACGCCGATCTGGACGAGGTCGTCGCACTGCTGCGCGCGGAGGGCAACGAGGTCGTCGAGGGCGGCGCGGAACTCGCCTCCGAGCGTGGCGTGGGACGGATCTACGTCACCACCGATCCCGAGGGCAACCGCGTCGAGCTGATCAACGGCCTGAAGGAGGCAGACACCCCGTACGCCGGCGATGTCAACAAGTACGGCTTCCAGACCCGGCAGGGCGGTGCCGGTCACATGTTCCTGCTCTGCACCCCCGGTGGCGGCCGCGAACGGATGCTGGAGTTCTACGGGCATCTCGGCTTCAGGCTCTCCGACTACATCAAGGACGAGGTCGCCCCCGGCGTCTTCGTCGACGCCGCCTTCACCCACTGCAACGGCCGCCACCACACGCTGGCCTTCGCGGAGATGCCGGCGCCCTTCAAGCTGCACCACTTCTTGATCGAGAACAACGACATGTCAGACGTCGGCTGGGCCTACGACCGCATCGTCGAGGCCCGTGTCCCCCTGCTGCACACCCTGGGCATGCACCCCAACGACAAGATGTTCTCCTTCTACGCCCACTCGCCCTCCGGCATCGCCGTCGAATACGGCTGGGGCGGTCTGATCATCGAGGACGACAGCACCTGGGAGGTGGCCGAGTACGACACCATCAGCGCGTGGGGTCACAAGAACCCCATGGAGCTCGGCACCTCCCTGATCGAACTGGCCAAGCGGGGCCAGGAACTGCAAGAGGCCGCGATGAAGGCAGCCGCCGGGAGGGCCGCCGAGTGAACCCCGCCATCACCTCGGGTCACGAGGTCCACAGCCAGGACGTCGCCGCGGGTGGTCACCGCCTGCGTGTCTACACCTGCGGCGAGCCGTCCCACCCGGCGGTGCTGTTCCTCCACGGCTCCGGTCCCGGGGTCAGCGCGCCCGCCAACTGGGCTCACCTGATGCCCTCGTTCGCCGAGGACTTCTACTGCGTCGCCCCCGACGTGCTCGGCTTCGGCGACTCCGACCACCCGGACCCCGCCCCCACCGGCGGCATGCCCGGCTACACGGACGCACGCGCCCGCTCCGTGATCGCCCTCCTCGACGCCCTCGACATCGACAAGGCGCACTTCGTCGGCAACTCGATGGGCGGCATGATCACCCTCCGGGTGGCGCAGCTCGCGCCGGAGCGCGTCGACCGGATGATCCTCATGGGCAGCGGCGGGGCACCGCTCGCCCCGGGCGAGGACCTGATGAAGCTGATCACCTTCTACCAGGACCCCTCCCCCGCGGCCATGGCCGACCTGCTGGTCCGCTTCGTCCACGACCCCGGCCTGTTCGGCGGCGAGATCGAGGACAATGCCCGGACCCGGGTCGCACTGGCGACCCGCGAGGACGTACGGCGCTCGCACCTGGCGACTTTCGACCCCGCGTACCCGCCGGTGAAGTACTCACCGGAGGCCCTGACGGCCATCGTCCACCAGACACTGGTGCTCCACGGCCGGGAGGACCGGATGCTGCCGGTGAAGGCCGGCCACTATCTGGCCGAGCACCTGCCCAACGCCCAGCTCCATGTCCTCCCGCACGCCGGTCACTGGATCCAGATCGAACAGGCGGCCCGTTTCACGGCACAGGCGAAGCTGTTCCTGTCCGAGTAGCGGCCATGCCGTTGCCGGGGAAGGCAGGGAGGCTTCGAAAGCCCCCCTGCCC
Organism: Streptomyces sp. NPDC048106; assembly: GCF_040706415.1. Taxonomy (NCBI): domain Bacteria; kingdom Bacillati; phylum Actinomycetota; class Actinomycetes; order Kitasatosporales; family Streptomycetaceae; genus Streptomyces; species Streptomyces sp. NPDC048106. The sequence goes on along the minus strand of NZ_JBEZND010000061.1, from coordinate 6,783 downwards.
CGGTCGCGGACCAGTGTTGTAGGTGGGTGTCGATCTCGGCGGCGAGGAAGGAGGGATGCCCCTAATTCCTCCGCGTCACTGCGGTGTTCATGTTGCGCGGGTCAGTAGCGGGTCCACTTCTGGTTGCTGCCGCCGTTGCAGGTCCACAGCTCCAGCAGGGTGCCGTTTGCGGTTCCGTTGCCGGTGGCGTCCAGGCACAGCCCGGACTGGTTGCCGGTGATCGTGCCGTCGGCGTTCAGTGTCCACTTCTGGTTGCCGCCGCCGTTGCAGGTGTAGATGTCCACCTTGGTGCCGGGGCTGGTGCCCTGCCCTGCCGCGTCCAGGCAGTCACCGCCGTAGACCCGCAGCTCACCGGCTGAGGTGCTGGTCCACTGCTGGTTGCTGCCGCCGTTGCAGTCCCACAGCTCCACCTGGGTTCCGTTGGTCTGGGACTGGTTGGGCACGTCCACGCAGCGGCCGGAGCCGGCGCCGGTGATGGGGCCGGTGGTACCACCGCCCGTTCCGCCCGGGCCGGGGGTGATGGACAGCTTGTCGAACTGCGCCGTCTCGCCCTGGCCGGTGGCGTAGCCGACCTGCCCGCCCGCGTAGCCGTAGTCGTTGGCCGAGCCCACCGTGGAACCGTCGATCGAGGCGGTGATGGCGCTGCCGGAGAAGGCGAGTGACAGGGTGTGCCACTTGTTGGTGCCGATTGCCGCGGTCGTTCCGTGTGCCAGCGTGGTCACGTTGCCGCCGGTGTCGGACCTGAGGATCGACCAGGCTCCGGTGTCGCTCACCCGAAGGTGGTAGGCGTTCAGGCCCGCCGCCCCGCTGTAGCTCTGGGTGTTGGCTCGGCCGAGGAGTTCGGCGTACCCGGACTTCTCAAGCAGTACGTCGGAGGAGACGGTGTAGTCGCTCCAGCCGAGGTCGCCGAGCAGGGCGTGCGGATCGGTGAGCGGGTCCCAGGTGATCGGTGCCTGCGCGCTCATCTGCCGCACGCACTTGCCGCTGCGGCCGCCGCCGCAGGCCGCGACCTCGAAGGCGCCCTGCCAGTCCATGAGGTACTTCGCCTCGGCGCCGGTGGTGTAGCCGTCGAAGTCGTCGCTGTAGGGCAGGCTCATCGTGCTCTGGGCCGGGCCGGCGGCCGTCCCCTTGCCCTGGCCGGTGGTGGTGGTGATCGTGTAGACACGGCCGGGCCGCACTGTCAGGCTGAAGCCGCCGTTCGACGGGGTGATGTCCGAGGAGTGCACGAAGTAGTCAGCTGGATCGGTGGAGTTGACGTTGGTCGACCAGACGTGGACGGTGCCGGTGGACAGTCCCCCGGTGACGTTGAAGTTCAGCGTCTGGTCGCTGCTCGCGTCCATGGTCTCGATGACCGTGGAGTAGTCGGACTTGTTCGTGGACTTCAGCGAGACGTAGCTGCCGTTGCCGCGGCTGCCGCCGATGTAGCCGCTGGAGGAGTCGAGATACCGCCAGCCCGGGGCGGTGAACTGGCTGGTCTGGGCCATCACCCAGGCGTTCTTGCCGATCGCGTAGTAGCCGGACCACGGCTGCGCGGTGAGCGCGAGACCCATGGTGGGGTACGGAAGGTTCGGCGTGATCGCGGCGACCACGGGCCAGTTGAGGTACGCGGTCATCTTGCCGTCGATGTAGCCGCGGTTGATGCCGCGGGCCATCGCGTTGGCTCCGGCGTTGTAGTCGTCGGACCCGTTCTCGCTGGCCCACAACTGCTTGCCGGACGACGTGGCGGACGACGGCACACTGCAGTCGGTCTGCGCGGACCGGTACCCGCACGGGTAGTGGGTGCCGATGATGTCGACCGAGGAGGCGAAGGCCGAGTCGGAGTCCACGTCGTTGGCAACGGTCCAGTCGGAGTCGGCTGCGACGATCTTGACGCTGCCGTAACCGTTGCTGTTGAGCGCGCTGCGCAGTTGCTCGTACCAGGAGACGTTGTAGCCGCGCTCGTTCCATCCGCCCAGGTAGTCGATGGTCAGCCCGTGCTGTTTGGCGCAGCCCAGCCAGGAGACCAGGTAGTTGATCATGTCGGTGGACCAGAAGTCGCCGTTGCCGATCCAGCCGGGCGCGCCCCAGGCGAGGCCGTACAGCTTGATGTTCGGGTTGCGCGCCTTGGCCTGCTCCATCAGCCACCACTCGTAGCCCCGGTCGCAGTTCAGGTCTCCCCGCGTGTGCTCGTGGCTCGGCTCGGCACCCGAGGTGGAGTTCGTGTCACCGCCGATCTCGGCCTTGAGGATCTGCAGGGAGGCGCCGTAGCCGGGCCGGAAGAGGTAGTCGAGGATCTGGCCTCGCTCGGGCTCGGGATAGTCGACCAGGAGCCTGCTGTTGCCGCCGCCGCCGCTGATCGCGCCCACACCGTCGAACGTACGGCCGCCGGAGGAGCCGTCGATCGTGATCGAGGTGGCCGCGTGGGCCGGCTCGGCGACGCCGGCGACCATGCCGGCGGCGGCCAGGACGAGGCCGATGAGCACGGCCGTCGACGTTCGTAACTGCCGGAGCAACCGGCTGAATGCTGACACGGTGGCTTCCTTTCGGGGCGGAGGCGTCTTGCTGCCGGTGTCGGAGGTCCTGCCCCAGCGACCGCCGGGACGGCGGTGCGTGCCGTCCCGGCGTTTCGCGTCGCTGTGGGTCCTCAGGAGGTCATCCGAGGGTCCATCGCTGGTTGGAGCCGCCGTTGCAGGTCCACAGCTCGGCCAGGGCACCGTTGGCCGTGGAGGCCCCGGTGACATCCAGGCACAGGCCGGACTGGACACCGGTGATGGTGCCGTTGGAGTTGAGGGTCCACTGCTGGTTGGACTGGCCGTCGCACGTCCAGGTCTCCACCTTGGTTCCGGGGGAGGTGCCCTGGTTGTAGGCGTCCAGGCAGAGCTGGCTGCTGCCGCTGAAGACCGTCAGCTGGCCGGAGGAGGTACGGGTCCAGGTCTGGTTGGACTGGCCGCTGCAGTCCCAGATCTGAACCTGCGTCCCGGGAGTGGTCGACGAGTTCGGCACGTCCAGGCACTTGCCCGCACCCACCGCGTGCAGCGCGCCCGTCGTCCCGCCACCGGTGCTGCCACCGGAGCCGCCCAGCGCGGAGACCGTGGCGTTGTACGCGGGCTTCGGCTGGTAGTTGCTGTCGTACATGGTGGCCGCTCCGTAACCGGGGAACGTGCCGGGGATCCAGGAGTGGCCGTCGTCCACACCCCACTGGCTCACCCCGACACAACGCGAGACGGCCAGGCAGTCGTTGACCACGGTGCCGTAGTCGTTGGCCTGCTGCTGCAGGCTCGCGCTGGAGGTGGGCAGCTGGATGCGGTCGTCCAGCTCGGTGATCGCGACGTCCAGGCCGAGGTTGGCGAAGCGCTGCATGTTGGCCAGCATCGACGAGGGAACCTGACCGTCGATGAAGTGGCTCTCCAAGCCTATGCCGCCCAGGGGCACGCCCTGGGAGAGCATCGACTGCGCCAGGCTGTAGAGGGCGTTGCTCTTGGCGTTCTCACCCTCGATGTTGTAGTCGTTGATGTACAGCTTGGCGTTCGGGTCCGCGTTGTGCGCGGTGCGGATCGCGTCGGCCAGGTAGCCGGAGCCCATCGCGTTGTAGAACACGTCCTGGCGCAGGCTGCCGTCCTCGTTGAAGGGCTCGTTGATCACGTCCCAGGCGTAGATCTTGCCCTTGTAGTGGTTGACCTCGGTGGTGATGTGGGACTCCATCACACCCTGGACCTGGTTCTGCGGCAGGCTGCTGACCCAGCCGGGCAGCTGGGAGTGCCAGACCAGGTTGTGCCCACGCACGCGGGCGTTGTTCGCCTGGGCCCAGTTGACGATCTGGTCGCCGGGGCCGAAGTTGTAGGAGCCGTTGGACGGCTCGACGGTGTCCCATTTCATCTCGTTGCCCGGGGTCACCATGTCGAACTGCGCGTTGGCGATCGACATCTCCCCGCTGACGTTCAGGTCGCCGTCGGTCAGCGCGGTGCCGAAGTACTTGCCCTTGGCCTCGGCCAACGACCGGAGCGTGGTCGCTGCCTGGGCGGGGGTGGCCGTGAGCATGGCGAAGATCGTCACCATGGCCACGGCCATCGCGGCGATGAGGACGCCGGACCGGCTGCGTTGTGATCGGTGCAAGCGAATGCCCGGGGGCATCGGGGACCTCCCATGTCGTTGTGTGCGGGTACCTCTCCGGGCACACGTCCGCGTGGACCGGCGTACCGGTCGCGGAAGGGCGCCCGCAGATTGGTCCGGCCGGCCTCACGGCGGCCGGTGATCGGAACGGCGCCGGCGGTGGCTCCCTCGGTGGGAGGCGCGTCAGCGGCGGCCGGCTCGCGCGGCGGTCCTCCGGGCCGGCCGGAGGACCGCCGCCTTCCCTCCGACCGTGGTCTGGGTCAGCGGTAGCCCGCCGCGGTGATGTCGGACTGCACCGCGTCGTCCGTCGCGTCGGACGGGTACCCCGCGACGATGGCCCCTTCGTAGAAGGTGCCGGCGCTCAGGTTGGCGCCGCCGCCGGGCTTGCAGCAGTCGCCACCGCTTCCGAGCACGATGGCCCCCTGTTTCTTCATGGGGCTGTAGCCGCTGGGCAGTCCGCCGTTCCACAGGGTGGTGAGGCCGCCGGACTGCGCGTCGCCGCCCTTGAGGGCGAATCTCGACGTGCCGTCGTTCTTCAGCATGGCGGTGACGAACTTGCTGGTGAAGGCGCGCTGGCCGGTGTTCCATGACTGGCTGCCCCCGGAGTACAGGCCCCATTCGAGGTCCGCCTGGACCCAGGGCCCGCTGCCCGAGCAGCCGCCGAACCAGCACTCGGTGCCGAAGTTGATCGCGTCCATGGCACCGGCCGCGTCGGCATTGCGGGTCGTCTCACTGTTGCCGTAGTCGAAGCAGCAGCCGTTGTTCACGTGGGTGCCGCTGGTGACCATGTACGCGCCCTCGGGTGCGCTCCCTGTCGGCACACCCGTCAGATGACCGTCCCGCCAGTAGCTGTTGCCGGGGTTGATGTACAGCGAGTACGCCTTGGTCCCGCCGGCCGTCAGCGACTGCGAGGTCGCCGTCGCCGGGCTGCTCTGACTCGACCCGGGAACCTGTGCCGAGCCCTGGTACCACAGGTCGTTGCCGTGCCCCGACTGGTCGTAGACCGCGGTGATCACGCACGAGGTACCCGAGCAGAACGAGTCCTGCGCCGCCGCGTTGGCGTAGCCGCCGGGCGCGAGTACTCCGATGTCCCTGGTCGCGTTGTCCGACGAGCGCCTGACCTGGTACAGGTTGCCGCTGTAGGAGGCGTAGAGCGCGCGGACCGTGCTGTGCGCGGCCACGCACGGCGTACCGCCCGCGGCGTAGATGTCACAGGAGTGCGAGCCGTTGGCCGGCGGGGTCGTCGACGACATGCTCCACTTCTGGTTGCTCTGGCCGTTGCAGGTCCACAGGATGACGGCGGTGCCGTTGGCGGTGCCGGCTCCGTTGACGTCCAGGCACAGCCCCGACTGCACGCCCGTGACGGACCCGTCGGAGTTCTGCCGCCACTGCTGGCTGGACTGGCCGCCGCAGGTCGAGATGATCACCTGGGTCCCCGGCGTCGTCTGGCCGTTGGAGGCGTCCACACAGCGAGTGCCGCCCATGGTCCGCAGCTCACCGGACGAGGTGAACTCGAAGGACTGGTTCGCCTGGCCGTTGCAGTCCCAGATCTCAAGGGCGGTGCCCGCCGTGGCGACGTTGCCCTTGACGTCGAGACATCGTCCCGAGGCCGAGCTCACCAGCGGTGCGGCGACCGCGGACGCCGGCACCGACCACGTCAGCGCGGTCGCCAGCATCGTGGTCAGCAACGCCATCACGCACACGGCGGCAGTCGTCGGGAACCGGCGTCTACGCGCCGCGGCGTTGCGGGGGGAAACGGATGAAGGCTGCATTGTCCTGTTCCTCGCACATATGGGGGGACGAAGGTGACAGAGAGAGTGCGTGGCCGTCCGAAGGGAAACGCTCAGCGGGTCTCACCCCGCACCGGCATGGCTGCGGGAGCCGGACCGGACGCTTGTTGTTAGCGCTAACATGAGGGGGGATGATCGGGGTTTCTTCCTCCCTGGGGACTGGAATGAGGGTCGCGGGGCGGACGGCACCTTGGGGAGGTGCGCCCCGAGGCACATGGGGTGAATGTATACGGGGTAGGTCGATGGATGTCCACACCCCGACGACAACTGACCGGGAATGCGCCACTCCATCACGACGATCCCTCGTAGACATCCCATCTCTCGGCGAACGGGCAGGAGTACGTCAACTCCGACGGCACCATCACGGGCGTGCGGTCGGGCCGGTGCGTCGACGCCGGCGGGCTTGGAGTCGACCCGTTACGGACGACCCGGCTGCCGACCGCGGCCTCAGCCGAACACGCGACGCCGGATCTCCCGGCGGTAGTCCTCAAGTGTCTTGTCCAGGTGGACCGTCGCCGCCTCAGCGGCCGCTTCCGGGTCCCCGTCCCTGATCGCGCGGTGGATCGCCGCGTGCTCCACCACGGCTTCCTCGGCGTGCCCGCCGACCGTGCCGTGCAGCCCGATGATGCTCGACTGGCGCTGGAGCCGGCGGATCTCGCGCACGGCCTCGACGAGGAAGGGGTTCTGCGACGCCTTGGCGATGCCGAGGTGGAACTCGTCGTCACCGCGGTCGAACAGGTCTGGGTTTCCGGTCAGATGGCCTTCCCGGCAGACCTCGGCGGCTGTCTCGATCGCGCGCAGATCCGCCGGGGTGGCCCGGGTCGCGGCCTCGATGCCGTACGACACCCAGACGCGGTACGCGTACAGGAAGAACGCGACCGTCGCGATGCACACCATGCCGGCC
>NZ_JBEZND010000060.1:0-41975 GCF_040706415.1 Streptomyces sp. NPDC048106 | reverse complement strand
CGAGCGTGGGGGAGTCGGCGACCGACGACAACGCCGCAGATCGGCGTGCCGGACCCCGCGTCTGCGCCAAGATCCGCCGGACACCCCCTAGCCGCGCGCCGCCCCCCTGCTCCTGGCCCTGACCCGCAGGGCCAGCGCCAGCGCGGCCGCGCCCAGTCCGGCGAGCCCCACCCCGACGGCGGTACCCGACCAGTCGTCGTCCGGCGTCCCGGACGTGGCCGCCGCCACCGGGGCGGCCGACGCGGCCGGCCGGGGCCGGGGGCGCAGCCCGTCCAGCGAGCCGACCGGATCCACCAGGCCGTCCGCCGCGAAGCCCCAGTCGAGCAGCGCGCGCGCCTCCTCGTACACCGCGAGACCGCCGCCGGTCTGAGGGTTCATCACGGTCACCTCAAGGGTGCGCCCGCCCCGCCGGGCGGCGGCCACGAGCGTGTTGCCCGCGTTGCTGGTGTAGCCGTTCTTGACGCCGATCAGGCCCGGGTACGGCGCCACGCCGTCCTCGCCGGTCAGCAGCCGGTTGGTGTTCTCGATGGCGTACGGCGACCCGTCGCCCGGGAACTCGGCCTGGGCGGTGGAGCAGTACGCGGCGAAGTCGGGGTTGCGCAGGCCCTCGCGGCCGAAGACGGCGAGGTCGTAGGCGGAGGACACCTGCCCGGGGGTGTCGTAGCCGTCCGGGGACAGCACATGGGTGTCCAGGGCGCCCAGCGCGCGGGCGTTGGTCTGCATCCGCCTCGCGGTGGTCTCCCAGCCGCCGTTCAGGGAGGCGAGCACGTGCACCGCGTCGTTGCCGGAGCTGAGGAAGACCCCCCGCCACAGGTCCGCCACCCGGTAGCTGTGGCCCTCCTCGACCCCGACCAGGCTGCTGCCCTCGGCGACGTCGGCCAGCTCCTGGTAGCGCACGGTGTGCTGCATCGTGGCGGGCAGCTTCGGCAGCACGGTGAGGGCGAACAGGGTCTTCAGGGTGCTGGCCGGCGGCAGCGGGCGGTGTGCCTCGCTCGCGGCCAGCACCTGCCCGCTGCCCGCGTCGGCGACCAGCCAGGACAGCGCGGAGACCTCCGGCAGATCCGGGGCGCCCCGGCGCGGGCGCACCTGCACGCCGGAGCGGTACAGGAGGGACGGGGCCGGGACGGCCGCCCGGGGCGCGGGGGGTGCGGGTTCCCCGCCGCGCGGCCAGGCGGTGCCGCGGGGGTGTGCCGCGGCCGGTGCGGCGCCGGCCGCGGCCGGGGTGAACGCCAGCAGGCCCGCCACGCAGAGGGAACAGGCGGGTACGACCGCCCGATATCTGAATCTGGTGATCATATGATCAACGTACGAATGGGAGGGGCGCCCGCGCGCCGGCCGCGCCGTCCGGCCCAGCGGAGCAACCCGGATGCCGCACCCGGTCAGCTCACGGGCAGCGTCGGCACGACCTGCCGCAGGAACGCCGCGTTGCCGGGGGTGCGCCGCATCCGCTCCAGCAGCGTCTCCAGGCCCGCCGGCGCGCCCTCGCGGGAGCGCAGGGCGCGGCGCAGCCCGTGTACGGCGCTCAACTCGGCCGGGGTGAGCAGCAGTTCCTCGCGCCGGGTGCCGGATCCTTCGAGGTCCACGGCGGGGAAGACGCGCCGCCCGGCCAGTTCCCGGTCCAGCCGCAGCTCCATGTTGCCCGTGCCCTTCAGCTCCTCGAAGAAGTAGCCGTCGGCACGGGACCCCGTGTCCACCAGGGCGGTGGCCAGGATGGTGAGCGAGCCGCCCTCCTCGGTCTCGCGGGCGGCCCCGAAGAACCGCTTGGGGCCGAGCAGCGCGCCCGCGTCGACACCGCCGCTGAGGGTACGGCCGCCGGCGCCGGCGGCGTTGTTGTGCGCCCGGCACAGCCGGGTCAGCGAGTCCAGCAGGACGACGACGTCCTCGCCCGCCTCGACCAGCCGCTTGGCCCGTTCGACGACGAGTTCGGCGAGCGCGATGTGCTCCTTGGCCGTGCGGTCGAAGGTGGAGGCGTACACCTCGCCGTGCACCGTGCGGCGCATCTCGGTGACCTCCTCGGGGCGCTCGTCCAGCAGCACGACCATCAGCCGGCACTCGGGATGGTTCCCGGCGACGGCCGCGGCGAGCTGCCTCAGCAGCACCGTCTTGCCGGTCTTCGGCGGGGCCACGAGCAGGCCGCGCTGCCCCTTGCCGACCGGTGCGAACAGGTCGGCGACCCGGCCGGCCAGTTGGGCGTCCGGGTGCTCCAGGCGCAGGCGCCGGCGCGGGTGGAGCGGCGTGAGGTCGCGGAAGTGCCGGCGCGCGGTGAGGTCCCCGGGCGCGCGGCCCTCGACCCGGGCGACCTCGGTCAGCGCGCGCTGCGCGCCCCGCACGCCCTCGACCAGGTCGCCCTTGCGCAGCCCGTACCTGCGGATCAGCGCGGCCGGCACCTGCGGGTCGGCGGGGGTGGGGAGGAGGGCGGCGGGCCTCAGGTGCCCCTTCCCGTGCGCGTCGATGTCGAGAACACCGGAGACGAGCCGGGCGGCCGGGGCCTGGAGCTCCACCGGGGGATGTTCGATCGTGGTGGTCATGGAGTGGTGTCCTTTCGCGGACCAGGAGTGGACCAGGAGTGGGGGAGAAAGCGAGCGAGGGAGGGGAACGGCCGCGAGGGGAGGCGGATACGACCTGCCTCCGGGCGGCGGGAACGACACCCCGGACACGGCGGTGAAAGCCCTGGTCACGAGGCGGTGCGAAGAAGAAGCCCGGGGCCGTGGCGATGGCTCGGCCGGGGGGCTGGGAGAGAAGACGGCGACGTCGGTGCCGGTACGAAGGGCACGCACACGCGCTGCTCGCACTATACCGGTGCGCTCGGTCACGTCAACAGAGCGACGTGCGGAGCTATTCCCGACGGGCGGACAGGCGCCCGGGCAGGGGGGGCGGCCCGGCGCGGGCCGCCCCCCCTCGGATCACGAACGCGCCCGCGCCTCCTCGGCGATCTGCTCGAAGCGCGCGCCCATCGCCTCGGCGAGGGCCTGCGCGCCGGACAGCGGGCGCACCATGACCATGAGGTCGTCGATCAGGCCCTCCTCGTCGACGTGCAGGAAGTCGCAGCCCGTCAGTTCGCGTTCGCCCACCCGGGCGGTGAAGACCAGCGCGTGGTCGGGGGAGTCCGGGGCGCCGAGCTCCCGGACGTAGCGGAAGTCCTCGAAGACCTGGGAGACCGCGCGCAGGATCGCGGCGGTGATCGCCTTGCCGGCATACGGTCTGAAGACGACGGGACTGGTGAAGACGACGTCCTCGGCCAGCAGCGCCTCCACGGCGTCCAGGTCCCCGGCCTCGACGGCCGTACGGAACGCGTGCATCGGGATCACCCCTGTAGGTTGGGTCGGTGCGGATGAGACTGATCCATGGGTACGAGAGCTGACGGGCCGACGGACATGTTCGGACCCGAAGGCCCCACGCTGCGCGAACTCGCCGTCCAGGCGCTGTCGTCCGTCGAGCACGGCTACGACCTGCTCGCGCCGAAATTCGACCACACGCCCTTCCGCACCTGCGACGGCGTGCTCGACGCCGTGGCGCGGGCGCTGGTCCCGCTGGGGCCGTTCGCCGACGGTCTCGACCTGTGCTGCGGGACCGGCGCCGGTACCCAGGTGCTGGCCGGGCTGTGCCGTCGCAGCGCCGTCGGCGTCGACTTCAGCGCCGGGATGCTGGAGATCGCCCGGCGCCGGGTCCGGCCCGAGGACGGGCCCGCGGTCGGCTGGGTGCGCGGCGACGCGCGGGCGCTGCCCTTCACCGCGGCCTTCGATCTCGTCGTCAGTTTCGGGGCGTTCGGCCATTTCCTGCCCCGCGAGCTGCCGGGCCTGTTCGCCCAGGTCCACTCGGCGCTGCGGCCCGGCGGCAGTTTCGCCTTCCCGGTGCTCGCCCCGCCCCGCGCGAGCAGCCCCGCGTTCTGGGCGCTGCTCGGCTTCGACGCGGTGATGCGGGTGCGCAACGCCCTGTGGCGCCCGCGATTCGTCATGTACTACCGGGCGTTCGGGCTCGGCAGGGTGCTGGCCGAGCTGAACCGCGCCGGGTTCACGACCGGGCTGTCCGCCCTGCCCGAGTTCGGGCTCCGCGACGACGGCAGCCCACGGGCCCGGCTGGTCGTGGCCCGCAAGTCCGGTCCGCCGGCTCGGAGTTGAGGCGGTGCCGGTGATCACAGGGCGCTGTACAGGGCGTCGACCAGCGCCATCTTCCGGGGGTCGTCCATGATGCGCGGACCCATCCGGTTCACGACGTACCCCAGCGACACCCCGGCCTCCGGATCGGCGAGCCCGCACGAACCGCCGAACCCGTCATGGCCGAACGCCCGCGGATTGGGCCCGTACGCGCCCCGCGGCCCACTGAGCCACAGGCCGAGCCCGATCTCGCTCTCGCCCCCGAGACCGGCTCCCAGCACCAGGTCGACACAGCTCCCCTGCCCCTCGCGCACCCGCTCCGCCGCCGTGGGCGACAGGATGCGCCGCCCGCCGAAGGAGCCACGGCCGGCGAAGACGCCGTACAGCGCCGCGACCGCCCGCGCGGTGCCGTGCCCGTTCCCCGCCGGGACCTCCGCCGCCCGCCACTCGGGCGTGTTCGCGTGCGCCGGGCCGATCACGGGGTTGGCCAGCGCCGCGAGGCTGAGCCGGGTCAGGTTGCGGAAGGTGGGCGAGCCTTCCTCGTCCGAGGCGGCCGGCGTGCGCGTCAGCTCGGCCGCCCGCCCGTGCTCCCCGGCCGGCAGGCCCACGCTGAAGTCGATGCCCAGCGGCCCGGTCACCTCCCGTTCCAGGAACGCCCCCGGCTTCAGCCCGGTGATCCGCCGTACGACCTCGCCGACCAGGAAGCCGTACGTCACCACGTGATACCCGGACCGCGTGCCCGGCTCCCACCAGGGCTCCGTGGCCGCGAGCCGCGCGGTGGTCAACTCCCAGTCGTACAGGTCCTCCAGGGAGTGCCGTTCGCGCAGCCCGCACAGCCCGGCGCGGTGCGACAGCAGATGCCGGACCAGCACCTTCTCCTTGCCGGCCGCCGCGAACCGCGGCCAGTACCGGGCCACCGGCGCGTCCAGGTCGAGCAGTCCCCGGTCGGCGAGCAGATGCGCGCACAGCGCCACCGGGCCCTTGCCGGTCGACCACACGTTCACCAGCGTGTCCCGTTCCCAGGCCCGGGTGCGGGCCGCGTCCGCCCAGCCGCCCCACAGGTCCACCACGGTCCTCCCGTCGAGGGTGACCGCCACCGCCGCGCCGAGTTCCCGCCGCGCGCGGAAGTTCTCCTCGAACGCCTCGCGCACGGCGGCGAACCGGGGCTCGCAGTACCCGTGGACCCGGACCGGCGCCGGGGCCGGCGGGGTCCGCGGGGCGTCGTGCGTGGCTGACATGGGCCCTCCGTGGTCGCGGGAAAGCCCGGCCCGTGTCGGCCCCGGACCGGGCACCCCGAACATACCGACCGGTCGGGGCCGGAGGAAGAGGGGATCTCAGGCGTACGACCGCAGCCAGCGCAGCTTCGCCGCGTCGTGGTAAGGGCCGCCGCCCTCGTGGTCGTTGAACTCGTACACCTCTATCGCCTTGTCCTCGTGCGCCCAGGAGTTGAACGCGGCGAACACGGTCGACGGCGGGCAGGTCTCGTCCTCCAGGGCCGTCGAGAACAGGGCCGGCATCCGGCCGCGGGCCGCGAAGTGCACGCCGTCGAAGTAGGAGAGGGTGCGCAGCGCCTGCGCCGTACGGCCCCGGTGCGTCTTCAGGAACAGGCCGACCTCACGGTAGGGGTGACGGTCCGTCAGGGTGACCGCGCGCGGGAAGTCGCACAGGAAGGGCACGTCCGGCGCCACCGCGACCAGGTCCGGGACCAGGGCGCCGACGGCGAGGGTGATGCCGCCGCCCTGGCTGTGGCCGAGCGCCACCGTGCGGGCCGCGTCGGTCAGCGGGTGGGCGCGGGCCGCCTCGACCGCCCGCACGGCGTCCGTGAACACCCGCCGGTAGTAGTGGTTCTCGGGCGCGTCGATGCCCCGGGTGAGGAAGCCGGGGTAGGCGGGCCCGGAGCCCACCGGGTCGGCGGTGCCGCCCCCGCCGCCCCAGACGCTGCCCTGCCCCCGGGTGTCCATCACGAAGTGCGCCCGGCCCGTCGACGCCCACAGCAGGTCCTCGTGCGGCAGCCCGCGTCCGCCGCCGTACCCGACGAACTGCACGACCAGCGGCAGGGGTCCGGTGGCGCCGGCCGGCAGTCGCAGCCAGCCCCTGACGGGGTGCCCGCCGAACCCGGCGAACGTCACGTCGTACACCTCGACCGTGGTCAGACCGGTCTCCACCGGCTCGAAACGGACATCCAGTTCATGCGCGCGTGCCTCGCGCAGGGTGGTGTCCCAGAAGGCGTCGAAGTCCTCCGGTTCGGCGGACTCGCCGCGGTAGGAACGGAGTTCGGACAGGGGCAGGTCGAACAGGGCCATCGGCCACCGCCTTCGCGAGGGGACTCGGACGAGAAAGCCCAGCGTACGAGGGCGATGCCCCGGCGGACCATGGTCCGCGACGCGGGTCTCACGCCCTGGGCTGGGTCCACCTCGGCCCCGTGCGCGCCCACGCCCGCTCCCACTCCGCGAGCCGGTGGCGCAGCGCGATCCGGCGCGCGACGGTGTGACCGAGGAACACCACCCCCGCGGCGCAGGCCGCCGCGCAGGCCCCGACGGCCACCGCGTGCCGCACGACCGCCCGGCCGGCCGCCGGCGCGGCGACGGCGTGGCCCCGGGAGTCGACCCACACGGAGACTGTCTCGCCCGCCCGGGTTCCGGCGGGCACCCGGGCCCAGGTGGTCCTGGTCCCCTTGCCGGGCTCGGTCCAGCGGACCTCGGCGCGGGGGAGACGCCCGCGCTCGACCCGTACGACGGGCGGATCGCCGGACACCGTGGCCCGCACCTGATGGCGTGCGGCCCGCTGCGCCGCCGCGACCGCCGCGGCCCGGTCCTGTGCGTGCAGGCCCGCGGCCACCCCGACCAGGGGCGCCACCACGGACAGCAGCACGGCGACGACCAGCACCGTCCACGCCTCGACGACGTCACTGCGGCGCCGCAGCGGATTGCGCCGCCAGCGCCAGCCACGCATCCGGGTCCGCATGTCCGCCTCCTCGCCGAAGCCGACCGGCCGCCCGCGCCGTCACGCCGCCCCGTCGCGCGCGCGAGCGCCCACACCCGTCTCGTACCCCGTACGGCGCATCCGGCCCACCCGACGAACCGCGAGTTCAGGCCCACTTGGGGCGCGTTCGAGCCATCTGCCCCCGAGGACGGCGGATCCGGTGGGCTAACCGAAGCGTTCGATGCGGATGCGGTCCGCGGGCTGGCCGGCGCGCACGAGCAGCCGGGAGACGTGTTCGGCGAAGCCGTTGGAGCCGCACACGTACGCCTCCCATCCGCCGGGCGGCCGCTCGGCCAGCAGCGGTGCCAGATGCGCGGCCGTCACCCGCCCCACCGGCATCCCGGCGGGGGCGTCGCGGGTGAACACCGGGGTCGTCTCCGCGCCCAGCTCGGCCGCGTAGATCAGCTCCTCGGGGCTGCGCGCGGACACCAGCATGCGCAGCGGCACGCCGAGGCCGCGCGCCCGGTGGTGCCGGACCATCGACATCAGCGGCACCACCCCGGAGCCGGCGCCGAGCAGCAGCGCGGGCCGGTCGCCGGGCCAGGCGAAGAAGCCGCTGAGCGGACCGCGCACCTCGATCGTGTCGCCGGGCCGGGCCACGGTGTGGAACCAGCCGGAGACCTCGCCGTCCGGCACCCGGTCCAGGGTCAGCTCGATGTGCCCGCTGTCGTCGGGCGCGGAGGCGATCGAGTAGTGGCGCTGCGCCGTGTAGCCGTCCTCGGCGGTCAGCCGCAGCATCAGGTGCTGGCCCGGCAGATGCCCGGCCCACCGGGGCACCGCGAGGCGGAACGTGGCCGCGTGCGGGGTCTCGCGGCGGATCTCCGTCAGCGTGGCCGTCTGCCACACCGACTCGGCCTGCTCGCTCACGGCGATCCGGCCGGGCACCGCGAACCGGGGCGCACCACCGGGCGTGGTCGTCGTGTCAGTCACCGGAGTACCGCTGCTCCTGCCAGGGGTTGCCGCGCGCGTGGTAGCCGTTGCCCTCCCAGAAGCCCGGCTCGTCGTGGTCGAGGAGGGTGATGCCCGCGATCCACTTGGCGCTCTTCCAGAAGTACAGATGGGGCACCACCAGGCGCGCCGGGCCGCCGTGCTCGGCCGGCAGCGGCCTGCCGTCGTACTCCCAGACGATCCAGGCCCGGCCGCCGGTGAGGTCGGCGAGCGGCAGGTTCGCGGTGTAGCCGGTGTGCGAGCGGGCGACGGCGTGGGTGGCGGCCGGGCCGGGCCGCACCACGTCGAGGAAGGCGTCGAGCGAGACCCCGCCGAAGCGCACCCCGAACTTCGACCACCCGGTGACACAGTGGATGTCACCCTCGTACGCCGACGCGGGAAGCGCGTGCGCCGCGTCCCAGTCCCAGGTGTGCGGCCGTTCGACCAGGCCGTCGATGCCGAAGGTCCAGTCGGCGGGTGCGAGGTCGGGGGTGACCTCGGCGGACAGGACGGGCCAGTCGTCGCGCGCGTCGTACTGTCCGGGCGGCAGACCCGGGTTGTGCTCGCGCGCGCGGCCCGAGAAGCCTCGCGTGACGTTCATACTTCAACCGTACGCTGTCGCGGCGGGTGCTCCGTGCCTGGTCACCGGCCCGGCGCCGGGCCGCGGGCCGATCGTTGCGGCCGTGTGAACGCGGCCGGGCAGCGGGAATACCGGCCGCCGGCCGTTCCTTGGGGTTCAGTACCGGCCGCGGCGGCGCGCCGGTGACAGTGTGCGAGAAGCGGGAGAAGCGAGGAATGAGAATGCGCAAGGCGTACGGCTCCGGCACGGTGACCGAGGTGGCCGCGTGAGCCTCGTCGGTCCCCGGCCCCACACGGACGTCCCGCACGTCCTCGACAACCCCGCCCTCGCCTCCCTCACCGGCCCGCACGCCCGCTTCGCCGAGCGGCACGGCCGGGTGCTGCGCTACCCGGTCGACGTCTCCCCGTGGCTGGCGCTGCCCGACGAGCCGGACGCGCGGGACTGGGCGGACCTCGCCGCGCTGGCCGGTCCCGGCGTGGAGGTCCCGCTGAACGGCTACTGCGGGGAGGTGCCGGAGGGCTGGGAGATCACCTTCCACGCGGACGGCGTCCAGCTCGTGGACGACGGTCTGGCCGCCGCGCCGGACGCGGAGGCGGTCCGCCTCGGGCCGGCCGACGTGCCCGAGATGCTGGACCTGGTGGCGCGCACCCAGCCGGGGCCGTTCCTGCCGCGCACCATCGAACTCGGCACCTACCTCGGCATCCGCCGCGAGGGCGCGCTGGTCGCGATGGCCGGGGAGCGGCTGCGACCGCCGGGCTGGACCGAGATCAGCGCGGTCTGCACCGACCCCGCCGCCCGCGGCCAGGGTCTGGCCGGCCGGCTGATCCGCGCCGTCGCGCACGGCGTCCGGGAGCGCGGCGACACCCCGTTCCTGCACACCAGCGCCAAGAACACCAACGCCATCCGGCTCTACGAGTCCCTGGGCTTCCGGCTGCGCAGGCGAACCGCGTTCCTGGGGGCACGGGCCCCGGAGCGGCGGACGGACGGGCGGCCGGCGGTGCCGGTGGGGTGAGGCCCGTCAGCCGGGCCCGATGCCGCCGGTCCCCGCGTTGTAGCGCTCCAGGTAGTCCGCGAACCGGATCAGGTCCTCCGGCGGCCACTCGGCGAGCCGCTCCCGGAAGGCGGCCCGGCGGCGCCGGGTGACCTGGGCGAGGATCTCCTGCCCCGCCTCGGTCAGCCGGAGCACCTGGACCCGGTGGTCCGCCGGGTCGGGGCGGCGCTCGATCAGGCCCGCCCGCTGCAACGCGGAGACCTGGCGGCTCACCGTGGACTTGTCCAGCGCGTAGTGCGCCGCGAGGTCGGTGGCCCGGCAGCCCCCGCTCTCCTCCAGGTGGCCGAGCAGGGTGTACGACACCAGGGACAGCTCGGGGTGCATACGGCCCGCCGAGGCGCGGGCCCGGCGGGCGAAGACCGTCATCTCACGCTGGATCGTCTCGACGGCCGACTCGGCTGTGCTCACGGGGGCCTCCCTCCTGCGGCGTTCCGGTGGTCCGCATTCCGGTTGCAGAGTACAACTCACGACGTCAGGGGGCCGAACCCGGCGATGGCCGCTGGGGTAGGGTGACCGTCCCTCGTCGCGGCGCCCGCGGGAGCACCCCGCGATCCCGCGCTCCCGAAAGGCATCCGTCCGCCATGCCCACCAGCCCCTCCCTGTCTCCCGAGGCCGTCGTCTCCGCGCTGCGTGCCGCCGGGTGCGTGTTCGCCGAGGACGAGGCCGAGCTGATACTCGCCACCGCCCGTGACGCCGCCGAACTGGCCTCGATGGTGGACCGGCGCGCGGCCGGTCTGCCGCTCGAACACGTCCTCGGCTGGGCCGAGTTCCACGGACTGCGCATCGCCGTGGAGCCCGGCGTGTTCGTCCCCCGCCGCCGTACCGAGTTCCTGGTGGACCAGGCGCTGGCCGAGGTGCCCGACGCGTCCGTCGTGGTGGACCTGTGCTGTGGCTCCGGCGCGCTCGGCGCGGCCCTCGCCGCCGCGCTGGACGGGGCGCTGGTGCACGCCGCCGACATCGAGCCGGCCGCCGTCCGCTGCGCCCGCGGCAACCTCGCCCCGTACGGCGGCCACGCCCACCAGGGCGACCTCTACGCGGCCCTGCCCGCCGGCCTGCGCGGCCGGGTGGACCTCCTGACGGCCAACGTGCCCTACGTCCCCACGCCCGACCTCCCACTGCTCCCCGCCGAGGCCCGCGACCACGAGCCCCCCGCCGCCCTCGACGGCGGCCCCGACGGCCTCGCCGTCCTGCGCCGCGTCGCAGCCGAGGCCCCCCGCTGGCTCGCCCCCGGCGGCCGCCTCCTGTCCGAGACCAGCGCCCGGCAGGTCCCGGCCGCGCTCGCCGCCTTCACCGAGGCGGGCCTGACCGCGCGCGTGGCGGTCTCCGAGGAGTGGTCGGCGCACGTGGTGATCGGGGCGCGGGACTGATCGCCGTGCTCGTCCGGGCGGGCAGTGGTACGACAGCGTGCTGTTCGGGCTGCTCGGCGAGGAGTGGGAGTGGCTCACCGCTTCGACAGCCAAGTGAGGGAAGCATCCTGACGCTTCGTCAGGAATCGCGGGCCCGCGCGATGAGCAGGGCCACGTCGTCGTGGTTGTCCGGATGGTGGAGCGTGCGCAGGAGGTGGTCGCAGGTCTCCTCCAGCGGGCGGGTGGGGTCGGTCAGCAGGGACAGCAGGAGGTCGAGGCGTTCGTCCAGGCCGTGGTGGCGGGTCTCCACCAGGCCGTCGGTGTAGAGGACCAGTTCGTCGCCGGGGGCGAAGTCGACGGTGACGGTGGAGAAGGAGACGCCGCCGACGCCGAGCGGGACACCGGTGGGCACGTCGAGGAGTTCCGGGGGGTGGCCCGGGCGGACGCGGACCGGGGGCAGGTGGCCCGCGTTGGCGATGCGGCACTGCCGCAGCCGGGGGTCGTGGACGGCGTACACGCAGGTCGCGATGGAGTGGTCAAGGGCCGAGGTGGTCTTGTCGACGTGGGCCAGGAGCACCGCGGGGTCCAGGCCGAGCGCGGCCAGGGTGGCCGTGGCGGTGCGCAGCCCGCCCATCGTCGCGGCCGCCCCGATCCCGCTGCCCATGACGTCGCCGACCACCAGCGCGGTCCGCCCGCCCTCCAGCGGGATGACGTCGAACCAGTCCCCGCCGACCTCGCTGGTGGCCCCCGCGGGCTGGTAGCGCGAGGCCACCTCCAGGCCGGTCGCGACGGGCGGATCGCTCGGCAGCAGGCTGCGCTGGAGGGTGAGCGCGGTGTCGCGGGCGTTCTGGTACCAGCGGGCGTTGTCGATCTGCACCGCCGCGCGCGCCGCCAGCTCCCGGGCGAGCAGCACGTCGTCGGCGTCGAACGGCCGCGTGTCACGGGTCCGCTTGAGGTCGAGCGCGCCCAGCACCTCGCCGCGCGCGATGAGCGGCACCGCGAGATACGAGCGCAGCCCCGCCCGCTCCAGCAGCACGGCCGCCTCCGGGGAGCGGGCGATGCGCGGCAGATCCGTGACCTTCACCCGCGGCACCAGCACCGCCTCGCCCGTGCGCACGCACTCGGTGACCAGACGGTCGGGGGCGTACCCGGCGATCCGGCCGGGCGTGTCCGCGGCCCGTACGGCGTCCGAATCGTCCTCCGGGCGCAGCGCGAGGGCCCGCATCACCGCCGGCTCCGCGGGGCCGAGAGTGCTGGGCCGGCCCTCCAGCACCGCGTCCAGCAGGTCCACAGCGGCCACATCGGCCAGCTCCGGCACCGCGACCTCGGCCAACTCCCGGGCCGTACGCTCCAGTTCGAGTGTCGTACCGATCCGCGCCGAGGCGTCGGCGATCACCGCGAGCCGGCGTCGGGCCGCCTCCGCCTCCTTGGCTGCTTGGTGCTGCTCGGTGATGTCGGCCACCGAGCACGCCACGCCCAGCACATGGCCCGTGGCGTCGTCCAGCCGGTACAGCGACACCGCCCAGGTGCGGTCGTGGTCCGGGTCCGCGGGCGTACGGCCGACGACGATGTGGTCGATCAGCGGCGTGCCCGTCTCCAGCACCCGGCGGGCGCCGGCCTCCATGCGGGCGGTGTCCAGCCGCGGCACCACCTCGGCCATGCGGCGGCCCAGGTGCTCGGCGGCCGGGCGCCCGTTGATCCGCTCCAGGGCGGGGTTGACCGCCACGTACCGCAGCTCCGTGTCGTACACGGCGAGTCCCGCCGGGGACTGCATGACCATCCGCTCGGACAGCGCCACGTCCTGTTCGAGGCGCCGCACGGTCGACCGGTCGGCGGCGAGCCCGAGGGCGTACACCTTGCCGCGGTCGTCCAGCAGCCGCATGTTGCGGAACTCCACGAGCCGGGTGCTGCCGTCCTTGTGCCGGATCGGGAAGCCGCCGGCCCAGCTCTGCCCGGTGGTCATGACGTCGGCGAAGAGCTTGGCGACAAGCTGCCGGTGCCGCTCGTGCACCATCAGCCGGGCCGCGTACCGGCCGAGCGCCTCCGCCGCCGGGTAGCCGAACAGCTCCTCGGCCTGGGGACTCCACAGCACGATCCGGCCCTCGGCGTCCAGCACCACCGAGGCCACGGCGAGCACGTCGAGGAGGCCGCCCGGCGGCACGGGGCCGCGGGCCTGCTCGCCGCCCTCCGTCGCCGGAGCCCCGGCTGCGCTCATGTCATGCACCGCCTTCGCCCGTCCGGGCGCCACGTCGTCACCCCGTGCCGGTTCCCCGCGTTCCGCCGTGCTCACATCCGACTCTCCGACGCCGTAGCCGTCAACCTCCACCATCTCTCAACCCGGCGGCGCGCGTCCGCCGGAGCGGGCGCCCGCCGGGGCGCGCGGCCGCCCGTGCGGCCCGCAGAGGGCGGCCGGGGGCCGGTGAGAGTTCATGTCCAGGTTGCCTTATTGGTCTGTACATGACGATCACGCCGCGCCAGACTGTGCGCCGTTCGAGTGTCCCCGCCCCCTGTTCGAGGAGTTGGTCATGCCCGCGTCCGCCCGGTTACGCCGCAACGCAGTCCTCGCCGCACTCGTCACCCTCGCCGCCGCCCTGTCCCTCGCCGTGCCCGCGTCCGCCACCGCGGCCGGCACCTGGACGGAGACCGGCTCGGACCGCGCCGACCCGCTGACCGAGAGCCAGGGGCTGGCCTCGATCGAGGTCCCGGCGGGCAGCCCCAACCGCTACACCGGCATCGGCACCATCCCGCTGGGCGACTCCGTCCGCGGCTGGAACCACGTCGGCGACCCCGACGCGTCGTACGAGGGCTACTACGTCGAGCCCTACCAGGCGGACTCCGGGAACGCGAAGATGTACCGCGTGCAGGCGCCCGACGGCTCCTGGTCGGAGTACGTGCACACGCTGGGCCCCGGCGAGGCCCTGAACAACTCCTGGGACGCGATCACGCCGGACGGGCAGTGGATGCTGTCCGGCGAGTGGGGCACGATGAACCGGCTGCTGGTCTTCCCGACACCGGGCGAGAACCCCGGCACCTCGCCCTCGGCGAACCTCCCGCAGGCCGCCACGGTGCGCCTGGACCACGCCGTCAGCGACGTGCAGGGCTGCGACTTCTCCGGCCCCACCACCCTGCTGTGCTCCTCCGACGACTCCGACGGGAGTCTGTTCGGCATCACCAAGCCGTTGCTCCGGATCGACCTGTCGGTCCCGCCGAGCGGCTCCGCGGACGTGACCGGGCACGTCACGGCCCTGCGCCAGTTGCCGCTGCGCAGCGCGTGCTCGGGCGGCTTCGAGGCGGAGGGCATCGACTACGACCGGCGCAGCGGTGTCCTGCGCGTGATCGTGATGTCGCCCAGCGTCTGTGTGCTCACCGACAGCAAGACGTACAAGTTCTCCCTCGGCTGACCCCGCGCAGCGCGTGCGGGTGACACGGGGCGGTGTTTTGCTGGGCGGGGGATGGACGCCGTGCGACGGGGTACCCCGGGCAGCGCAGCGCGGCCACGAAAGGAGCGATCAATGGCGAACAGGGACCGGTCGCATCCGGAAACCGTCATGGTGGAGATCAGCGGATGCTCCAAGGAGGACGCGCGTCTCGTCTTCGAGGCGCTCAGCGCGTGCTTCGCGTCCGACCGGGGCACGGACGAGGTGCCCCAGCAGCTCCACGAGACCCGCCCGATGGTGTGGCTCGGCAGTTACGACGTCGCGGACGCCCATCAGCAGGGCTGCCCGCCGGTCCACCTCCGCTCGTCCGTCCAGGCGGACGTCCAGGGCGGCTACTGGGCCGTGGACCGCTTCCGCCACACCCTGGACTCCATATTCACCGTCCAGGAGACCTGTACGGCCTCCGGCGACCAGGAGCGAGACCTCCATCTGCGCCTGGAAAGCCGCTGACCGAACGGCACGACACCGCTGACGGCGCCCCGGCCGGCTCTCGCCGCCCGGGGCGCCGCCGTGTCGCGGGGCCATCTTGTGCAACTAGTTGCACAAACAGGCGCGGGTGCTCTACAACAAGATGCGACCGCATCTGTGCACGGAGGGCCTGACATGAGCCGTTACCCCCACTTGCTGACCCCGCTGGACCTGGGGTTCACCACGCTGCCGAACCGGGTGCTCATGGGTTCCATGCACGTGGGGCTCGAAGAGGCCGAGCGGGGATTCGAGCGGATGGCGGCGTTCTACGCCGCCCGGGCGCGCGGCGGCGTCGGACTCATCGTGACCGGCGGGATCGCGCCCAACGAGGAGGGGCGGCCGTACGAGGGCGGGGCCATGCTCACCACCGAGGCGGAGGCCGAGCGGCACCGGGTCGTCACCGAGGCCGTGCACCGCGAGGGCGGACGCATCGCGATGCAGATCCTGCACTTCGGGCGGTACGCCTACCACCGCGACCTCGTCGCCCCGAGCCCCTTGCAGGCGCCGATCAGCCCCTTCGTGCCCCGCGAGCTGTCCGACGCCGACGTCGAGCGGACCATCGAGGACTACGCGCGCGCCGCCCGCCTCGCCCGGCACGCCGGCTACGACGGCGTCGAGATCATGGGCTCCGAGGGCTACCTGATCAACGAGTTCACCGCCGCCCGCACCAACCACCGCACCGACCGCTGGGGCGGCTCCTACGAGAACCGGACGCGCTTTCCCGTCGAGATCGTCCGCCGGGTGCGCGAGGCCGTCGGCGAGGACTTCGTCATCGTCTACCGCCTGTCCATGCTGGACCTGGTCCCCGGCGGCTCCTCCCACGCGGAGGTCGTCACCCTCGCCAAGGCCGTCGAGGCCGCCGGCGCCACGATCATCAACACCGGCATCGGCTGGCACGAGGCCCGCATCCCCACCATCGCCACCTCCGTGCCGCGCGGCGCCTACGCCTGGGTCACCAAGAAGCTGATGGGCGAGGTGAGTATCCCCCTGGTGACCACCAACCGCATCAACACCCCCGACCTGGCGGAGGAGTTGCTGGCCGGCGGCTATGCCGACATGGTCTCCGTGGCCCGGCCCATGCTCGCCGACCCCGACTTCGTCGCCAAGGCCGCCGCGGGCACCCCCGAGGCCATCAACACCTGCATCGGCTGCAACCAGGCCTGCCTCGACCACACCTTCAGCGGCCGGCTCACCTCCTGCCTGGTCAACCCGCGCGCCTGCCACGAGACCGAGCTGGTGCTCGCCCCGACCCGGATGAAGAAGCGCGTCGCCGTCGTCGGCGCGGGACCGGCCGGACTCGCCTGCGCGGTCAGCGCCGCCGAACGCGGCCACACCGTCACCCTGTTCGACGCCGCGAGCGAGATCGGCGGGCAGCTCAACGTCGCCCGCAAGGTCCCCGGCAAGCAGGAGTTCGACGAGACGCTGCGCTACTTCCGCCACCAGCTCGACGCCCACGGCGTGACCGTACGGCTCGACACCTGGGTGAGCGCCGAGGACGTGGCCGACTACGACGAGGTGGTCGTCGCCACCGGCGTCACCCCGCGCACCCCCGACATCCCGGGCGTCGACCACCCCCGCGTGCTCGGCTACCTCGACGTGCTGCGCGACGGCGCCCCCGTCGGCGACCGCGTCGCCGTCCTGGGCGCCGGCGGCATCGGCTTCGACGTCGCGGAGTACCTCACCGACGCCGGCGACAAGGCGAGCGAGGACCCGCGGACGTACTTCCGCCACTGGGGCGTCGACATGGAGTACACCGCGCCCGGCGGCCTCACCGAGCCGCGCCGCCCGGCCCCGCCCCGCCAGGTCCACCTGCTCCAGCGCAAGACCACCAAGGTCGGCGCCGGGCTCGGCAAGACCACCGGCTGGATCCACCGCACCGAACTGAAGCACCGCGGCGTCACCATGGTTCCGGGCGTGCGCTACGACCGCATCGACGACGCGGGACTGCACATCACCGTCGGCGAGGAGAGCACGGTCCTGGAGGTCGACACCGTGGTGCTGTGCACCGGCCAGGAGCCGCGCCGCGACCTGTACGAGGCGCTGGTCGCCGCCGGCCGCAGCGCCCACCTGATCGGCGGCGCGGACGTGGCGGCCGAGCTGGACGCCAAGCGCGCCATCAAGCAGGGCACCGAGGTGGCGGCGGCGTTGTAGGCCCCGTACGGGGCCTCCCTAGGATGAGCCCATGTCACTCCCGCACGCGATCCTCACCGCCCTGCTGGAAAAGCCGTCGTCGGGGCTGGAGCTGACCCGCCGGTTCGACAAGTCGATCGGCTACTTCTGGTCCGCGACGCATCAGCAGATCTATCGCGAGCTGGGCAGGCTGGAGGGCGAGGGGCTCATCCGGGCGCTGCCGTCCGAGCAGCCGTCGCGCGGGCAGAAGAAGAGCTACGAGGTGCTGCCCGCGGGCCGCGCCGAGCTGGCCCGCTGGACCGGCGCCGCGCAGGATCCCAAGCCGCTGCGGGACACGCTCCTGCTGCGGCTGCGCGCGTCGGCGGTGGTCGGCACGGCCGGCCTCGAAGGGGACCTGCGGCGCCATCTGGAGCTCCACCGGCGGCAGTTGGCCGAGTACGAGGAGATCGAGCGGCGCGACTTCCCGCCGGACCGGGACTCTCCCGAGGACCGGCTGCGCCATCTGGTGCTGCGGGCGGGCATCGACCTGGAGACCTTCTGGACCCGGTGGCTCGCCCACGCCCTCGCGGAGTTCGCGGAACTGCCCGTGGCGCGGCCGGTTGAAGGGGGCTGACCTCAGAGCCGGTACGGCCTCCTGCGGCGGCGCAGACACCAGCCCGTGGTGACGAGCCCCGCGCCCACCAGCGCCGCGCCGGCGCCCAGCGTCAGCGGGCCGTAGTCACGGACGGTACCGCCGAGGCCGCCGTTCACCCCCCGGTTGGGCGCCGGTCCGGTGGTCGTCGTGGTCGTCGTCCCGGGCCTGGAGGTCGCCGCGAGCGTCGGCGCGGAACCGGCGGACACGATCACCGACTGGCTGCCCGCGGTGCTGCCGCTGGAGCAGACCACCACCACGGTGTACGTCCCCGGACTCACCTTCGACCAGGCCGCGGACTGGCTGATGGTGGTGCCCGCCAGCGCCACCTGCCGGCCCTGTGCGAAGTTCGCCTGGCTGCTGGTGAGCAGGGCCGCGGTGCCCCAGCTGCCGTTGATCTGGGTGCACGCGCTGGTGACCACCGAGACACTGGATCCCGTGGTGCTGACGGAGATGCCGGAGACCGCGGCCGAGGGCGCCGCGAGCACGGCCGGGAGGATGGCGGCGGCCGCCAGGATCGGAACGAAGCGGAGCGGACATATGAAGTTGCGCATCGGGGGGCCTCCGGCGGCACGGCCGGCGGTACGTCCCATGCGCCGCCCTGGGTCGGGGAACATCCGTGCTGCCTGCTCAGCAGCCAACGCGGCCCCGAGGGCGTCCGCACCCGGACGGCACCCGGCCGGGTGACGGAAACGCACGCCCGGCGCAGGGCGGGTGCCGCCGGGATGCGCCGGGCGGTGACCTGTGGTCGGGGGCGCGCGCGTCAGCGTCCCGTGACCACCGTGCGCTCCGCCGACCAGCCGCCCCAGGTGCCGTCCGGCAGCCGGGCCCGCAGCCGTACCCGGTGCTCCTCCCCGGCGGTGCGGCCCAGGTAGAAGCTGTAGCGCGCCCGGCCGCGCGGCGGGTCGCCGCCCCACTCCAGCGAGGTCGCCGTGCTGCCGTCGAGCCGGATCGCGTACTCGGTGATCACTCCGCCGGCCTCCGGCGGATCCCACGCCAGGTCCAGGTAGTAGGCGCCGTCGGCACGGTGGGTGGCGGCGGTGAAGCCGGTCGGCGAGGTGGCCCGGCCGTCGTCGGTGCCCGGGGTGGTGAGGCGCAGCGCCGCACTGGCGGGGGAGAGGTTGCCGGCCGCGTCGCGAGCCCGCACCGTGAAGACGTACCGGGTGCCGGGACGCAGCCCGGTGACCACGGTCGCGGTCTGCGCTCCGCCGACGCTGTGGATCCGCGTCCCGCCCTGCGCGATGTCGTACGACACCACGCCCCGGTCGTCCCGGGAGGCGCCCCAGGCCAGTTGGACGGCACGGCTGCCGACGGGGTGTCCGGTGAGGGTGCCGGGGCGGGCCGGTGCCGAGCGGTCGGCCGCCACCCGGGCGGGGGTGCGGGCCCGCACCGCCCGGCTCGGCGGCCCGAGGCGGCCCGCGCTGTCCCGGGCCCGTACGGTGAACGCGTACGCGGTGGACGGCCTGAGCCCGATGACGTCCACCATGCGCTCGGCGCCGGGCACTTCGACCGCCTTCGTGCCGCCCCGGTACACCTCGTAGGAGCGGATGCCGGTGCCGTCAGGCACCGCGTTCCACATCACGTGCACGGTGGTGGCGCTGCCGGCCTGGGCGGTGACCCCGGTCGGGGCGCCCGGCATCCGGCCCTCGTCGCCGTCGTCGGCCCGGCTCGAACCGCAGGAGGTCAGGAGCAGCAGGACTCCGGCGGCCAGCACGAGCGGAAGGGGAACGCGTCGCACGGTGCTGCCTCCACGGTCGGTTCGGCGTCCACGGTCGGTTCGGCAATGGTCCGGACCAATATGGCTCGGTCGGCGTGTCCACGGCAAGGGGCCGTTGCGGAGCACGCCGGGAAGTTACGTATGCTGAACGTCCCTACGGCTGAACTCCCATGGAAATCAGGGAAGTTCATGCCTGTGGCGCGGAAACGCTGTCGTCGCCGAACCCGCGCCGGTGCGGGCGGCCGGGGGGCCCGGACCGCGACCGGTCCGGGTCTCCGGCCCCTGTTGCCCCTCGGTCTAATGTCGTTTTATGCGTCATGTACGCCAAATGATTTGATTGTTAACTCACGGGTTGTCAGAAACGTGCTCCATCCAGTCGCTTCGGGGTGGCCCCGGCGGGCGGGGGTCCGGGCCGCGGCCCACAGTGGCCTGGACATGTGTCCCCGAGGAGAGGGTTCCTCATCGTGCGTGTGCGCGTCCCGACGCTGACGCTGGCCGCGGCCGGCGTCGCCCTGATCGCCCCCGCCACGCTGCCCGGCGCCGCCGTGGCCCTTCCGCCCGAGGCGGGGGCCGCGGCCCCCGGCGAGGGCGTCGCCGTCACCCCGAGCCCTGTCGCTCCGGCACTGTTCGGCCGCAGAGACGTTCCTGCCGCCATGAGTGCCGAGAGAGGCGTCGTCGCCCCGAGCCGGGGCAAGCCCGTCGCCGTCCCGAGCCGCGCGCACCCCAGGACCGCCCCGGCCCGCGCCGAGGGCGCCGTGAGCGCCGCCGAGCTGCTGGCCAAGGTCGGCGCCTGCGCCGAGATCTCCGCCGGCCGGTACCGCACCGACGAGGCCAGCCCCGCGACGGTGCCCGTCTGCGGCGCCCGGGGCGCCGTCTTCTGGAAGGCCGACCTCGACATCGACTGCGACGGCCGGCCCTCCGTCCACTGCAACAGCGGCACCGACCCGCTGTACTCGCCCAGCACCGCCTACGAGCAGTCCGACGGGCAGCCGCTGAACGCGGAGACCCTGCCCTACATCGTCGTACCGGCCGCGAGTTCCCGCTGGGACCCCGGGGCGCACGGCGTGCGGGGCGGTTCCGTCGCCGCCGTCGTCTACCAGGACCGGGTGCAGTACGCGGTCGTCGGCGACACCGGCCCGAGCGACCTCATCGGCGAGGCCTCCTACGCCACCGCGCAGGGCCTCGGCATCCGCTCCGGCCCCGGCGACGGCGGGGTCCCCTCAGGTGTCACCTACATCGTCTTCAGGGACTCCGAGGTGGACCCCATCGAGGACCACGAGGCGGCGGTGACGATGGGGGAGCGGCTGGCCCGCCAGTTCGTGACCGACAACTGACCAGCCGCGTCGCTACCCTGACGTACCGTCACACCTTGCGGTAGTCGTACGCCTCCGTCGCCGCGGCCTCCACCGCGGCCAGGTCACCGCCCGCGGCGGCCGTCACCACCGCGGCCACCGCACCTTCGACGAACGGGGCGTCCACCAGCCGGGTGTCCTCCGGCAGTTCGTCGCCCTCGGCGAGCAGCGCCTTCACCGTCAGCACGGCGCTGCCGAGGTCGGTGAGGACCGCGACCCCCGCGCCCCGGTCGACCGAGGCCGCCGCGGCGGAGATCAGCTCGGCGCTGGTGCCGAGCCCGCCGCCCTCCGTACCGCCCGCCGGGGCCACCCGCACCGAGGTGGCCCCGCCCGCGAGCCCCTTGGCCAGCGCGGCGACCGACGCGGCGACCTCCGCGCTGTGCGACACCAGCACGATCCCGACCAGCTTCTCCTCGCTCACGTCAGCCCTCCGCCGTCTCGGCGAGCGCGGCGATCAGCAGTGCCGACGACGTCGCGCCCGGATCCTGGTGGCCGATGCTGCGCTCGCCCAGATAACTCGCCCGGCCCTTGCGGGCCAGCATCGGGACGGTCGCCTCCGCACCCTGTTCGGCGGCGGCACGGGCGGCGGTGAATCCCTCTCCGAGCGCTTCCACGGCCGGCAGCAGGGCGTCGACCATGGTCTTGTCGCCGGCGGCCGCCCCGCCGAGCTTCATCACCCCCTGCACCCCCGCCCGCAGCGCCTCGGCCAGCTGCTCCGCGCTGACCTCCGGGCTCTCTCCGAGCGCCTTGCCGGTCCGGCGCAGCAACGTGCCGTACAGCGGCCCCGAGGCGCCGCCGACCGTCGAGATGAGCTGACGCCCGGCGAGAGCCAGGACGGCGCCCGGCGTGTCCGGCGCCTCCTTCTCCAGCGTCGTCCGCACGGCCGTGAACCCGCGCTGCAGATTGCTGCCGTGATCGGCGTCCCCGATGGCCGAGTCGAGGGCGGTGAGTCGGACCGCCTCGCGGTCGACGGACGCGGCGGTCGCCGTCATCCAACGGCGGAAGAAGTCGGCGTCGAGCACTGGACCTCCAAGCATAGTAAGAGCGTTGAGACCTGTACCGCCGTATCACATCCCCCAGCGCAGCGCCGGGGTGCGCACCGGCGCGTCCCACAGTCGCAGCATTTCCTCGTCGACCTGGCACAGCGTCACCGAGGCGCCGGCCATGTCCAGGGAGGTGACGTAGTTGCCGACCAGGGTGCGGACCACGGCGACGCCGCGTTCGGCCAGCACCCGCTGCACCTCGGCGTTGAAGCCGTACAGTTCGAGCAGCGGGGTGGCGCCCATGCCGTTGACCAGCACGAGCACCGGGTTGTGCGGGGGCATGTCCTCCAGGACCGCGTTCACCGCGAAGTCCGCTATCTCGCCGGAGGTCATCATCGGCCGCCGCTCCCGGCCCGGCTCGCCGTGGATGCCGATGCCCAACTCCAGCTCGCCGACCGGCAGATCGAAGGTGGGGCTGCCCTTCGCCGGGGTCGTCACGGCGCTGAGCGCCACGCCGAAGCTGCGGGAGTTCTCGTTCACCCGGCGGGCCATCGCCTCCACCTGCTCCAGCGGCCGCCCCTCGGCCGCCGCGGCGCCCGCGATCTTCTCCACGAACAGCGTCGCCCCGGTGCCGCGCCGGCCGGCGGTGTAGAGGCTGTCGGTGACCGCCACGTCGTCGTTCACCAGCACCTTGGCGACCTGGATGCCCTCGTCCTCGGCCAGCTCCGCCGCCATGTCGAAGTTGAGCACGTCGCCGGTGTAGTTCTTCACGACGAACAGCACCCCGGCGCCGCTGTCCACGGCGGCCGCCGCGCGCACCATCTGGTCCGGCACCGGGGAGGTGAACACCTCACCCGGACAGGCGGCGGACAGCATGCCGGGACCGACGAACCCGCCGTGCAGCGGCTCGTGCCCCGACCCGCCGCCGGAGACCAGGGCGACCTGCCCGTGCACCGGGGCGTCCCGGCGCACGATCACCCGGTTCTCCACGTCCACCGTCAGGTCCGGATGCGCGGCGGCCATCCCGCGCAGCGCGTCCGCCACGACGGTCTCCGGCACGTTGATCAACATCTTCATGCCCGTCTCCCAGAAAGCTCGGCAGGTGGTCCCTGACCGGCGTTCTGCCCGCTCGGGCCGGGTGGGACCAGGTAAGTGGTCGGAGCCTTGCACCTCAGTATCGGTCTTGTGGCCGCGAAGGTCATGTGCGCTGCGGCATTCTGCCCGGCCGCGCACCGGCCGAACCCGCCCCGGCGGCGGGCGTCGTGGCCCGGACGGTCGCGCTCACCGTCCGTCACCCCTTTCCGGCCGGGGCAGCTCGACCACGACGAACGGCTGCCGGCGCGCGGCCGCCGGGTCCGGGTCCGAGGCGGTGCCGTGGGGCGGCGCGTTGCCCTCGGAGCGGGCGGTGACCTCGATGTCCGCCAGGAGCGTGACGGTCTCCCCGCCGGCCTGGAGCCGCTCCAGGTGGACCGCGAGCGCCGAGCGGAACGCCTCCGCCACCCCGTCCGCGCGCTCCTGCCCCCGCCGCAGCGCCTCACCGAAGTGGGGGAGTCCGCCGCGCATCCCGCTGGCGTGGCAGACCACCATGACGCGGGGCGGCGGGAAACGGGATGGGGAAGGGTCCGCGACGGCGGTGGGGACGCGGCGGTGGAGCGGGGTGCCAGAGCGGGTGCCTCGGTCGGGCCGCTCCCGCGCGTCGGTGCCGAGCAGGTTCATCAGCGCCTCGTGGTCCTCGGCGGCGAGGACACCTGACCGGCGTCGTCCTCCTGGGTGCGCGCGAAGTCGTCGCGAATCGGGCGGTGTTCCCCTTGATCCTTGGTGATGTGGGGAGCAGTGATCCCCTGCTGAGCAGATGACATGCTCGGCAACTCCCTGGGCAGCGACCGTACCTGTGGCCGTCGCGCGCCAACTCGGAAATCTCGCTTTTGTGCTTCTTCCCCACCGCGTGTCCGGAAAGTGAATCTGGTTGCGGTGCGTCGACGTGCGGTGCGGGCCTGTGTGTATCGCTGTCCGTGACACAACCTCGCGAACAGTGCGGCCCTGCTTCGCCCGGTCCGCCCAGGGAACTCGGGACCGCGGATGCCGCCGAACGCGGAGGAGGTGCCGTCGCCGTGGACGACTGGGAGATGTGGGACAAGCGCGAGGAGACACGGCTGTCACCGCGCGAGCGGCTGGCCCTGCTGGAGATCGAGGCGCACCTGCGCCAGGACCGGGGGTTCGCCCGCCGGATGGAGGGCGGGGCACACCGGGAACAGGGGGACCGGGCCCACCGGGGGGTCTGGTTGCCGGTGGGGGTGCTGCTGCTGGCCGTCGCGTCCGCGTTCTGCGCGGTCATGGGCATCCGCACCTCGGACCCCGGGCTGCTGTGGTGCTTCGCGGTGCTGTGGCCGTTCACCCTCTTCCAGTCCTTCCGCCTGCTGTGCCGAGCGGCCCGCCGCCGGGGTCACCCCGGCGAACGGCTCACCTCCTGGCTCTGACCCGACGCCGACGCCGGGCCCTGGCTTCCGGCCTTGCCTCGGCCCCCGGCCTCGGCTCCCGGCCTCGGCTCCCGGCCTCGGCTCCCGGCCTCGGCTCCCGGCCTCGGCTCCCGGCCTCGGCTCCCGGCCTCGGCCCCGGGCCCACCCCGGCTCCGGCCCCGGGCCCAGCTCCGGCCCCCGACCCGGGCGGCCCTCGCCCCCGGCCTCGCCCCAGCTCCGGCCCCGGGCCCTCGGTTGCAGCCTTCGACCGGCCCCGGTCTCCGGCCCCGATCCCCGGCCCTCGGGCCCGACACTGGCCTCGGCCTCTGGGCCCGCCCTCGGCCCCGGCCTGAGTCGGCGGCGCCGCCTTCGTCCCCCGGCCCGTAGCGGAGGGAAGCGACCGAGGCCCCAACCCCCGGGCCCTCGGCTCCCGGCTCCGGCCACCGGGCTCCGGCCCTCGGTCCCGGCTCTGGCCTCGGCCGCGGCCCTCGGGCCTGGTCCTCGGCCTTTGGCTCCGGCCTGAGCCGGCGGCGCCGTCCTTGGCCCCGGCCCCGTTTCGCCCCCGTCGGTTCCGGCGCCGGGCGATCCATCCCCCTTCGGGCTTCGCCGTTCCGCCCCGGCCCTCGGCCCATCCCGTCCCGAGCCCGTCCACGCCCCGGCGCTGGGTCCGCCCCCTCTCCCGCGCCCGCCACGGGCGGCCCAGGCCCCGCTGCGTGCCCGCCCGGACGGTGTGTCAGAGCCTGGCGAGTCGGTTCACCAGCAGTTCCACCCTCCGCTCCGCGTCCTCCGGTGGTAGCCGTCCCGCCCGGGTCAGGGTGGCTAGGCCGTGCAGGGACGCCCAGAACGTCTCGGTGAACAGTCCCGGGTGGACGCCGTCCCCGGCAACTTCACCGAGGCTCTCCAACAGGGCGGCAAAGGCGTCCTTGAGAGGTTCCGGGGTGTCCTCCTGGGCGTACGCGAGACCGCCGTCGAGCTGGAAGATGGCGTCGTAGACCGCCGGGTTGCGCTCGGCGAAGTCGAGGTAGGCGCGGGCGAGGGCGTACACCCGGGCACGCGGGCCGTTCGCGGCGGTGGTCGCGGCCCGCACCGTCGCGGCCATCTCGGTGGCGCCCTGGAGGGCGACGGCGCCGATGATCTCGCGCTTGCCGCGGAAGTGGCTGTAGAGGACGGGCTGGCTGTACTCGATGCGCTCGGCGAGCCGGCGGGTGGTAACCGCGTCCCAGCCCTGCTCCTCGGCGAGTTCGCGGGCCGTCGCCACGATGAGGCGCTCGCGGCCCGCCCGTTCGCGCTCCTTGCGTTCCTGTACCGACATAGGTCGATTCTAGCACTGCTAGACAATCGAGCGGCAGCAGTGCTAGCGTTGTCTCATTATCTAGCGGCGCTAGATCCCAAGGGGAGTCACATGCTCAACGCACTTGAGGTCTTCACCACCGTGGTCTTCGGCGTGATGGTGGGCGTGGAGTTCTCCGTCGCCTTCGTCATCAACCGGATCCTCGACGCGCTCCCCGGTGACAGCGGCCAACTCGGCCGCGCCCACGGGGGCCGGATGCTCGGCGCCGTGATGCCGGTCTGGTACATCGCCTCGCTCGTCCTCGTCGTGGTCTGGGCCGTCGCCGGCCGGCACCGGCACGGCACCGGTCTCGCCGTCGCCGCCGGCGTGCTGCTGCTCGTCAGCGTGATCATGTCGGTCCTGCTGCTCGTCCCGATCAACAACCGGGGCAAGACGTGGACCCCCGAGAACCGCCCCGAGGACTGGAAGGAGCAGACGAACCGCTGGGACCGCCTCCACCACGTCCGCGTCGCCGTGCTCATCGCCGCCTTCGCCCTGCTGGTCGCCGCCCTCGCCTGAGCCCGCGGCGCGTTCAGCTGCCCTTTCCGCGCCCGGACAGGGCGTCCCGCAGCCGGTCGACCAGCCCGGCGCCGGGGGCCAGCAGCTTGTTGGCCGGGGGAGTGTCCGGTGCCGAGGGGTGCGGGCGGGTCGGAGCAGTCTTCTTCGCCCGCCGCACCTTGTCCCCGAGGTCCATCAGGGCCTCGGCCGAACAGGCGGCCTCCAGCTTCGGGAAGAGATTCCCCTCCTCGTCCGTCAGATGGGACCGGATCTCGCTCACCAGCCGCGCCATGAGGGTGTCGAACCGGGGATCGTCCGCCGGGAGCCCCTCCAGGTCCTTCATGATCTGCTCGGCCTGGGCGTGATCCTCCAGTTCCTTGTCCGCGAGGGCCTCCCCGCCGTCGACGTGCTTGCGCACCGCCGGGTAGAGGTAGGCCTCCTCCGCGACCGAGTGACGCACCAGCTCGATCGTGACCTCGTCGGCCAGTTCCCTGCGCTCCGGCGAACCGGGCGGCAGTGCCTCGATGCGACCGAAGAGCTGCTCCACCTCGCGGTGGTCGGTGGTCAGTTCCTGCACGACGTTCCCGCCATGACCCATGTCCGTCACCTCCTGATCAACGCGACGGCCGTCCGGCCGTTCGCCGCCGCACCGAGTGCCCTGGGTGACGGCCGCTACACGACTCCCGCCCGCTCCCGCCCCCCGCAGGCCCGCCGCGCAGGGCCTCCCGCCTGCGCTTTCGGTGATCGGAGTCGCGCGGGGCCCGACCCCGCCCGACAATTGACTCCAACGTGTGAAGCCAACTGGCAGGGGAACTCCGCTGCCAGTGCCGTCCAGACAGCGGCGGCCGCATCAGGGCGGTCCTCCCGATCAGCGGGGGCCCGAGACCCTGACCTCCCCCCGCGCGACGGGCCGGTGACGCCGGACCCGGCGGCAAGGCGTGCCTCGCATGCCACGCGGGAGCGTTCCCGGGACGCCGACGACATCGGCGTATCGATGCCGGCGCATCGACATCGACGTATCGACATCGGCGCCCGTGGACGCAGGACGGACAAAGGAAAGCCCCATGACCGGTGACACACCCTTTATCTGGCGGCGCGCGCTCGTGACCGGCGGCGCCGGCTTCCTCGGTTCCCATCTGTGCGAGCGGCTGCTGGATTCGGGCGTCGAAGTCGACTGCGCCGACAACCTGGCCTGCGGACGCCGGGAGAACGTGGCCCACCTGGAGGAGCGGCCCGGCTTCCGGTACGTGTACTGCGACATCTCCGAGCCCGAGTGCGCCGAGCGGCTGCCGGGCCCGTACGACCTGGTGCTGCACTTCGCCTGCCCGGCCTCGCCCGCCGACTATCTGCGCATGCCCCTGGAGACCCTGGACGTGGGCAGCCTCGGCACCCGCAACGCCCTGGGCCTCGCCGAACGCGACGGGGCACGCTTCCTGCTGGCCTCCACCTCCGAGGTGTACGGCGATCCGCAGGTGCACCCGCAGCACGAGGGGTACTGGGGCAACGTCAACCCGGTCGGGCCGCGCAGCGTCTACGACGAGTCCAAGCGGTTCGCCGAGGCCCTGGTCACCGCGCACGCCGGCGCCCGGGAGGCCAACGCCGGGATCGTGCGGCTGTTCAACACCTACGGGCCCCGGATGCGCGCCCACGACGGCCGCGCCGTGCCCACCTTCATCTGCCAGGCGCTGTCCGGGGAGCCGGTCACCGTGACCGGCGACGGCAGCCAGACCCGCTCGCTGTGCTACGTGGACGACACCGTCGACGGCGTGCTGCGGGTGGCCACGAGCAGGTCCGTGCGGCCGGTGAACATCGGCGGCAGCGACGAGATCACCGTCGCCGACCTGGCCCGCCGCATCGTCGCCCTCACCGGCTCCCGCTCGCCCATCGCCTTCGTCGACCGGCCCGTGGACGACCCCGGCCGCCGCCGGCCCGACACCACGCTCGCCCGCGAACTGCTCGGCTGGGCACCGCAGATCCCCTGGGAGGAGGGCCTGAAGCAGACCATCGCCTACTTCGCGGCCCGGACCCCGCAGCCGGTGCCGAGCGCCCAGCAGCCGGCCCCCCAGACCTGAGCGTCCCCCAGCCGCCCTGGAGACAGCGCATGCACGTCCTCGGAATCAACGCCCTCTTTCACGACCCCGCGGCCGCCCTCCTCACCGACGGCAGGGTCGTGGCGGCCGCCGAGGAGGAGCGGTTCTCGCGCCGCAAGCACGGCAAGCGGCCCGTCCCCTTCTCCGCCTGGGAACTGCCCGAACGGTCGGCCCGCTGGTGCCTCGACCGGGCCGGACTCACCCCGGCCGACCTGGACGCCGTCGCCTACTCCTACGATCCGTCGCTGGCCCGCCCCGCCGAACAACTGGGCCTGCACGACCCCTTCGACCACCTGCGCCAGGAATACGCCCGCAGGGCACCGGAGTTCCTCGCCGAAGCCCTGCCGGGCCTGGACCCGGCCAAGGTCAGGTTCGTCCCGCACCACATCGCGCACGCCGCCTCCGCCGGGCCCGTCTCGCCGTACCCGGACTGCGCCGTCCTCGTCCTGGACGGCCGCGGCGAATGCGGCTCCCACCTGGCCGGCCGCTACACCAACCGCGAGCTGACCGTCCTCACCACCCAGCAACTCCCCGACTCCCTGGGCCTGTTCTACGAGGACCTCACCCAGCACCTCGGATTCCTGCGCAGCAGCGACGAGTTCAAGGTGATGGCCCTCGCCTCCTACGGCAGCCCGCGCTTCGCCGGCCGGCTGCGGGAGTACGTCCACGCCGACGACCGGGGCGGTTTCCGGGCCCGCCCGGTGCCCTGGCCCGAACTGGTCCCGCCGCGCCCGGCCGGCGGCGCCTGGAGCCAGGACCACGCCGACCTCGCGGCCAGCGCCCAACTCTGCCTGGAAGAAGCCATGCTGGGCCTCGCGCGGTGGCTGCGCGAACGCACCGGTGAGGACGCGCTCACCATGGCCGGCGGTGTCGCCCTCAACTGCGTGGCCAACACGAGGCTCTGGCGCGAGAGCGGATTCCGGCACGTGTGGGTGCAGCCCGCCGCCGGGGACGCCGGCACGGCGCTCGGCGCCGCCGCGCACGTCGCCGGCCAGAAGGACACCGTGGAGCCGATGCCGGGCGCCGCCCTCGGTCGCGACTGGAGCGACGCCGAACTGCGCGCGTGGCTGGAGCGGGCCGCCGTACCGTACGAGGAGCCCGTCGACATCGCCGAGACGGCCGCCGAGGCGCTCGCCGCCGACCAGATCGTGGCCTGGTTCCAGGGCCGCAGCGAGTACGGGCCCCGCGCGCTCGGCCACCGCTCGCTGCTCGCCCACCCCGGAAGGGCGCAGAACCTGGAGCGGCTCAACGCGGTCAAGGGCCGCGAGGAGTTCCGGCCCGTCGCCCCCATGGTGCTCGCCGAACGCGCCGCCGAGATCTTCGACGGACCGCTGCCCAGCCCGCACATGCTGTTCGTGCACGACGTGGCCGCCGACTGGAAGCCCCGGATCCCGGCCGTCGTGCACATCGACGGCACCGCCCGCATCCAGACCGTCGACCGCGGCCAGGAGCCCCTGGTGGCCCGCGTGATCGACGGCTTCGAACGGCGCACCGGACTGCCGGTCGTGGTCAACACCAGCCTGAACACGGCGGGCCGGCCCATGGTCGACGACCCACGCGACGCCCTGGAGTGCTTCGGCTCCGCGCCCGTGGACCTGCTGGTGCTCGGCCCGTTCGCGATCCGCCGGGGAAGGGCCTTCGCATGACCGCCGCGCCCGCCTACACCGTCGTCGTCCCGACGATCGGCCGCCGCTGCCTCGCCGAGTGCCTGCGGGCCCTCGCCGAGGCCGGGGGACCCGCCCCGCACGAGGTGATCGTCGTGGACGACCGCCCCGGCACCGAGGGCGAACTGCCGCTCACCGCCGCGGGGCCGCTGCTCGACCGGATACGGATCCTGCGCACCGGCGGCAAGGGACCGGCCGCCGCCCGCAACGCCGGCTGGCGCACCGTCGAGACCCCCTGGACCGTCTTCCTCGACGACGACGTCCAGGTGCTGACCGACTGGTCCCGGCTGCTCGCCGACGACCTGCGCCAGGCGGGCGAGGGCACCGGCGGCATCCAGGGACAGCTACGGGTCCCGCTGCCCCCGGACCGCCGGCCCACCGACTGGGAACGCACCACCAAGGGCCTGGAGAACGCCGCCTGGGCCACCGCCGACATGGCCTACCGCACCGCCGCGCTCGCCCGGGTCGGCGGCTTCGACGAACGCTTCCCGCGCGCCTTCCGCGAGGACGCCGACCTCGCCCTGCGCATCCGCCGGGCCGGCTGGTTCCTCGTGCGCGGCCGCCGCGTCACCCGGCACCCGGTCCGCCCGGCCCACTGGTGGGCCTCGCTGCCCGCGCAGCGCGGCAACGCCGACGACGCGCTGATGAACCGGCTGCACGGCCGCGACTGGTGGGCCCGCGCCCAGGCACCCCGCGGCCGGCTGCCCCGCCATCTCCTGGTCACCGGCGCCGCGTTCGCGGGGGCCGGCTGCGCGCTGGCCGGCCGTCACCGTGCAGCCGCCGTCTGCGCCGGCCTGTGGACGCTCGGCACCGCCGAGTTCGCGCTCGCCCGCATCCTGCCCGGACCCCGCACCGCCCGCGAGATCGCCGTGATGCTCGGCACCAGCGTGCTCATCCCGCCGCTCGCGGTCCGGCACTGGCTGCACGGCGTCGTCCGCCACCGGCACGTCCGGCCCCTGGGAGGTGCCGGATGACCACCGTCTCCGCCGTGCTGTTCGACCGCGACGGCACCCTCGTGGCCGACGTGCCCTACAACGGCGACCCCGACCGGGTCCGCCCGCTGCCCGGCGCGGCCGAGGCCGTCGCCCTCGTACGGCGCGCCGGGCTGCCGACGGCCGTGGTCAGCAACCAGTCCGGCATCGGCCGCGGGCTGCTCACCGTCGAGGACGTCGACCGGGTCGACAAGCGCGCCGACGAACTGCTCGGCGGGCTCGACGCCTGGCTGTACTGCCCGCACGCCCCGGACGCCGGCTGCCCCTGCCGCAAGCCCCGGCCCGGACTGATCCTCACCGCCGCCGCACGCCTCGGCGTCCGGCCCGACGCGTGCCTGGTCGTCGGCGACATCGCCGCCGACGTGCTGGCCGCCCGGGCGGCGGGCGCGCACGGCGTCCTCGTCCCCAACGACGCGACCGCGCCGGCCGAGGTACGGCGCTTCGCCCGGCACAGCGCCCCCGACGTGCTGATCGCCGTACGCACCGCCCTCGACCCCTGCCCGGGGAGGTGGCCGCGGTGACCGGCAACGTGGCGCTCGTGGTCCGGCTCGACAGCTTCGGGGACGTCCTGCTCGCGGGACCCGCCGTGCGCGCCGTCGCGGCCCACCACGCCTCCGTGACCATGCTGTGCGGCCCGCGCGGCGCCGACGCCGCCCGCATGCTGCCCGGCGTCGAGGACGTCCTCGTCTGGGAGGCGCCCTGGGAGGGCTTCGCGCCGCCCCCCGTGGACCCGGCGGACATCGGCGACCTGGTCGACCGGCTGCGGAGCCGTGCGTACGACACCGCCCTGATCCTCACCTCCTTCCACCAGAGCCCGCTGCCCGCCGCGCTGCTGCTGCGCCTCGCCGGGATCGGCACCATCGGCGCCGACAGCGTCGACCACCCCGGCCGGCTGCTCGACGTCCGCCACCGCCGGCTGCCCGGCCGTCACGAGGCCGAGGCCGCCCTCGACACGGCCGCCGCGATGGGCTTCCCGCTCCCGCCCGGCGACGACGGACGGCTGCGCGTCCTGCCGCCCCCGGACACCAGCGGCCTGACCGGCAACGGCCCGTACGTCGTCCTGCACCCCGGCGCCAGCGCGCCCGCCCGGGCCTGGAGCCCGCGCCGCTGCGCCGAGGCGGTGACGCTGCTCGCCGACGCCGGTCACCGCGTCGTCGTCACCGGCGGCCCGCACGAGAAGGCGCTCACCGGGCACGTGAGCGGCACGGCGGCCGTGGACCTCGGCGGCCGCACCAGCCCCCGCACCCTCGCCGGGGTGCTGCGGACGGCCGACGTGGTCGTCAGCGCGAACACCGGCCCCGCCCACCTCGCCGCGGCCGTCGGCACCCCCGTCGTCTCCCTGTTCGCACCCGTGGTCCCCGCCGAACGCTGGGCCCCCCACGGCGTCCCCATGATCCTGCTCGGCGACCAGTCCGCCCCCTGCGCGGGCACCAGGGCCCTGGCCTGCCCGGTGCCCGGCCACCCCTGCCTGGAAGAGGTCACCGGGCAGGACGTGGTGCGCGCGGTGCACAAGCTCATCCAGGAGGGGCACGCATGAACATCCTTGTCTGGCACGTGCACGGATCGTGGCTCACCACCTTCGTGCAGGGCCCCCACACCTACCTGGTCCCGGTGACCGAGGACCGCGGACCGGACGGCCTCGGCCGCGCCGTCACCTGGGACTGGCCGGCCTCCGTGCGGGACCGGACCCCTGACCAACTCCACGAGGACGACATCGACTTGATGGTCCTGCAACGCCCGCACGAACTCGACCTCGCCCGGCGCTGGACCGGCCGCCGGCCCGGCCTCGACGTGCCCGCCGTGTACGTCGAGCACAACAGCCCCGACGCCTCCCCGGAGCGCCAACTCCACCCCCTGGCCGAACAGTCGGCGATCCCCGTTGTCCATGTCACCCACTTCAACCGCCTGATGTGGGACAACGGCCGGGCCCCCACCGAGGTCGTCGAGCACGGCATCGTGGACCCCGGACGGCAGTGGACCGGCACCGAGCGGCGCGCCGCCGTCGTCGTCAACGACCCCGTGCGCAGGGGCCGTACGACCGGCACCGACCTGCTGCCCCGCTTCGCCCGCTGCGCGCCGCTGGACGTCTTCGGGATGCGCACCGGGGCACTCGCCGGCCACCTCGCACTGCCGCCCGACCGCATCCGCACCCGCGACCTGCCCCAGCGCGAACTCCACCGCGAGATGGCCCGGTGCCGTCTCTACCTGCATCCCGTGCGCTGGACCTCGCTCGGGCTGTCCCTGCTGGAGGCCATGTTCCTCGGCATGCCGGTGGTGGCGCTGGACACCACCGAGGTCCGCGAAGCCGTACCCGAGGGCGCCGGGGTGGTCTCCAACCGCCTCGACGTCCTGGAGGACGCCGTACGGGCCTTCCTCGCCGACCCCGGACACGCGCGCCTGACCGGCGACGCGGCCCGGGCCGCGGCCCGCGCCCGATACGGAGAACGGCGTTTCCTGGACGACTGGGAGCGCCTGATCAAGGAGGTCACCCGATGAGCCGTACACCGCACACGGCCGGGCGCGTCGCCATGGTCTCCGAGCACGCCAGCCCGCTGGCCGCGCTCGGCGGACCGGACGCGGGCGGCCAGAACGTCTACGTGGCCCAGCTCGCCCGGCAACTCGCCAGAAGGGGCTACCGGGTCACGGTGTACACCCGGCGGGACTCGGCCGGCCTGCCGGACCGGATGACCCTCATCGACGGCGTGCAGGTGGTGCACGTGCCCGCCGGGCCGCCCGCGCCCGTGCCCAAGGACGAACTCCTGCCGCACATGGTCGAGTTCGGCGAGTTCCTGGCCCGGCAGTGGGCGTCGAGCCCGCCCGACGTGGTGCACTCCCACTTCTGGATGTCGGGCCTGGCCGCCCTGTACGGCGCCCGCGGCCTCGGCGTCCCGGTCGTGCAGACCTACCACGCCCTCGGCACCGTCAAGCGGCGCTACCAGGGTGCCGCCGACACCAGCCCGCCGCAGCGCCTCGACGTCGAGGAGGCCATCGGCCACGAGTGCGCCCGGATCATCGCCACGTGCAGCGACGAGGTGGCCGAGCTCAAGGCCATGGGGCTGCCCGAGGACCGGTTCGGCGTGGTGCCCTGCGGGGTCGACCCCGACCAGTTCACCCCCCTGGCGGGTGCCCGTGCGGCCACGGCCCGCAGGCGGCTGCTCGCCGTCGGCCGGCTCGTGCCCCGCAAGGGCTTCGACCGCGCCATCCGCGCCCTGGCCGGCGTCCCCCACGCCGAACTCCTCATCGCGGGCGGCCCCGAGGCCGACCTGCTCGGCGGCGACCCCGAGGCGCAGCGCCTGCGCGCGCTGGCCGGGGAGTACGGCGTGGCCGACCGCGTCACCCTGCTCGGCGGGGTGAGCCGGACCCGGATGCCCCGGCTGATGGCCGGCGCCGACCTCGTGCTGTCCCTGCCCCGCTACGAGCCCTTCGGCATCGTCCCGCTGGAGGCCATGGCCTGCGCCACCCCGGTGCTGGCCACCGCGGTCGGCGGCCAGCTCGACACCGTCGTGGACGGCGCCACCGGCGTCCTGGTCCCGGCCGACGACGACCACGACCTCGGCGCCGTCGTGCGCACCCTCCTCGACGATCCCGGACGCCTCGCCCGCTACGGCGCGGCCGGCCGCCGCCGGGTGCTGACCCACTACACCTGGGACCGCGTCGCCGACGGCGTGGCCGGGGTCTACGGCGCCGTGGCCCCGCTCCCCTCGCTCTCCGGAGTGGTCCGATGAAGCCCGTCACCGGCACCGCGCACTGCGACGACCTGCTGAAGGCCCTGGAGACCTTCCGCGGATGCGGCCCGCTCATCGGACGCTGGGGCGCCGAACTGGCCCGCCGCTTGGGCAGCGGCTCCCGGCTGCTGGTCGCGGGCAACGGCGGCAG
Organism: Streptomyces sp. NPDC048106; assembly: GCF_040706415.1. Lineage (NCBI taxonomy): Bacteria > Bacillati > Actinomycetota > Actinomycetes > Kitasatosporales > Streptomycetaceae > Streptomyces > Streptomyces sp. NPDC048106. The sequence continues at coordinate 7,371 of NZ_JBEZND010000060.1, read as the reverse complement.
CGCGGCCCAGGCCCAGCACCTGACCGCCGAACTGGTCGGCCGCTACCGCGACGACCGGCCGCCGTTCTCCGCGGTCGCGCTGCACGCCGACACCTCCTCCACCACCGCCATCGCCAACGACTACGGCGTCCAGGAGGTGTTCGCCCGCCAGACCGCGGCCCACGGCCGCCCCGGCGACGTGCTCATGCTGCTGTCCACCAGCGGCGCCAGCGCCAACCTGCTGTCCGCCGCCGACCGCGCCCACCGCCTCGGCCTGACCGTGTGGGCGCTGACCGGCCGGGCGCCCAACCCGCTCCAGCGCGGCGCCGACGAGGCCCTGTGCGTGGACGCGCCGGGGGCCGCCACGGTGCAGGAACTCCACCTGGTCGCCGTGCACATGCTGTGCGAGGCGTTCGACCGGGCGGTGGAGCGCGGGGAGGCGGACGGCCGGACGGATGTCCCTGCCGACGGCGAACAAGGCACCGTGGGACGCCTGTTGGACGGCGCGCCGGTGGCCCTGCGGAGGGAACGGACATGACACACACCGATGCGACCGCCCCGCGCACGCCGCTGGTCGTCGTGGGCGACGCCCTCCTCGACCACGACCTGTGCGGCCACGCCGAGCGGCTGGCCCCCGACGCGCCCGTGCCCGTCGTCCACGACACCCGGCGCAGCTCCCGCCCCGGCGGCGCGGCGCTCGCCGCCTGCCTGGCCGCGTCCGACGGCCGCCCGGTCACCCTCGTCACCGCCCTCGGCACCGACCCCTCCAGCGAAGCCCTACGCGAACTCCTGGCAAGCCGCGTGGAGTTGGTGGAGGTGCCGCTGGCGGGCAGCCTGAGCAGCAAGACCCGTGTCATGGCCGGGGACCGCCCCCTGCTGCGCCTGGACGACGGCGAGGGACGCGCCCGCGCGGCCACCCGACAGGCGGCCTCCGCGATCACCGCGGCCCGGGGCGTCCTGGTCGCCGACTACGGCCGGGGCACCGCCGACGTCCTGCGGGACGCGCTGTGCCGCACGACCGCGCCCGTGGTCTGGGACCCCCATGTGCGCGGCCGGCCCCCCGTGCGGGGTGCCCGCCTGGTCACGCCCTCCGCGCACGAGGCCCGCGTCCTCGCACGGCAACTTGCCGACGACGAGGGCGAGCCGGACGGCGGCACCGGGCTGCGCACGGCCGCCCGGGACGCGCGCGCCCTGGTACACGGCTGGCAGGTCCAGGCGGTCGCCGTCACCCTCGGCGAACGCGGCGCGCTGCTCTCCCACGGCGAGACCCCGCTGCTCGTCCCGACCCCGGCCGCCGCGGCCGGCGACCCCTGCGGTGCGGGCGACCGCTTCGCCGCGGCCGCCGCCGGACTGCTCGCCGACGGCGCCTTCACCGAAGCCGCCGTCCAGGCCGCCGTGCACGCCGCCACCCGGTACGTCGCCGAGGGCGGCGCCCGCGCGGTGGCGACACCGCGGGACGGGGAACGCCCCGAGGAGCCCGCGCCGGCCCCGCTCGACGGCGACACCACCGCGGACGCCGTGCGCACCGCCGCCCGGGTCCGGGCCGCGGGTCGTACCGTGGTCGCCGCGGGCGGCTGCTTCGACCTGCTGCACGCCGGCCACGTCGCCCTCCTCCAGGCCGCCCGGCGGGCCGGCGACTGCCTGATCGTCTGCGTCAACTCCGACGACTCGGTCCGCCGCCGCAAGGGCGACGGCCGTCCCCTGGTCCCCGTCGCCGACCGGGTCCGGGTGCTGCGCGCCCTGGAATGCGTGGACGCGGTCGCCGTCTTCGACGAGGACACCCCCGAACGCCTCCTCGCCGATCTCCGCCCCCACATCTGGACCAAGGGCGGCGACTACGCCCGCACCCCGCTGCCCGAACAGTCCCTGGTGGAGAGCTGGGGCGGCCAGGTCCTGCTGCTGCCGTACCTGGACGGCCGGTCCACGACGGGGCTGGCGCGCAGGGCGGCCCTGTCCCCGACGGGCCCGGGAAGACGGGGCGGTGACACGGGCGGCTGAGGCCCAGGGCCGCGCACGCCGACGCCCCGGACCCGGCCCGCCCCCGCCCACCGGCCGGCACCGGATCCCGTACCGCTGGAGGACCCCCGTGATCCGCACCCCCCACCCCCCGACCGTCCTGGTGCTGCGCGCGCTGGGCCTCGGCGATCTGCTGGCCGGCGTGCCCGCGTTGCGCGGCATCCGCCGGGGGTTTCCCGGGCACCGGATCGCGCTCGCGCAGCCCGCCGGGCTCACCGGACTCGCCCTGGAGACGGGCGCGTTGGACGCCGTCTTCCCGGCCGAGGCGCCGGGCCGCGCGGTGCCCGCGCTCACCCACTGGAGCGGACCGCCACCCGACGTGGCGATCGACCTGCACGGCAACGGCCCCGAGAGCCGCGACGCCCTCGCCGCCCTGCGCCCGCGCCGTCTGCTCGCCCACGCCTGCCCGGACGGCCCCCTCTGGCGGGCCCAGCAGCACGAACGGGACCGCTGGTGCGGGTTCCTGCACGACTACGGCATCCCAGCCGACCCCCTCGACCATCGCCTGCCCCCGCCCGCCACACCTTCACCGGCACCCGGCGCGGTCCTCGTGCACCCCGGTGCCGCCTCGGGCGCCCGCCGCTGGCCGGCCGAGCGGTTCGCCGCCGTCGTGCGGTGCCTGCGGGCCGCCGGACACCGCGTGGTCCTCACCGGCGGCCCGGAGGAGGGGGCCCTCGTCCGATCGGTCGCCGAGCGAAGCGGCGCGCACGCGCGGGACGTACTGGCCGGCGGCCTGCCCCTGGCCGAACTGTCCGCGCTGGTGGCCGGGGCGTCCCTGGTGCTCTGCGGCGACACCGGCCTCGCCCATCTGGCGTACGCCCACGGCACCCGCTCCGTCACCCTGTTCGGCCCCGTCTCCCCCCGCCTGTGGGGCCCGCCGCCGAGCCCCCGCCACCTGGCCCTGTGGAAGCCCGGCCCACCCGGCGACCCGCACGCCCGCACCCCGGACGCCCACCTGCTGCGCATCGGCTCCGGCGAGGTCGCCGCCGCCTGTCTGACGCTGCTGCGGCAGCACCGCGACCGCCCGGCCGGCGGACCCCTGCGGCCGGAGGTGGCCCATGCCAACTGAGCCCGCCCCCAGCCGGGTCCGGCAGCCCACCCCGGGCGGCGACCACCGGATCACCGTCGCCATCATCACCCGCGACCGCACCGCCAGCCTGCTGCGCACCCTCGACGCCCTGGCCGCGCTGCCCGAACGGCCGCCGGTCATCGTCGTGGACAACTCCCGCGAGGATCACACCCGTCGGGCCGTGCGCGGCCACCCGGCGCTCACCCGGTTGCTGCGCCCCGCCGCCAACACCGGTGCCGTGGGCCGCAATCTGGCCGTCCGGCAGGCCCGTACCCCCTACGTGGCCTTCTGCGACGACGACTCCTGGTGGGACCCCGGCAGCCTCGCCCGCGCCGCCGACCTCCTCGACCGCCACCCCCGGCTCGGCCTGCTCGCCGCCCGCACCCTGGTCGGCGACGAGGCCGCCGAGGATCCCCTCAACGCGGTCCTCGCCGCCTCCCCCCTGCCACCCGAGCCCGACCTCCCCGGCCGCCCGGTGCTCGGCTTCCTCGGCTGCGCCTGCGTGGTGCGCCGGGAGGCGTTCCTCGCCGCGGGCGGCTTCCACCCGCTGCTCTTCTTCGGCGGCGAGGAGACCCTGCTCGCCTACGACCTCGCCGCGAAGGGCTGGGGCGTGGCCTACGAACCCGCCCTGCGCGCCCGCCACCACCCCGAGGACCACGGCCGCACCGGGCGCCCCTTCCTCGTCCGGCGCAACCACGTCCTCACCGCCTGCCTGCGCCGGCCCTGGCCCGTCGCCCTGCGCGCCGCCGGGGCCCTCGCGCTCGCCGCCGCCGCGGGCCACCCCGGCGCCCGCCGGGCCCTGCGGGAGACCGCGGCCCGGCTGCCCGCCACGCTGGCCCGCCGCCACCGGCTGCCGCCCCGGGTCGAGCACGCGGCCCGCCTGCTGGACCGCCAGGCGGCCGGGGCACCGGCGGTGCCGGCCGGACCCGGGGACGGCGCCTCATGAGCCGCGCCCCGGCCGACGACCGGACCACCGTCGTCGTGATCACCCACAACCGCCGCGGCGAACTGCTGTGCACCCTCGCCGAGTTGGCACGCCTCCCCGAGCGGCCCCAGGTGATCGTCACCGACAACGGCTCGACCGACGGCACCGCCGAGGCCGTAGCCCGGGACTTCCCGGGGGCGACCCTGCTGCGCCCGGGCCGCAACCTCGGGGCCGTCGGCCGCAACCTGGCCGTCCGGCACGTCCGCACCCCCTACGTGGCCTTCTGCGACGACGACTCCTGGTGGGAGCCCGGCAGCCTCGCCCGCGCCGCCGACCTGCTGGACGACCGGCCCCGGCTCGCGGCCGTCACCGCGCGGATCGTCGTGGAGCCGGACGGCACGGAGGACCCGGTCGTACGCGAACTGCGCGACTCGCCCCTGCCCGGCCCCGGCTGGCTCCCCGGACCGGCCCTCGGCTCCTTCCTCGCCGCCGCCACGGTGATGCGCACCGCCGCCTTCCGCGCGGGCGGCGGCTTCCACCCCGGCCTGTGGCTCGGCGGGGAGGAGGAACTGCTCGCCTGCGACCTGCTGCGACAGGGCTGGTGGTTCGCCTACGCCGAGGAACTCACCATCCACCACCAGGCCTCCCCGCTGCGCGACAGCACGGCCCGGCGCGTCCTCGGCCTGCGCAACACCCTGTGGTTCACCTGGCTGCGCCGCCCGCTCCTGCCCGCGCTGCGCCGCACCGGCCACCTGATGCGCACGGTCCCCCGGGACACCGCCTCCGCGCGCGCCTTCGCCCGTGCCACCGCCGGCCTGCCCTGGGTCCTGCGCCAACGCGACCCCGTGCCCCCCGACCTGGAACACCGCCTGTCCACGCTGGAACGGGCCCGCCGCGATTCCCCGGCCCGCCGCTACATCGGCTGACGGACCCTGGCACGTCGGCCGCCGCGCACCGGCGGTTCGCCCGCCGTCCGGCCCATGCCCCCGCCCCGACACGCCCGAGGCACAGTCGTTGCGCGGAGGACCGGCGCGCGGGCAGAGTGAGGGCCCCGGTCAGGACGCGGCCGGCTGATCCTTTCTCCCAGGAAGCCCGAACTCCATGGAACACGGCCGGCCCTCCCCTGCCCGCGTCCGCCCCGGCGGCACCGCCCCCCTGCTCCTGCGGACAGCGCGTGAGCCCCGTGCCGACGGCTGCTTCCTCAGCGTCCTGTCGGCCCGCGGCACGGTCGACGCGTCCAACGCGGCGTCCTTCTCCGACGCCCTCGCCGCCCACGTCACGCATGCCGAGCGCGCCGGAGAACACCCCGTCCTGGATCTCACCGAGGTGTACCTCGACGGCGCCGCCGCGCTCCACGCCCTGGACCGGGTGGCCGGGCCACTGGCCCGTACCGGCCGCGCGCTGGCCGTCGTACAGCCGCGGCCGCACGTCCGGGAGACGCTGCACACGACCGTGCCGCGCGGGCTGTGCGTGCACGCGAGCCTGGCCGCCGCCCTGCACCCCGTGGAGCCCACCGGCCCCCAGCACCCCGGTACGGCCGGGCGGGCCGACTCCGCCGCACCCGCGGACCCCGCACCCCACTCCTCCCGCGCCGCGTCCGGTTGAGAGAGCGGCGACCGCCGTGCAAGGTGGTGGTCCAAGGTCAGGTTCATGGCCAGGAAGCGGCCGCACCGGCCCCCGTCCGAACTGCCCCGGTGATGCCATGAAAGCCTCCTCGCCGCGGCCGGGCACCCCGGCCCCCCTGGTGATCGAGTCCTCCGTCGTGGAGGGGCTGCCCGCCGAGGGCGCGCTGCTGCTGCGCATGTCCGGCACCCTGGACGCGCACGGCGCCCAGGCATGGTCCGAGGAACTGCGCGGCCATCTGGAACAGGCGGACCGCGCCGGGCTGCGGCCCGTCCTCGACATGGCCCACGTGCAGCTCGGCGGCGCCGCCGTGCTGCGCACCCTCAGCGAGACCACCCGGATCCGCACCGGCCGCCCCGACCTGATCATCGTCCGGGCCCGGCCGGGCGTCCGCGAGGCCGTGCACCTGGCCCGCCTGGAGGGCGTCCAGCTGTACGCCACCCTGGACGAGGCCATGCGCGAACTGGCCCGCGCCGCCTCCCAGGTGGAGGAACTGCCCGCCTGGCGCTCACAGATGGCCGATCCGCTCCGGCCGTCGTACCAGGACCTGCACCAGGAGGTCCGCGCCCTGCGCGCCCGGGTCCGCACCGCCCCGGTGATCGGCATGGCCCAGGGCATGCTCATGGCCCGCTACGCCCTGCCCGAGAGCGGCGGCGCCTTCCGCGTGCTGCGGGAGACCTCCCAGCGGTTCAACGTGCCGTTGCGCGTCCTCGCCTCCGCCCTCGTCGTGGCCCGCCCGCCCGACGGCGCGACCTGGTTCCCCGGCCGCCGCCCGCTGCCCGTGCCCCCGCTGCGCGTCCTCGCCCGCCACGACCGCGACCCCCGCTACCGGGGGCAGATGATCGACGCCGTACTCCGCGAGGCGCTGGCCATCGGCCGCGCCCCGGCCGGCCACGTGCTCTTCGTCGACGCCGCCGTCAACGCGCTCGCCCTGGAGACCCGGTACGGCGGCGCGGACGCCTACCTCGACCACCTCGTGCGCGGCCGCAACGAGGGGACGGCCGAGGCGGTCGCCCGCACCCGTGGACGACGCGTGAGCATGCCCGACGTGGCCACCGACGCGTTGCTGTCCGAGGACAGCCGGCGCGCCCTGCTCGCGGCCGGCGCCCAGGCCCTGCAATGCGTCCCGGTGCTGTCCTCGGCCGGCTGCTGCGCCGGTCTGATCACGGTGCACTGGCCCGACGCCGGGCACCGGCCGACCTCCGCCCAGGCGGAGGCCCTCGGCCTGCTCGCCGGCGACACCGCGGCGTGGCTGGGCTGGTACCACCGCACGGTCCTCCTCGACGCCCTCGAACACCTCCACCACCGGCTGACCCGGCCGTGAGCGGGAGGCGTCACGCGCGCCGCCCTGGGAACCCGGACCGCGCACGGAGCACGCACCACCCGGAGGAAGTCCGGCGCATGTCCGATCCGCAGCAGCCCGAACAGCGGCGCAGTGACAAGGGAGGCGCCACCCCGCAGGACAGCGGGCAGCTCAAGGCCCGCCAGGGGCCCGGCGACGGCGGCGCCTGTCCGAAGGGCGGAGGAGAGGGCGGCGGTGTGCCTCCGGCGCAGCGGCCCGACCACCCCTGACCGACCCGGAAAACGTCCCCTCGGCCCCGGCGGCGACGCGTCCGCCGGGGCCTTTCCGCGCCGTTTTCGCCCGCGCTCTCGCGCACGCGGGCAGACGCGGGCCCGGGGGGGGCCCCCCGGGCTCGGCGGCGGGCCCCGGGGCCCGGCTGCGCCCCCGGGACGGGGGGGCCCGCCCCCCCCCCCCCCC
>NZ_JBEZND010000059.1:0-43994 GCF_040706415.1 Streptomyces sp. NPDC048106 | reverse complement strand
AATCCACACCGAACCGGAAGGGCCCTCACCCGTTCAAGATCCCTCAGCCGAGACCTGGCTCACCCGTCCACAACCTCCCCGGACAGAACACCTAGCCCACCGCCGTCACCAGGACGGCCACCGTCGGCCGGTCCTCCAGGGCGTCCCGTACGGCCGCGCGTACCCGTCGGGCCACGTCCGCGGCGCGGTGGGCCGCGTCCGTCGCCAGGTCCACCCGCACATGGCGGTGGGCCAGTGCGGCCGTGCCGTCCGTGCGTTCCTCGACGCGGACCGCGCGGCCCGGCCCGGTCAGGCGCACGACCCCCGGCACCGACAACGCCGCCGCGGCCACGCGGGCCTCGGCGGGGGCCGTCGCCTCCCGGGCCGACGGCGGCCGGGGCGGTCGTACCTCCCCGGCCGGCCCGTCCGGCTCCAGCAGATCCGTGACGCGCAGGTCCACCTCCGTCACCGCCAGGCCGAGGCGGTCGGCCGCCGCCGTCGCGAGGGTCTCCCGCAGGCGGTCGGCCGTGGCCGGGAGCGGCTCGGCCGGGGCCGCCGCGAAGTCCGCCGTCACCCGCAGGGCGCCCGGCGGCAGCGCGCTCGGCGGGGCGGGTACGGCGGGCTCCGCCGCCCGCGGGGGGTCGGCGAGCGCGATCCGCAGCGCGCCCAGCCGTACCCCGGGCACGCCGTCCGCCGCCGCACGGCGCAGGACCGCGGCCGCGGCGTCCTCCGTGATCCACGCGCCGTCGCCCGGGCCGCCGAGCGGCAGCAGCCTGCCGAGGCCCACCTGGTGTCGTACAACCTGGGTCCAGCCGTCCGTCATTCCTCCAGCCTGCCGCATCCCTGGCGCGAGGTCGCGCAACCATGCTTACGGTGGTCGAAGGACGACGACCGAAAAGGACGTACGGCGATGACCGACATGACGACGACCCCCGAAGGCGGCGGCGAGCCGCAGATGTCGACCCGTAAGGCCGTCCGGCGCGGCGGCGGGGATCCGTCGACCCGCGGACGGACCACCATCGCGGACGGCGTGGTGGAGAAGATCGCGGGCATGGCCGCCCGGGACGTGGTCGGCGTGTACGCGATGGGCGGCGGGCTCGCGCGCACCCTCGGTGCCGTGCGCGACCGGGTGCCCGGCGGCTCCAAGTCGGTGACCCGCGGAGTGAAGGCCGAGGTCGGGGAGGTACAGACCGCCCTCGACCTGGAGATCGTGGTGGAGTACGGCGTCTCCATCGGCGAGGTCGCCGGCGCCGTGCGGGAGAACGTGATCGCCGCGGTGGAACGCATGACCGGCCTGGAGGTCGTGGAGGTCAACATCGCGGTCAGCGACGTGAAGCTGCCCGAGGAGGAGGAAGAGGAGCCGGAGCCCCGGCTCCAGTGACCGGGCGCGCCCCGGACCCCGCACACCTGACGAGCTGAGGAGCGCTGCATGAGCATGGCCATGGTCGGCATGATCGCCGGAATGGCGCTGGGATTCGCCGGGTACTTCGGCGGGTTCGGCGCGTTCCTGCTGGTGGCGGCGTTGGGGGCCGTCGGGTTCGTGGTCGGCCGGTTCGCGGAGGGCGACCTGGACCTCGGAGACTTCTTCCGCGCCCGCGACGAGCGCCGCGACCGGCGGCGGTGACCGCCGTGACCGACGCGACCGGGGCGGTACGAGAGCCGCCCGCCCGGGTGCCGCCCGCGGAACGGGGCGCCACCCGGATCGCCGACCGGGTGGTGGCCAAGGTCGCCGCGCAGGCCGCCCGCGAGGCGGCGGGCCCGACGCCCGCCGACGCGGACGCGCCGCATGCCACGGTGACCGTGCACCGGGACACCGCCCGGATCCGCGTCCATCTCGAACTCGGCTACCCCTGCGACATCGGCGCCCGCTGCGCCGCCGTGCGTCGTCAAGTGACCGAGCGGGTAGGCGCGTTGGTGAACATGAAGGTGTCCGAGGTCGCCGTCCGGGTCGAGCGGCTGCACCCGCCGACGGCCACAGGCGGGAGGACCCGATGAGCCAGGCAGGCACCACCACGACCCTCGACAAGACCACCGACGCCCCCGTGTCCGCCGGCGGCAGCGGCCGCTTCTGGTCGCCGCGCCGCGTCCCCGCGGGCATCGTCGCCGTCCTGCTGCTGGCCGGCTCCGGCCTGCTGCTCTACGACATCGCCGCCGTCCGCGCCCACCGCCCCGCGATGCGCTGGCGCCGCGTCCTGGCCCGGCAACTGGCCGAACGGCCCCTGGACGACACCTGGGTGCTGGCCGGCGCGGCCCTCGCGGCGGCCCTCGGCCTGTGGCTGATCGCCCTCGCGCTCACCCCGGGGCTGCGCGCCCTGCTGCCGATGCGCCGCCCGCACCCGGACGTCCGCGCGGCGCTCCGGCGGGACGCGGCGGCCCAGGTGCTGCGCGACCGGGCCATGGAGCTGTCCGGCGTACGGTCCGTACGGGTACGGATGCGCCGCCGCAAGGCCGTGGTCCGCGCCGTCTCGCACTTCCGCGAACTGGACGACGTGCGCGCCGACTTGGACACCACCCTCGCCGAGGCCATCCACGGCCTCGGCCTGACCCGGCCGCCCCGGCTCGCCCTGCGGGTGACCCGGGCCGCCCGGAAGGGGTGACGGCGATGCGCTCCGGGGGAGTCAACCGCGTCCTGCTCGCCCTGGCCGGCCTGCTGCTGCTCGCCCTCGGCGGGGCGGTCCTGGCCGTCGGCCTCGGCGTCCGGCCGCCCTCCTGGTGGATCCACGGCGGCCCGCACGACGTCCTGCTCAGCCACGCCGAGCGCACCCGCTACCGGGCCGCCGGCTGGTGGTGGCCGGCGCTCCTCGCCGCCCTGGCCGTCCTCGTCCTGCTGGCCCTGTGGTGGCTGACCGCGGTCCTGCGCCGGCACCGCCTCGCCGAGATCCGCGTCGACACCGGCGACGGCGCGGCGGCCGTGCTGCGGGCCAGGGCACTGGAGAGCGCCCTGGCCGAGGAGGCCACCGCGGGACCCGGCGTGGCCCACGCCCACGTCCTGCTGCGGGGCCGCCGTACGAAACCCAGGGCGCGGGCCTCGCTCCGGCTGACCCCCGAGGAGGCCCCCTCGACCGCGCTGACCGCCTTCACCACCGGACCCCTGGCCCACGCCCGCGAGTCGGCGGGGCTGGCCGCCCTCCCGGCGGAGGTCCGCCTGCGCGCGGTCGGACACCGGGCCGAGCGGGTCATGTGAGGGGGTGGGGCCGCCGGGTCAGAACCCGTGCCGCACCCCTCCGTCCACCGGCACCATGATCCCGCTGAGGTAGGAGGCCGCCGGCGACAGCAGGAAGGCCGCGACCTTGCCGAACTCCTCCGGGGTGCCGTAGCGGCGAAGCGGGATGCGGGACTCGTTGGCGGCGCGGGTGGCCTCCGGGTCGGCGGACAGGGCGTCCAGTTCGCGGACGCGGTCCGTGTCGATGCGGGCCGGCAGCAGGCCCACGACGCGGATGCCGCGCGGGCCCAGCTCGTCCGCGAGGGACTTGGCGAAGCCGGCGAGACCGGGACGCAGCCCGTTGGAGATGGTCAGGGCCGGAATCGGCTCGTGCACCGAGCCGGACAGCACGAAGCCGATGACGCCGCCCTCCTCCAGCTCGGCCGCCGCCGCGCGGGCGAGCCGGACCGCGCCGAGGAAGACCGACTCGAACGCGGCCCGCCACTGCTCGTCGGTGTTGTCGGCGACGAAGCCGGGCGGCGGCCCGCCCACGCTGACCAGCACCCCGTGGAAGCCGCCGAAGTGCTCGCGCGCGGCCGCGATCAGCCGCTCGGGCGCCTGCGCGTCGGCGTTGTCCATGGCCACGCCCACCGCGTTCGGGCCCAGTTCGGCGGCCGCGTCCACGGCCCGCTGCTCGTCCCGGCCCGTGATCACCACCTTCGCGCCGTCCGCGACGAGCTGCCGCGCGGCGGCGTTGCCCAGCCCCCGGGTGGCGCCGGTGACGATGTACACCCGGTCCCTCAGTCCAAGATCCATGACCCCTATCCTGCCTCCTCGGTCCCGAACAGCGTGAGGGCGGAGTTCACCAGGCCGAGATGGCTGAACGCCTGCGGGAAATTGCCGAGCTGGCGGCCCGCGTCGGGGTCGTACTCCTCGGCGAGCAGACCCACGTCGTTGCACAACCGCACCAGCCGCTCGAACAGCTCCCGCGCCTCCTGCGGGCGTCCGGTCAGATGCAGGGCGTCCGCCAGCCAGAACGAGCAGGCGAGGAAGGCGCCCTCGCCGCCCGGCAGCCCGTCGACCACGGGTTCGGCGTCCTCCTCGGAGTCGTAGCGGCGCAGCAGGCCGCCGTGGCCCAGGTCGGCGCGGATGGCGTCGACGGTGCCGGTCACCCGGGGATCGTCGGGCGGCAGGAAGCCGACGCGCGGGATGAGCAGCAGGGCGGCGTCCAGTTCGCGGGAGCCGTAGTACTGCGTGAAGGTGTTGCGCTTTGGGTCGAACCCCTTCTCGCAGACCTCCCGGTGCACCTCCTCGCGCAGCCGCCGCCAGCCGTCCAGGTCGCCGTGCAGCTCCTGGTGCCGTTCGAGCGTCCTGACCGCCCGGTCGGCGGCCACCCACACCATCACCTTCGAGTGCACGAAGTGGCGCCGTCCGCCGCGCACCTCCCACAGGCCCTGGTCCGGCTGCCGCCACGCGGACGCCAGGAACTCCATCAGGGAACGCTGGATGGCCCACATGTGCGGCCGGGTGGGCAGGCCCGCGGTGCGCGCCAGCGAGAGCGAGTCCATCACCTCGCCGTACACGTCGAGCTGGAGCTGCTCCACGGCACCGTTGCCGGTCCGTACCGGGGAGGAACCGGCGAAGCCGGGCAGCCAGGGCAGCTCGGTCTCCGGGAGGCGCCGTTCGCCCGCGACGCCGTACATGATCTGGAGGGCGGCGGGGTTGCCGGCCACCGCGCGCAGCAGCCAGTTGCGCCAGGCCTCGGCCTCCTCCTGGTAGCCCGCGGTGAGCAGCGCGCCGAGGGCGAGGGTGGAGTCGCGCAGCCAGCAGTACCGGTAGTCCCAGTTGCGCACCCCGCCCAGCCTCTCGGGCAGCGAGGTGGTGGCCGCGGCCACGATCCCGCCGGTCGGGGCGTAGGTGAGCGCCTTGAGGGTGATCAGGGAGCGGACGACCGCGTCCCGGTGGGGGCCGTCGTAACGGCACCGCCGGGCCCAGCGCCGCCAGTCGGTGACGCTGCCGTCCAGGGCCTCGTACGGGTCGACGAGCCGGGGGCGCCGCTCATGGGAGGGGTGCCAGGTGAGCACGAACGCGACCCGCTCGCCCTCGCCGACGGTGAACTCGGAGTGGGTGCCGTAGTCCTCGCCCCAGGTGCGCACCGGCGGCTCGGCGCGCAGCCACACCGAGTCGGGGCCGGCGACGGCCACCCGGTGGCCGTCACAGCGGCGCATCCACGGCATGATCGAGCCGTAGTCGAAGCGCAGCCGCAGGGTGCTGCGGACGGTGACCCGGCCGCTGACGCCCTCCACGATGCGGACGACGTCGGGGGCGCGGTCGCGCTGCGGCATCAGGTCGGTGACGCGGACCGTGCCGTCCGGGGTGTCCCACTCGGTGTCCAGGACGAGCGTGTCGGGGCGGTAGGCGCGCCGGGTGCAGGTGGCGGTGTCCCTCTCGGACGCCTTGGCCGCCTTGGCCTCCTTGGGGGCGATCCGCCAGTGGCCGTGCTCGTCCTCGCCCAGCAGCCGGGCGAAGCAGGCGCCGGAGTCGAAGCGGGGCAGGCACAGCCAGTCGATCGAGCCGTCCCGGCCGACCAGCGCCGCGGTCTGCTCGTCGCCGATGAGGGCGTAGTCCTCGATCCGGGCGTCGTGGCTGATACGGGCGTTCACGGGATGCGGTTTCCCGGCGGGCCGGGGGGCCAATCAGGTGGTGCGCCGGGGGAGTGACGCGCCGGGGCGGGGGTCAGACCGCGGCCGGTTCGCTCTCCTCGGGCCGCGGTGCCGCCGCGGCCTCCTCCTGGTCCCGGATCTCGCGCCGTACCAGGAACCACCAGCCGACCGGGACCGCCGCCGCGAACAGCCACCACTGGATCATGTACGCGTAGTTCAGCGGGGCGTCCTCGGTGCCAGGGTCGGAGATCTGCTCCGGGGAGCCGCCCTTGGGCGCGGGCGCCGTCTGCTCCATGTAGCCGCCGAGCACCGGGACGCCGAGGCGGTGCGCCTCCTCGGTGCTGCTGATCAGCATGATCTGCCGGTCGGGCAGCCCCTTGATGTTCTTGATGCCGCTGGCCGCGGTGGTCTCGTCGGCCATCAGGCGTCCGCTGATGGTGGTCCGGCCGGCCGGCGGGGCGGGGATCTTCGGGAAGGCGGTCTGCGACTCGCCCGTGGCGACCCAGCCGCGGTTGACCATCAGCACCTTGCCGTCGGCGAGCACGAACGGGGTGAGGACGTGGTAGCCGACATTGCCGTCGGAGTCGGTCCGGCGCCGGACCACCTCCGTCTTCGCGGTGTCGAAGGTGCCGGTCGCGGTGACGGTGCGGTACTTCTCGGTCCGGGCCACGGCGTGCCCGGGGGAGGACAGCTCTTCGACGGGGACCGGCTTGGCGTGCAGCGCGGTGGAGACCAGGTCGTTCCGCGCGGTGCGCTCCTCGTAGCGGTGCTGCTGCCAGAAACCCAGCCTGATCATCGTGGGGATCAGCGCGATCGCGATGATCGTGAGGATGATCCACTGGCCGGACAACAGGAAGCGGTAGCGATGCACCCCACGACGGTACATCCGGGCCGCGGGGCGCATTCAGGCGGGTACCGGGTGAAGCCGGTGCCGCGCGGGAGCCGGGTCACACCCGGTCGACCACTCCCGTACGGCCCTCCGCGCGGGCGCAGTGCGCGCCGCAGAACCAGTGGCCCTCCACCTCCACGCCCTGCCCGATGATCTGCACCCGGCAGTGCTCGCAGATCGGGGCCATGCGGTGGATCGCACAGGAGAAGCAGTCGAAGACATGGACCGCGCCCTGGGCGTGGACCTCGAACGTCATTCCGTAGTCATTGCCGCATACTTCGCATTTCGCCATGCGCCACAGGGTGAGCCGTCGCGGGTGCCCGGGCGAGCGGATGCGGGGTGAGTCGTGCGTCAATCACTCATTCGTACGATCACTCGACCGTGGGGCCGGTGTCATGCCTGACGTGACCCCGGATTCACTCGTCCGCGGGCCCGACATCCCGCAGCAGCTGTCCGAACGCGGCCTCGTCCACGATCGGCGTGCCGAACTGCCGCGCCTTGACCGTCTTGGAGGTGCCCGAGTCCGGGTCGTTGGTCACCAGCAGGCTGGTCAGCCGGGAGATGCTGGACGCCACATGCAGCCCGCACTCGGTCGCCCGGTCCTCCAGCAGCTCCCGTTCGACGGAGGTGTCGCCGGAGAACGCCACCCGCATGCCCTGTTTGAGGCGTTTGCCGTCTTCGTAGCGGCCTGGGTTGGGATGGGGGCATGCGGGCCTTTTGCGGGAGGGGCGCCAACTGCCGGGACGGTAGCCGCCGTAGCCGCCGTCGGAGGACTGCCGGGGGACCGGTGCGTCCGACCACTCCGTCAGCGGGCGGCACTCCAGCAGCGGCAGCCGTACGCCGCCCGCCGCCGCGGCCCGCAGGCTGGGCCGGAACGCCTCCGCGAGCACGCGCGCGTCGTCCAGCGCGTGGTGCGCCCGCTGCTGCACCACTCCGAAGTGCGCGGCGAGGGACTCCAGCTTGTGGTTGGGCAGCGGCAGTCCCAGCTCCTTCGACAGCGCGATGGTGCACAGCCGCTGCCGCACCGGCGCCCGGCGCTCGGCGCGCGCGTACTCCCGCGCGATCATCTGCCAGTCGAAGACCGCGTTGTGCGCGACCAGCACCCGGCCGTCGAGACGGGCGGCGAACTCCTCGGCGATGTCCGCGAACAGGGGCGCGCCCTCCAGCACCTCGCTCGTCAGACCGTGTATCCACACGGGTCCCGGATCGCGCTCCGGGTTGACCAGGGTGTACCAGTGGTCCTCGACCTCGCCGCGCGCGTCCAGCCGGTAGACGGCGGCGGAGATGATCCGGTCGTGCCGGGCCAGGCCGGTGGTCTCCACGTCAACGACCGCGTATCCCTGGGGATACGCGGCCGGCCACTGGGTGGGGGAGGACACTGCGGTCGCACGGTCTTCGAGCATGGTCACTGAGGATACGGGCCGCGACCGACAGCTCCGCCCCTCAGGTCCCCCTGGCCGCCCCGCTCCGCTACCGGTCCGGACCCCTCCGCGCCGAACGCCCCCTTCGCATGGGCCTGTTGTCGCCATGTGGAGCGTCGGAGCGGCGCGGGCACGCCCGGGAGTGCGATCCTCCCTGCTGTGACGGAACCGAAGCACGACGAGAACCACGGCGGCGCCCTCGGCTCGCGGCTGAACTGGCTGCGCGCCGCCGTGCTGGGCGCGAACGACGGCATCGTCTCCACGGCGGGACTCGTCGTCGGCGTGGCCGGGGCGACCGGGAGCCGCTCCGCCCTGCTCACCGCGGGCCTTGCCGGACTGCTCGCCGGATCGATGTCCATGGCGGCGGGGGAGTACGTCTCGGTGTCCACCCAGCGCGACTCCGAGCTGGCCGCGCTGGCCGTGGAGAAGCGGGAACTGCGCGAGCAGCCCGAGGCCGAACTGCGCGAACTGACCTCGATGCTCCAGGCGCGCGGGCTGTCCGAGCAGGTGGCCCGGGAGGCCGCCGAGCAGCTCACCGAGCGGGACGCGCTGCGGGCCCACGCCAGTGTGGAGCTGGGCATCAACCCCGACGAGCTGACCAACCCGTGGCACGCGGCCTGGGCGAGTTTCCTGGCCTTCACCGTGGGCGCCCTGCTGCCGCTGCTGGCCATCGTGCTGCCCCCGGCCGGCTGGCGGCTGCCGGTCACGGTGGTCTCCGTACTCGCCGCGCTCGTCCTCACCGGCTGGGCCAGCGCCCGCCTCGGCGCCGCCGCCGCCGGGCGGGCGGTGCTGCGCAACGTGGGGGGCGGGGCGCTGGCGATGGCGGTCACGTACGCGGCGGGCAGTCTGCTGGGGGCGGTCGGCGTGTGACCCGCGGGAGGCGGCCGGTCCGTGGTGGGCGTCCGGCCCGGCTGGGGGCGCGGCCCGGACTCACGCCCAGGCGGGCCGGTCCGAACCCAGGGGCGCCGGGGGCCGGGCCCAGTCGGCGGGCCCGCCCGCGAAGTCGACCGGGGAGCGGGCGTACCGCAGCCGGCCGAGGGGACCGTCAGCCTCGGCGAGCCAGGCGTCCGGGGCTTCTTGTGACGGGCCGTTCGTCTTCGGGCCGTCCGTCTCCGCGCCGTCCGCCTTCGGGCCGTCCGCCTTCGGGCCGTCCGTCTCCGCGCCGTCCGCCTTCGGGCCGTCCGTCTCCGCGCCGTCCGCCTTCGCGCCGTCCGCCTTCGGGCCGTCCGTCTCCGGCTTGGCGAACCGCGCCCCCTCCGTCAGCCAGTGCGCCGTGCGGGCCAGCGCCAGCCGGACCGAGCGGCTCCCGCCGTCCTGCGACCGCTCGGTCAGCGCCCGCAGGACGGCCGCCGCCAGCAGATAGCCGGTGCCGTGGTCCAGGGCCTGCGCGGGCAGCGCGCCGGGCCGCTCCGCCGAGCCCTCGGTCGCCGCGATGCCGGTGGCGACCTGCACCAGGCTGTCGAAGCCGCGCCGCTCGCCCCAGGGCCCGTACGCGCCCCAGGCCGACACCTGCGCCACCACCAGGCCGGGGTGCCGCTCGGCCAGCGCCTCGGGGGAGAGGCCGAAGCGGTCGAGCGCGCCCGGCCGGTAGCCGGTGACCACGACGTCCGCCCCGGCCAGCAGTTCCTCGAAGGTGTCCCGCTCCGCGGCCAGGTCCAGGTTCGCGGAGCGCTTGCCGAAGCCCGTGTCGGCGTGCTGGTCGGGGAGTTCGGGCAGCCAGGGCGCGTCGACGCGCAGGACGTCCGCGCCCAGCAGGGCGAGGGTGCGGGTGGCGACCGGACCCGCCAGGACCCGGGTCAGGTCCAGCACGCGCACCCCGGCCGCGGGCAGCAGCGGGGCGGCGGCCGGGTCGAGCGGCGGGAGCGGGCGTGCGGGGGCCGTGCCGAGCCGCGCGCGCTCCACCAGGGGCCGGGCGGCCACCCGCGCGGCCTGTTCCGTCGCCCGCCACTCCTCGGGGGTGCGCAGGGCCACCGCGAGGCCCCCGGCGGCGTAGACCCTCTCCTCGGTGCCTACGGCGGTGCGTTCGGCGAGCAGGGCGGCCACGTCCTCGGGCGCGGCGTCCTCGGGCAGGCCCAGCGCGTCGAGCAACCGGGCCCGGTGGTGCGGGTAGTTGGCGTGGGTGCGCACCCAGCCGTCGGCCGTGCGCCACAGCCGCGACAGCGGCGCGAAGGAGACCGGCGCCCGCCCGTCCACCCGCAGCAGCCGCTCACTGTGGAACGCCGCCGCCACGGCGCCGTCGTCGACGCGCACGCCGGGCACCTCGCCGCGCCCGGTCCGGTGGGCCCCCAGCTCGGCGGCGGCCAGGGCACACGCCCCGGCGCACGCCCGCGCGAGCTGTCGTACGGGGAGGCGGGCCGGGAGAGTCCCGGGCCGCTCGACCGTCGTCACCCGGGAGAGCGGGGCGGGGTCGCCGCCCAGCGCGGTCCATGCGAACGCGATATTCGTCATGACTGCACTATGCACTATTGATTCGATCAACCCTTGTCTGTATCAGGGGCCGGCCAGTACAGATTCAGCTCCCTGCGTACGTCGGACGGCCGCAGCCGCCGGCCCTGGGCGAGCGCCCGGTCGGCGACGTACCGGGGCCCCGCGCCCCGGTAGGCGCGCAGGGGTATCCGCCGGCCGGGCGGCGACGTCGGCCGCGGCCGGGAGACCCGCCGGGTCCGGCGGGCAATCGCCCTGTCGACGCGTGCGCGGTAGTAGTCCGCGTCCCCTTCGTGGCGCACCTCGCGCAGCCCCACGTACCAGGAGGGCAGCGACATCGGGCCCGTCAGCAGGTCGCCCTGCCGCTCGGCCGCCCGCTCGGCCAGCTCGCTGAACGCCGTGACGACGTCCATCACCGCCGCCCAGGCCATCACGGCGCCGAAGATCAGCACGCACAGCAGCACATGCACGGGCCAGTAGAGAAGGCTCGCCACGAAACGCACGGCGAGCCATCCCCGGTGCCGCGCGGGCGGCGGCTCCCAAGCCGCCGGATCCTCGAAGGAGTTCATGGCCGGATCACGCCGTACGGGCGGGTGGCCCGATTCGCTCGGTCCCCCGCCCGTACAGGGGCTCTATCCGGTCACCGCGGCCAGTGCGTCGACCATGCCCCGGCCGTAGAAACCGTTGCGGTTCGCCGGGCCCTCGCACACCGCGTCGACCTTGCCGTCACCGTTGATGTCGTACGGGTCCGTGCACGGCGTGGCGTCGGCCTCGGCGTACAGAAGAGCCTTGACCAGGGCGGGGGACGCGCCCGGATGGGTTGACTTGATCAATGCGGCGACACCGGCCACGTGCGGGGTCGCCATGGACGTCCCGCCCATGTAGCCCCACTTGCCGCCCGGCAGCGGGCCCAGGATGAGGCCGCTGGTCGCCGGGGGCGCGGGCGCCTGG
Organism: Streptomyces sp. NPDC048106; assembly: GCF_040706415.1. Taxonomy (NCBI): domain Bacteria; kingdom Bacillati; phylum Actinomycetota; class Actinomycetes; order Kitasatosporales; family Streptomycetaceae; genus Streptomyces; species Streptomyces sp. NPDC048106. The sequence goes on along the minus strand of NZ_JBEZND010000059.1, from coordinate 32,525 downwards.
TAGACCGTCGAGTCACCGCCGGGCGCGGCGATGTCGACGACGCCCCGGCCGTAGCTGGAGTACGACGCCTTGAGCCCCTTCGCGCCGGTCGCCGCGACCGTCACGACCCCCGGCAACTGGGTCGGTATGTCGAAGCACTGGTGCGGATCGATCACCCGGGAGGACGGGGTGCCGTCGTTCGGCGAGTCCGGATCGGTGATCGAGTCGGACGCGAGGTCGACGTTCTCGTTGCCCGCCGCCGCGATGTTGACCGTGCCCCGCCGCTCCGCGTACCGCGAGGCCCGGCCGACGGCGTCCACGAGGGCCTTCTGGTCCGGGTCGGTGGTGCAGTTGAAGAGCCAGGGATCGGTGAAGTAGCTGTTGTTGGTCACGTCGACGTGGTGCTCGGCCGCCCAGACGAAGCCGCAGACCACGGACTCGGTGTAGAAGTACCCGTCCGGATCGGCGACCTTGATGCCGGCCACCCTGACGCCCGGCGCCACGCCCGTCATGCCGACGCCGTTCCGCGCGGCCGCGATCTCGCCCGCCACATGCGTGCCGTGCGGGCTCTCCGAGGCGCTGGGGCGCCAGGCGCCGTCGGCCGTGTCCGGCTTGCCGGACACGCAGTTGACGGAGGCGGCGCGGTCGAAGTTGGGCGCGATGTCCGGGTGGGTGTCGTCCACGCCGGTGTCGATGACCGCGACGGTGACGTCGGGGCTGCCCAGCGTCTTCTCGTGCGCCTTGTCCGCCTTGATGGCGGGCAGGTCCCACTGGAGCGGCTCCAGCGGGTCCTGGCCCCCGGTCGCCGCCGCGCCGGCCGCGGCCGCCTGCGCGGCGCCGAGCACCTGCGGCGCGCCCATGTCCGCGGTGGACGCGGCGGCCAGCGGGGTGTGCCGCGTGGCACCGGCCGAGGCCACCCCGGGCACCGCGCGCATCAGCCGGGCGAAGTCCGGGTTCGCGGAGTGCGCGACGAGCACGCCGATCCGGTCGTAGCCGGCCACCAGGGTCCCGCCGGCGCGGGTGATCTCCCGGCGCACCGACGCGAGCGTGCGGGCGTCGGTGCGGGTGTTGACCACGTACGACAGGTTCGGACCGGTCGCCGCCGAGGCCGCGGCGGCCGAGGTCCCCGCCGCCGAGGTCCCCGCTGCCGGGGTCCCGGACGCCTGCGTCCCGGCCGTGGCGGGTGCCGCGGCGGGCGCGGCCGAGGCCGCCGCGGGCAGGAAGCCGAGCGAGGCGGTCAGCGACAGCACGACCGGCACGGCGAGCGACGGCCGGCGTCTGGGGTGCGGATGAGCCATGGGTTCTCCACTTCATCCCGATACGAAGCCTGCCCGAGACACGCGGCGGTGCTCGGGCAGGTGCATGGCGAGTGGTGCAGGGCGGAACGTAACCCGTCGCCTCTGTGACCGGCAATGACATCGCGATGACTCAATCAGACCGCTTGCGAAAGAACTCATAGGACTAGAACCGGTCTTCGCGTGGCGCCGTGGACCTGGGCCGGGAGCGCTAGCACCATCGAGCCCCCGGCCGCCCTGTCCGACCGCACCCACGAGGAGAACCCGTGGCCACCGAGACACCGCCCCCCGCGACACCGGGGGTCCCCCTTCCCGCCACCGAGGAGTTCACCGAAGTGCAGCAGAGCGCGGACTTCGGTGAACTGCGCCGCGCGCACCGCTCGTTCGCCTTTCCGCTGACCGTGGCCTTCATCGCCTGGTACCTGCTGTACGTCCTGCTCTCCAACTACGCCGACGGCTTCATGAGCACCAAGGTCGCGGGCAACGTCAACGTCGCCCTCGTCCTCGGACTCGCCCAGTTCCTCACCACCTTCCTCATCGCCTGGTGGTACGCCCGGTACGCCGCGACCGCGCTCGACCCGAGGGCGAAGGCCATCAAGACCCGCATGGAGGGCGCAGAATGAGCCCCGCGACCCGCCACGCCCTGCTGGCCGCCGGCGCGGCGAGCGAGCACCGGACGCTGATCGTCACCCTGTTCGCCGTCTTCGTCGCCGCCACGCTCGTCATCACCGTATGGGCGGGCCGGCAGACCAAGGACGCCGCCGACTTCTACGCCGGCGGACGCCAGTTCACCGGCTTCCAGAACGGCCTCGCCGTCTCCGGCGACTACATGTCCGCCGCGTCCTTCCTCGGCATCGCCGGCGCCATCGCCCTCTTCGGCTACGACGGCTTCCTCTACTCCATCGGCTTCCTGGTCGCCTGGCTCGTCGCCCTGCTCCTGGTCGCCGAACCGCTGCGCAACTCCGGCCGCTACACGATGGGCGACGTACTCGCCTACCGGCTGCGCCGGCGCCCCGTCCGCACGGCCGCCGGCGTCTCGACCATCGTGGTGTCGATCTTCTACCTGCTCGCCCAGATGGCCGGCGCGGGCGTGCTGGTCTCCCTGCTCCTCGGCATCACCAGCGACCTGGGCGAGATCGGCATCGTCGCCCTGGTCGGCGTCCTGATGATCGTGTACGTCACCGTCGGCGGCATGAAGGGCACCACCTGGGTCCAGATGGTCAAGGCGGTGCTGCTGATGACCGGCGCCCTGCTGCTGACCTTCCTGGTCCTCCTGAAGTTCCACTTCGACGTCTCGGAGCTGCTCGGCAGGGCCGCCGACAACAGCGGCAAGGGCACGTCGTTCCTGGAGCCCGGCCTGAAGTACGGCGCCACCGGCACCACCAAGCTCGACTTCCTCTCCCTCGGCCTCGCCCTGGTCCTGGGCACCGCGGGCCTGCCGCACATCCTGATCCGCTTCTACACGGTGCCCACCGCGAAGGCCGCCCGGCAGTCGGTGATCTGGGCGATCGGCCTGATCGGCGTCTTCTACCTGATGACCCTCGCCCTGGGCTTCGGCGCCGCCGCGCTGATCGGACCGGCGGAGATCACCGCCTCCAACAAGGCGGGAAACACCGCCGCCCCGCTGCTCGCCCTGCACCTCGGCGGGACCGACTCCACCTGGGGCGCCGTCCTGCTCGCCACCATCTCCGCCGTCGCCTTCGCCACCATCCTCGCCGTCGTCGCCGGCCTCACCCTCGCCTCGTCCTCCTCCTTCGCGCACGACATCTACGCGAACGTCATCAGGAAGGGGCAGGCCACCGAGCGGCAGGAACTGGGCGCGGCCCGCTGGGCCACCGTCGGCATCGGCGCGGTCTCCATCGTCCTCGGCACCCTGTCCCGCCAGCTCAACGTGGCCGGCCTGGTGGCGCTCGCCTTCGCCGTCGCCGCGTCCGCGAACCTGCCGACGATCCTCTACAGCCTCTTCTGGAAGCGGTTCACCACCGCGGGCGCCCTGTGGTCGATCTACGGCGGCCTGGTCACCGCGGTCGGCCTCGTGCTCTTCTCCCCGGTGGTCTCCGGCAGCCCGGCCTCGATGTTCCCCGGCGCCGACTTCCACTGGTTCCCGCTGGAAAACCCCGGGATCGTCTCCATCCCCGTCGGATTCCTGCTCGGCGCCGCGGGCACCCTGCTGTCCAAGGAGGCGCCGGACGCCGGCAAGTACGCGGAACTGGAGGTGCGCTCCCTGACCGGGACGGGCGCGCACTGACACGCCGTACGACCGGCCGCGTCCCCGGGGCCGTACGGTCCCGCGGCGCGGCCGCCGGCCCCTCGTCCGAGCGGCCGATGTCGTTGTCAGCGACGTCACGTAGGCTCGCAGATGACACGAGGAACACCGATGCTCACGGGAGGGGGCCCACGTGCTCATCGACACGTACGGCCGCGCGGCCACCGACCTCAGGGTCTCGCTGACCGACCGGTGCAATCTGCGCTGCACGTACTGCATGCCCGAGGAGGGCCTGCAGTGGCTGGCCAAGCCCGACCTGCTCACGGATGACGAGATCGTGCGCCTCGTCGACATCGCGGTGCGCCTGCTCGGCATCGAGGAGGTCCGCTTCACCGGCGGCGAGCCCCTGCTGCGCCCCGGCCTGGTCGGCATCGTCGAGCGCGTCGCGGCCCTCGAACCGCGCCCGCGGACGTCCCTCACCACCAACGGCATCGGCCTCGGCCGCACCGCCGCCGCCCTGAAGTCGGCGGGCCTGGACCGGGTCAATGTCTCGCTGGACACCCTGCGCCCCGACGTCTTCAAGGCCCTCACCCGCCGCGACCGGCACAAGGACGTCCTCGAAGGACTCCGCGCCGCCCGTGCGGCGGGCCTCGCCCCCGTCAAGGTCAACACCGTGCTGATGCCGGGACTCAATGAGGACGAGGCCCCCGACCTGCTGGCCTGGGCGGTCGAACACGGCTATGAGCTGCGGTTCATCGAGCAGATGCCACTGGACGCCCAGCACGGCTGGAAGCGCGAGGGCATGATCACCGCCGGCGACATCCTCGCCTCGCTGCGCACCCGCTTCGACCTCACCCCCGAGGACGCCGGCGAGCGCGGCTCGGCACCGGCGGAGCGCTGGCTGGTGGACGGCGGCCCGCACCGGGTCGGCGTGATCGCCTCGGTCACCCGCCCGTTCTGCGCGGCCTGCGACCGCACCCGGCTGACCGCCGACGGCCAGATACGCACCTGCCTGTTCGCCACCGAGGAGACCGACCTGCGCGGCGCGCTGCGCTCCGGCGCGCCCGACGAGGAGATCGCCCGCATCTGGCGCCTGGCGATGTGGGGCAAGAAGGCGGGCGCGGGCCTGGACGACCCGTCCTTCATCCAGCCGGACCGCCCTATGTCGGCGATCGGCGGCTGACCGGCGGCCGCCCGGCGGGCGTCAACTCCCGCTCCGCTCCCACTCCTCCAGCGGGACGACGTCCTTCAGGAATCCCCGCACGCCCAGGAACTCCGACAGATGCTCGCGGTGCTCCTCGCAGGCGAGCCAGGTCTTGCGCCGCTCCGGCGTGTGGATCTTCGGGTTGTTCCAGGCCAGCACCCACACGGCGGCGGTGCGGCAGCCCTTGGCGGAACAGATGGGGGTCTCGTCACTCACAGGTTCGTCTCACCGGATCGGGCGCAAACGAGGCGACGCCGAGCAGCCACGGGGGGAGCTGCCCGGCGTCGGTCCGTCGCTCCGACGGGGGATGCGGAGCGCTTACGCAGTATGTCACGGCCGACCCGCTGCCCGGCACCGGAACTGCGTGATTGATTTTGAGCTTTTCTTGAGCATGAACGGTGTCCGCCGTCCGCTTCCGCCGCGTCAGCCCTGATCACGCGGGGTCTGCTCGTCCTCCCCGCGCGGCGTCCCGATCATCGGGCGCACGGGCGCGGTGACGAACGTCGAGGGCAGGGAGGGCGGCCGCTCACGGCCCGCGTTCGCGACCACCACGGCGATGTAGGGCAGGATCGCGCCGGCCACCAATGCCACGATGGCAAAGGGACGTTCAACATTCCACAACGTAGCGGCGAGGATCACCGCCACCGTGCGGATCGCCATCGAGATGACGTACCGCCGCTGCCGTCCGCGCACGTCCTCGGCGAGACCGGTCCGGGCCCCGGTGATCCGGAACACCTGGCCACCGTCGCCGTGCTGTTTCCGCATCACTTTCACCATCCGCCCGTATCGGACCCTCCCGGTCCGCACCCACGTCCACCCCCGGCGCGGAAGCCGGTGCCGGGACACGTCCTACGGTACGCCGCGGCCGCGCGGCCGACGAGACCGGGTCGCCCCCTGCCCCGCCGCGCCACCTCGGCCGTACGGGGGCACCCGGCATGCGCCCCACCGCGCACCGGCCGACACTGACGTCAGGTTCACGTGGATCCGGACGAGGAGGCAGACATGGGCTGGCTGTGGGCGATCATCGTGGGATTCGTACTGGGTGTGATCGCCAAGGCGGTCATCCCCGGCAAGCAGCACAGCCCCCTGTGGCTGACCACCATCTGCGGCATCCTCGGCGCCATCGCGGGCAACGCGCTCGCCCGCGCCCTGAACGTCGCGGAGACCCGGGGCATCGACTGGAGCCGCCACATCTTCCAACTGGTGGCCGCGATCATCATCGTCGCCGTGGTGGACGCTCTCTACGTGGCGACGCTGGGCAAGCGGAAACGCCGCCGGGTGTGAGCGCCCGAAAGGGGCGCGAGCCGCGGTGACCCGCGATCCGCGCCCCACCGGATCAGCCGGCGACGACCTCCACCGCCGCCAGATTCCGCTTGCCGCGCCGCAGCACCAGCCACCGCCCGTCCAGCAGGTCCCCGGCCGAGGCCACCGCGTCCTCGGAGGCCACCTTCACGTTGTTCACGTAGGCGCCCCCCTCCTTCACGGTCCGCCGCGCGGCGGACTTGCTCGCCACCAGACCCACCTCCGCGAACAGGTCCACCACGGACCCCAGCTCGGTGACCTGGATGTGCGGCACCTCGGACAGCGCCGCCGCCAGCGTCCGGCCGTCCAGCTCCGCCAGCTCGCCCTGCCCGAACAGGGCCTTCGACGCGGCGATCACCGCGGCCGTCTGCCCGGCCCCGTGCACCAGCGTGGTCAGCTCCTCGGCCAGCGCCCGCTGCGCCGCCCGCGCCTGCGGCCGCTCCTCGGTCAGCCGCTCCAGCTCCTCGATCTCCTCATGGGACTTGAAGCTGAAGATACGCAGGAACTTCGACACGTCCCGGTCGTCCGCGTTGAACCAGAACTGGTAGAACGCGTACGGCGTGGTCATCTCGGCGTCGAGCCACACCGTGCCGGACTCGGTCTTGCCGAACTTCGTGCCGTCCGCCTTGGTGATCAGCGGGGTGCCCAGCGCGTGCACCACGGCGTCCGGCTCGACCCGGTGGATCAGGTCGGTGCCCGAGGTCAGGTTGCCCCACTGGTCGCTGCCGCCGGTCTGGAGCGTGCAGCCGTACCGCCGGTACAGCTCCAGGAAGTCCATGCCCTGGAGGATCTGGTAGCTGAACTCGGTGTAGCTGATGCCCGCGTCGGAGTTGAGCCGCCGGGAGACGGCCTCCTTGGCGATCATCTTGTTGACCCGGAAGTGCTTGCCGATGTCCCGCAGGAACTCGATGGCCGACAGGCCCTGGGTCCAGTCCAGGTTGTTGACCATCACCGCGGCATGCGGACCCTCGAAGTCCAGCAGCGGCGCGATCTGACCGCGCAGCCGCTCCACCCACTCGGCGACGGTCTCCGGCGCGTTCAGCGTGCGCTCGGCGGTCGGCTTCGGGTCGCCGATCAGACCGGTCGCACCCCCGACCAGGCCCAGCGGGCGGTGGCCCGCCTGCTGGATGCGGCGCATCGTCAGGATCTGCACGAGGTTGCCGAGGTGCAGACTGGGCGCGGTCGGGTCGAAGCCGCAATAGAACGTGACGGGACCGTCCGCGAACGCCTTGCGCAATGCGTCCTCGTCCGTGGAGAGGGCGATGAGCCCACGCCACTTCAGCTCGTCGACGATGTCCGTCACGGTTCTCGTGTCTCCTTGATGTCCTCGGGCGGTCGGGTGACAGCCGACTACGAGGTTATACGCCCTGGCTGACAGAACTCATGTTGAAATCGGGGACCCGCAGCGGCGGCATCGCGGCCCTGGTGAACCAGTCGCCCCACTCGCGCGGCAGCGTCTTCTCCGTGCGGCCCGCCTCGATCGTCCGGCGCAGCAGGTCCACCGGCGACTCGTTGAACCGGAAGTTGTTCACCTGCCCGGTCACCTCGCCGTTCTCCACCAGGTAGACGCCGTCCCGGGTCAGACCGGTGAGCAGCAGCGTCGCCGGGTCGACCTCGCGGATGTACCACAGGCAGGTCAGCAGCAGCCCGTGCTCGGTGTCCGCGACCATCTCGTCCAGGGAGCGGTTGCCGCCGTCCAGGATCAGGTTGTCCGGGGCCGGGGTGACCGGCAGCCCGGTCAGGGCGGCGCTGTGCCGGGTCGTCGTCAGGTTCCGGAGCACGCCCCGCTGGATCCAGTCGGTGGCCGGCGCCGGCAGCCCGTTGTCGAACACCGACTGGTCGCCGCCCGAGGAGTGGGCGATCACGAAGGGTGCGCACTCCAGACCGGGCTCGTTCGGGTCGCTGCGCAGGGTCAGGGGCAGCTCGGAGAGCCGCTCGCCGAGCCGGGTGCCGCCGCCGGGCCTGGAGAACACCGTGCGGCCCTCCGCGGCGTCCCGGCCCGAGGCCGACCAGAGCTGGTAGACGAGCAGGTCCGCCACCGCGGTCGGCGGCAGCAGCGTCTCGTAGCGGCCCGCGGGCAGCTCCACGCGCCGCCGCGCCCAGCCCAGGCGCGCGGCCAGCTCGGCGTCCATCGCGGCCGGGTCGACGTCCTTGAAGTCCCGCGTGGCGCGCCCGGCCCACGCGGAGCGGGTGCGGTCCGGCGACTTGGCGTTCAGCTCCAGCGTGCCGGTCGGCTGGTCGTGCCGCAGCCGCAGCCCGGTGGAGGTGCCCAGGTAGCTCGACACCATCTCGTGGTTGGCGAAGCCGTACAGCTCCCGGTCGCCGGCCCGCGCGCGGGCGAAGGCCTCGCCGAGCGCGGGGGCGAAGTCGGCGAACACCGCGGAGGAGGTCTCGGCGGGCGCGTCCGTGAAGTCGGGCGCCGCGGGCACGTCCGTGACCAGCGGCCGCGCGTCCTCGGCGGGCCCGGCCCCGCGCGCCGCGGCCTCGGCGGCCCGCACCAGCGGCTCCAGCTCCTCGGCTGTCACCGCCGACCGGGAGACGACCCCGGAGGCGGTGCCCTGCCGGCCGTCCACGGTCGCGATCACCGTGAGACTGCGGCCCCGCGTCACCCCGTTCGTGGTGAGCGCGTTGCCCGCCCAGCGCAGGTTGGCGGTGGAGCGCTCGTCGGCGATGACGACGCACCCGTCCGCCCGGGACAGCGCGAGGGCCCGTTCGACGATCTCGTGCGGCTTGTTGGTACGGGCGTTCATCGGCCGGCCTCCTGCGTGGTGTTCAGAATGTTGACGCCCCGGAAGAGCGCGGAGGGGCACCCGTGGGAGACCGCGGCCACCTGGCCCGGCTGGGCCTTGCCGCAGTTGAAGGCGCCGCCCAGGACGTACGTCCCCGGGCCGCCGACCGCCGCCATCGACCCCCAGAAGTCGGTCGTCGTGGCCTGGTAGGCGACGTCCTTCAGCTGCCCGGCGAGCCGCCCGTTCTCGATCCGGAAGAAGCGCTGCCCGGTGAACTGGAAGTTGTAGCGCTGCATGTCGATCGACCACGAGCGGTCCCCGACCACGTAGATGCCCCGCTCCACGCCGCCGATCAGATCCTCGGTGGACAGCCCGGCCGGATCCGGGCGCAGCGACACGTTGGCCATGCGCTGCACCGGCACATGGGCGGGGGAGTCGGCGTACGCGCACCCGTTGGACCGCTCGAACCCGGTCAGCCGGGCGATCCTGCGGTCGAGCTGGTAGCCGACCAGCGTGCCGTCCTTCACCAGGTCCCAGGACTGCGCCTCGACGCCCTCGTCGTCGTACCCGATGGTGGCCAGGCCGTGCTCGGCGGTGCGGTCACCGGTGACGTTCATCAGCTCGGAGCCGTACCTCAGCTTGCCCAGCTGGTCGAAGGTGGCGAAGGAGGTGCCGGCGTAGGCGGCCTCGTAGCCGAGCGCCCGGTCCAGCTCGGTGGCGTGCCCGACGGACTCGTGGATGGTCAGCCACAGGTTGGACGGGTCGACCACCAGGTCGTACAGGCCCGGCTCCACGCTCGGTGCCCGCATCTTCTCGGCCAGCAGCTCCGGGATCCGGGCCAGCTCGTCGTCCCAGTCCCAGCCGGTCCCGGTCAGGTACTCCCAGCCGCGCCCGGCCGGCGGCGCCAGCGTCCGCATCGAGTCGAACTCCCCGCTGGACTCGTCCACCGAGACCGCGGTCAGCTCGGGGTGCAGCCGCACCCGCTGCTGGGTCGTGACCGTTCCGGCCGTGTCTGCGTAGAACTTGTTCTCGTGCACGGTGAGCAGCGAGGCGTCCACATGGCTCACCCCGTCGGCCGCCAGCAGCCGCGCGCTCCAGTCCGCGAGCAGCGCCGCCTTCTCCTCGGCCGGCACCGAGAACGGATCGATCTCGTACGACGACACCCACGTGCGCTCGGCGTGCACCGGCTCGTGCGCCAGCTCCACCCGCTCGTCCGTCCCGGCGGCCCTGATCACCTGCGCGGACAGCTTGGCCATGGCGACCGCCTGCGAGGCGACCCGGGCCGCCGCGTCCAGCGTCAGATCGACCCCGGAGGCGAAACCCCACGTGCCGCCGTGCACGACCCGGACCGCGTACCCGAGGTCGGTGGTGTCCGAGGAACCCGCGGCCCGGGCGTCCCGCAGCCGCAGGGCCGCGCTGCGCACCCGCTCGAACCGGAAGTCCGCGTGCTCGGCCCCGAGCGAGCGCGCGCGGGCGAGCGCGGCGTCGGCGAGGGACCTCAGTGGAAGCGCCGTGAAGGCTTCGTCGATGGAATGAGGCACGGAGCTCTCCCTGCTGTCGTGGCCTGTCGGCTCCGATCATGGCCTGTGCGCGGCCCCCCGGACCACACACCTTTCGGACCCGCACCCCGCGATTCTGTAGGGACCCGACAGTGACGGTCCCGCGCCACTGTCGGTGCCCGAATGCCCACGGACGCGGTCGTACCGATAGGTTTTCGATGAAGCCGCCTGTCATCCAGGTGTTCGGGCGGGTTGTGGGACCTCTAGCAGACCGCTATCGAAAGGGTGATCCGTTGAGCCGCTCGGTTCTCGTCACCGGAGGCAACCGGGGCATCGGCCTCGCCATCGCCCGCGTTTTCGCCGACGCCGGCGACAAGGTCGCGATCACGTACCGCTCGGGCGAGCCGCCGGCCGGCTTCCTCGCGGTCAAGTGCGACATCACCGACCCCGAGCAGGTGGAGCAGGCCTACAAGGAGATCGAGGACCAGCACGGTCCCGTCGAGGTGCTCGTCGCCAACGCCGGCATCACCAAGGACCAGCTCCTGATGCGCATGTCCGAGGAGGACTTCACCTCGGTCATCGACACCAACCTCACCGGCACCTTCCGCGTCGTCAAGCGCGCCAACCGCGGCATGCTGCGCGCCAAGAAGGGCCGCGTGGTCCTGATCTCCTCCGTGGTCGGCCTGCTCGGCTCGGCGGGGCAGGCGAACTACGCCGCCTCCAAGGCCGCCCTGGTCGGCTTCGCGCGCTCCCTCGCCCGTGAGCTGGGCTCGCGCAACATCACCTTCAACGTCGTCGCGCCCGGTTTCGTCGACACCGACATGACCAAGGTGCTCAGCGACGAGCAGCGTCAGGGCATCGTGTCGCAGGTGCCGCTCGGCCGGTACGCGCAGCCGGAGGAGATCGCCGCGGCGGTCCGGTTCCTCGCGTCCGACGACGCCTCGTACATCACTGGAGCCGTCATCCCCGTTGACGGCGGACTGGGAATGGGTCACTGAACACCATGAGCGGAATTCTCGAGGGCAAGCGCGTCCTGATCACCGGCGTGCTGATGGAGTCCTCCATCGCCTTCCACGCGGCCAAGCAGGCCCAGGAGCAGGGCGCCGAGATCATCCTGACCGCATTCCCGCGGCCCACCCTGACCGAGCGCATCGCCAAGAAGCTGCCGAAGCCGGCCAAGGTCATCGAGCTGGACGTGACCAACGAGGAGCACCTCGGGCGCCTCGCCGACCTCGTGGGCGAGGAGCTGGGCGGCCTCGACGGCGTCGTGCACTCCATCGGCTTCGCCCCGCAGGACGCGCTCGGCGGCAACTTCCTCAACACGCCGTTCGAGTCGGTGGCCACCGCCATGCACGTCTCGGCGTTCTCCCTGAAGTCGCTGACCATGGCCTGCCTGCCGCTGATGCAGAACGGCGGCTCGGTCGTCGGCCTCACCTTCGACGCCCAGTACGCCTGGCCGCAGTACGACTGGATGGGCCCGGCCAAGGCCGCCCTGGAGGCGACCAGCCGCTACCTGGCGCGTGACCTCGGCAAGCAGAACATCCGCTGCAACCTGATCTCGGCGGGCCCGATCGGCTCCATGGCCGCCAAGTCCATCCCGGGCTTCAGCGAGCTGGCCTCCGTGTGGGACAGCCGCGCCCCGCTGGAGTGGGACCTGAAGGACCCGGAGCCGGCCGGCAAGGGCATCGTCGCCCTGCTCAGCGACTGGTTCCCGAAGACCACGGGCGAGATCGTCCACGTGGACGGCGGTCTGCACGCCATCGGCGCCTGAGCGCTGCCGACCGGCTGAAACCCGCTGACGGCGTCACGACAGGGCCCGCACCCCGCCCGGGGTGCGGGCCTTCGTCGTACCGGCGTCGTCCTTCCCCGGTGCCGCCGGGTGCCGTCACCCGTTCGGCTCACCGGTCGGGCGCGCCACCACCCATGTGGCGCACCCTGAAGACGCGCCCGTCCGGCGCATCCCCCCGCAGCCGGGCCGAGGAGGTTCCCTTGTGCGCCTGTCCCGCTGCCTGGCCCCGCTGACCGTGGCCGTCGCCCTCGTGCTCGCCCTGCCCTACGACGCGACGCCCCACGCCCGCGCGAGCGCGGGGCCGCCCGCGCCGAGCCTGTTCGGGGCCGCCTGCCGGACGGCGGTGCGCGGCTCCCATGTGGAGGCGTACTGCCACAACCCCTATGCCGACACCGACCGGCTGCGCCTGCACATCGAGTGCGCCCGCTGGTGGGACATCGACACCGACAGCGCGCCGGTGGACGCCGAGCCCGCCCTGACGGTACGGCTCACCGGGCGCTGCTGGAAGGAGGTCGGCTCGGCATGGATCAGCCACCAGAAGGTGCGCTGAACCAACCGGTCCGTCAGCCGGTGCCGGGCCGCCCCGGACGGCACTGGAAGGGGTAGCTCGCCGCCTCCCGCGCCGCCGCCTCGGTGTCGCCCGTGCGGATCGCGTCCATCAGGCGGGAGTGGTCCATGTGCGCCTCCGGCGTCATGTCGGCGCCGACGTCCGCGCGCAGCGCGTCCCGCAGCAGCTCGCCCAGGTCGGCGTACATCGCCGTCATGACCTCGTTGTGGGACGCGGCCACCACGGCCAGGTGGAAGGTGGCGTCCGCGGTCACGAAGGTCTCCGCCTCACCGCTCTCCCAGGCCTCCTCGCGTCGTACCAGCAGCGCGTCCAACTGCTTGAGGTCCTTCTCGGTGCGCCGCTCGGCGGCGAGCTTGGCCGCGGCGGACTCCAGGGTGGCGCGCAGCTCGGCGATGTGCCGGGGGTCCGCGTCGGCGAACCGCAGGTGCATCACGCCGGCCAGCTCGCTGGTCGCCACCACGTAGGTCCCCGAGCCCTGCCGGATGTCCAGCATCCCGTTGTGGGCGAGCGCGCGCACGGCCTCACGGACCGTGTTGCGGGCGACGCCGAGCTGCTCGACCAGCTCGGGCTCGGTCGGGATGCGGGAGCCGACCGGCCACTCACCGGTGGCGATCTGGTTGCGCAGTTCGGCGATCACCTGCTCGGAGAGGGCCGAACGGCGCGGGTGGCTCAGAGGCATAAAACACCTTCGCGCGACAGGCCGGGGCGCACGCGCTCCGGGAGTTCCGGGAATGGACAACCAATCATCCTATGATTCTATGATGAGCCCCATGGCTAGCGAGGAAACACCGGCAACGGACACCCGTACGGCGGTGTCACCGACCGGCCGCGAGACGTCCACCCCGGCAAGCGCGCCCGGGACGACCCCCCGGACGGGCCCCGAGCGCGCGTGGGTGACCCGCCTGGTGGTCGTCGGCATCATGCTGGCCGCGGTCAACCTCCGCCCGGCCATCACCAGCCTCGGCGCCCTCCTGGAGGAGGTCCGCGACGGGCTCGGCATGAGCGGCAGCGTGGCCGGGCTGCTCACCTCCGTGCCCCCGCTGTGCTTCGCCGTCTTCGGCGTGACGGCGCCCCGCCTGGCGCGCCGCTTCGGACCGGCCGCCGTGGTGTGCGGCGGCATGGTCGCGATCTGCGCGGGCCTGCTGATACGGCCGTACGCCGGCGGCACCGCCGGATTCCTGGCCGCGAGCGCGCTCGCGCTGATGGGCATCGCCGTCAGCAACGTGCTGATGCCGGTCATCGTCAAGCGCTGGTTCCCCGACCGGGTCGGCTCCATGACCGGCCTGTACTCGATGGTCCTCGCCCTCGGCACATCCCTTCCGGCCGCGGTGACGGTCCCGCTGACCCACGCCATGGGGGGCGGCTGGAAGCCGGGGCTCGCGGTGTGGGCGGTGCTCGCGGCGGTGGCGGTGGTGCCCTGGGCGCCGCTGGTCCGGGAGGGCCGGGAGGGCCGGGACGGGCGGGCCGCCCGGCCGGCCTCGGCGCCGGAGCCGGCCGAGGGCGAGCAGCCCCCGCTGCGGATCGCCCGCAGCCGCACCGCCTGGGCGCTCGCCGTCTTCTTCGGCCTCCAGGCCACCGCCGCCTACATCACCATGGGCTGGATGGCGCAGATCTTCCGGGACGCGGGAGTGCCGGCCGGCACCGCGGGTCTGCTGCTCGCCGTCACGATGGTGATGGGCGTGCCGCTGGCCTTCGTCATTCCGCGGATCGCCACCCGGCTGCCCCACCAGGGCCCGATCGTGCTGGTCCTGGGCGTGTGTGGCCTCGCCGGATACACCGGGCTGTACCTCGCCCCGGCCGCCGGCGCCTGGGCCTGGGCGGTGCTGCTCGGCATCGCCAACTGCGCCTTCCCGCTGGCGCTGACGATGGTCGGCATGCGCGCCCGCAGCGCTCCCGGCGTGGCCCAGTTGTCCGCCTTCGCGCAGAGCACCGGCTATCTGATCTCCATCCCCGGCCCGCTGCTGGTCGGCGTGCTCTACCAGCACAGCGGCGGCTGGGGCCTGCCGATCGCCCTGATGGCGGCCCTCATGGTGCCCGAGATGCTGGTGGGCTACCTGGCGGGCCGCGACCGCACGGTCGAGGAGGAGGCCGCGGCGCGCTGACCCCCGCGCACGGACGCCGGGGGAGGGGTGCGAGACTGTGGGCATGCAGCCTGTGCTCGACCCGAACCCCCGCAACGGTCAGAAGAAGATGCTGCTCGTCTTCGGCTCCTTCTTCGCGATCTTCCTCGTCATCGCCATCGTCGCGATCATCGCGTCCCCGTGACGCCGCCCGCTCACACCCCCCGCCACCAGGCGTTTCCGGCGGATGGTGGGGCCGGCCCCCCTGTCCCCTAGGGGGCAGGGCTCAGGGGTAACTGGGTGGAAAACCTGATGGGTTGGCGCCCATGGGTTCCGTACCTTCGAGTGGTGACCGCGGTGGCGGTCACGCGGACCCGCTCAAGGATCACGGAGGCGATCATGCCCGCCCGCACCCCCTTCCGGACCCACCCGGCGACCACGGGCGGCGTCGACATCCGGCTGCGCTGGTGGGCTCTCGCGCTGCCCGTGCTCGCCTTCGGCATCCTCTTCCTGCTGATACTGAACCCCTCGGACGCGCACGCGGCGAACGCGGACCCGGCGATAGCCCACCTCGTCGAGCGCGCACAGCGACTGCTCATGCGCTGACCGGAAGCCGCCTGACATGGCGAATTCGCATGTCAACTCCCTGCGCCCCATGGCCTGTTTCATGCGAAGCTGGGACGCATGAGCGTCGCAGAACCCCGCAGGATCGCCCTTTTCCGGCATGCGAAAGCCGACTGGCCACAGGTGACCGACCACGAGCGCCCGCTCGCCGAGCGGGGCCGTAAGGACGCGGCCGTCGCCGGGCGCAAGCTGACCGACTCCGGCCTCTCCTTCGACCTGGCCCTGTGCTCCACCGCGACCCGGACCCGTGAGACCTGGAAACTCGCCGTCCACGAACTGGCACACCGGCCGAAGACCGTCTACGAGGAGCGGATCTACGAGGCCTCCCCGGGCCAGCTCATCGCCCTGCTGAACGAAGTCCCGGACGAGGTCGGCACCCTGATCCTGATCGGCCACAACCCGGGAGTCCACGGCCTGGCCGAGATCCTGGCCGGCTCGGCCGACGGTGACGCCCGCGACCGGATGAACCGGCGCGGCTTCCCCGCCGCCGCCTTCGCCCTGCTGTCCTTCGAGGGCCCCTGGAAGAGCCTGGAGCCGGGCGTGGCCACGTTGACGGACTACTGGGCGCCTTCGGAGTGACCTCCGGGTGACCTGGGGTGACCTCGGAGCGAGGGAACACCGGGAGTCTCCGCTCTGAGGGGCCCGGCCCCCGCCGTCTCAGCTCTCGTCGTGGGTGTCGGCCGCCTCGACCTCTTCGCGGGTGATGCCGAGGAGGTAGAGGACCGTGTCGAGGAAGGGGAAGTTCACGGCCGTGTGCGCGGCCTCGCGCACCACGGGCTTGGCGTTGAAGGCGACACCGAGACCGGCCGCGTTCAGCATGTCGAGGTCGTTGGCGCCGTCACCGATCGCCACCGTCTGCACCAGCGGCACCCCGGCCTCCGCGGCGAACCGGCGCAGCAGCCGCGCCTTGCCCGCGCGGTCCACGATCTCGCCGGTGACCCGGCCGGTCAGCTTGCCGTCGACGATCTCCAGCGTGTTGGCCTGGGCGAAGTCGAGGCCGAGGCGTTCCTTGAGGTCGTCGGTGACCTGGGTGAAGCCGCCGGAGACCACGCCGACCTGGTAGCCGAGCCGCTTCAGGGTGCGGATCAGGGTGCGCGCGCCGGGGGTCAGCCGGATCTCGTTGCGCACCTTCTCGACCACGGAGGCGTCGAGCCCGGCCAGCAGGGCGACGCGGGCGTGCAGCGACTGCTCGAAGTCCAGCTCGCCGCGCATCGCCGCGGCGGTCACCTCGGCGACCTTGTCCTCGCAGCCCGCGTGGGCGGCGAACAGCTCGATGACCTCGTCCTGGATGAGGGTGGAGTCCACGTCCATGACCACGAGACGCTGCGCACGCCGGTGCAGGCCCGCGGAGACGACCGCGATGTCGACACCGAGCGCCCCGGCCTCCGACGCCAGCGCGGTGCGCAGAGGCTCGGTCTCCACGCCGGAGACCGCGAACTCCACCGCCGTCACGGGGTACTTGGCGAGCCGGAAGATACGGTCGATGTTGCCGCCGGCCTTCGCGATCCGGGCGGCGATGGCGGCCGTCGACTCGGCGGTGAGCGGATGCCCGAGGACGGTCACCAGGGAGCGCCCGAGACCGCGCGGGCGGTTGTCGCCGTGCCCCGAGATGATCTCGGCCTGCATCTTCATCGACTCGGCCCAGCTGTGCACGGTGGCCCGCAGATCACCCTCGATGCCGGCCGGCGGCTGGCTCACCAGCGCGCACAGGACCAGGCGTCCCCGGGTGACGACCTGCTCGATGTCGACCACGTCGACGGAGTACGCGGCAAGCGTGTCGAAGAGTCCGGCCGTGATGCCCGGCCGGTCCTTGCCGAAGATCTTGACGAGGAGAGTGGGGACCTCGGGGGTCTGCGCAGCAGTCATGGTCTCACCACCGTATCCGGCACCCCGTGCCGCCCGCCGCCGAGGTCCGCCTGACGGACACGGAACAATGGATGGCGTCCCGGCATCAAGGATCTTGCCAACAGCTTCCCACCACCACACCGAACCCACCGCCCGAGCGACCGCCCACCGACGGCCGGAGTCCGGGTGGTGGGTTCTCGGGCGGCGGGTTTTCGGGTGGCGGTTTCCCGGGCCGCGCCGGGGCCGGGCCGCCGGGGCCGCGCGCGCCGGCCGCGTCGGCAGCCCGGGCCGCCCCCGCCCCCCGCCCCCGCCGTACCGGCCGCGCCCCCACCCCGGCCCCCACCCGGCACCGGGCACCTCCCACTCAGCCCCCCACCCAGCCCCCCGCTCAGCACCTCCCACCCAGCATCACCACCCCCACCAGAGCCGACGTCAACTCCCTTTCTCCTCAAGGAAAACGAGAACGACCCGCATCCCCCGCCCCCTCTCCCCACCCTCTTCCAGCCCCACTTATCCCGCTCGCCGGAATTGCGGTCCTCCGGCGAGGGCGCCGCACGTGTTCCGCGCAAGGGCCGGGTTTTGGTCAGGGGGGTGCGCCTGAAATAGTTCCCCACGATGTTCGACATCCCTAGACTCCCTGCGATGGGGGAAATTCGGGGGACAACTCAGTGGGGCATGGAGTGCCGGAACTCGTACTGGAAACAAACGGACGTACCTGGACGCTCGACCCGTCCAGGCCTTACACCCTCGGCAGAGATCCGCAGGGTGACATCGTGTTCGAAGACGCCAGGGTCTCCTGGCGACACGCCACGATCAGCTTCAACGGCCGCAGTTGGGTCATAGAGGACCACGGCAGCACCAACGGCACGTATCTCCAGGGTCAGCGGATCCAGCAGACGGAGATAGGCCCGGGGGTGGCGCTGCACCTCGGCAACGCGACGGACGGACCGCGGCTGGATCTCGCCGGTGCCGCGGCCGCCGCGGGCAGGCAGGAGGCGCCGTACGCCGCGGCCCCCGCGGGCTGGGCGCCGCAGGCGGCCCCCCAGCAGGCACCCGCCCAGGCGGCCCAGCCCCCGCACCAGGCGGTGCCCCAGCAGGCACCCGCCCCGCAACCCGGCTGGCAGCAGGCGCAGCAGGCCCAGCCCGCCCCGCAGCAGGCCGCCTTCCCGTACCAGAAGGACGCCCAGCCCGCCGCCTTCCCGCAGCAGGCCGGGCCGGGCGGGCCCGTGCACGGGGACCGCAGCCCGACCACGTTCCACCAGTTCGCGCTCGGCCGGGTCATGCGCATCGGCCGTGCCCTGGAGAACGAGCTGGTCGTCTCCGACCTCCAGGTCTCGCGGCACCACGCCGAGTTCCACTCGACGCCCGACGGCCGCTTCGAGATCCGCGACCTGGGCTCGCACAACGGCACGTACGTCAACGGCCACCCGGTGCCCAAGGGCGGCTCGGTGCAGCTCGGCCCGGCCGACATCGTCGGCGTCGGCCACTCCACCTTCCGCATCGTCGGCGACCGCCTCGAGGAGTTCGTCGACACCGGTGAGGTCTCCTTCGCCGCGCGTCACCTGACCGTCACGGTCGACGGCGGCAAGCAGATCCTGAGGGACGTCTCCTTCGGCGTCCCGGAGAAGTCCCTGATCGCGGTCATCGGCCCGTCCGGCTCCGGCAAGTCCACGCTGCTGAAGGCGCTGACCGGCTACCGGCCCGCCAACCAGGGCGAGGTGCTCTACGACAACCGGAACCTGTACAAGCAGTTCGCGGAGCTGCGCCAGCGCATCGGCCTGGTCCCGCAGGACGACATCCTGCACAAGGAACTCAGCGTCAAGAAGGCCCTGAAGTACGCGGCCAAGCTGCGCTTCCCCGCCGACACCACCGCGCAGGAGCGCGACGCCCGCATCGACGAGGTGCTGCGCGAGCTGAAGCTCGACATCCACAAGGACAAGAAGGTCACGTCCCTGTCCGGCGGTCAGCGCAAGCGTGTCTCGGTGGCCCTGGAGCTGCTGACCAAGCCGTCGCTGATCTTCCTGGACGAGCCGACCTCCGGCCTCGACCCGGGCATGGACCGCGACGTCATGCAGCTGCTGCGCGGCCTCGCCGACGACGGCCGTACCGTGCTCGTCGTCACCCACTCGGTGGCCGAGCTGGCGCTGTGCGACAAGCTGCTGGTGATGGCGCCGGGCGGCGCGGTGGCCTACTTCGGCCCGCCGGAGGAGGCGCTGAACTTCTTCGGCTACGACAGCTGGGCCGACGTCTTCTCCGCGTTCGAGAACTACCGCGACTACGACTGGGCGGGCCGCTGGAAGGGCTCGCAGCACTACCAGATGTACGCCGCGGACTTCGACGCCGACGTCCCGCAGCAGGCGGCGTACATGCCGCCGCCCGCGGCCATCAAGCCGCCCAAGCCGCAGGCCTGGGGCTCCCAGTTGCTGACCCTGATCCGGCGCTATGTGTCGGTCATCGTCTCCGACAAGGGCTTCCTGGCGCTGACGGTGATCCTGCCCGCGGTGCTCGGCTCGGTCAGCCTGCTGATGAACCACGACCACGGCCTGCTGGTCAACCCGAGGGTCGACCCGCGCACCGGCTTGCACGTACCCAACGGCACCGCCACCACCGTGCTGCTGATCCTCGCGGTCGGCGCGTGCTTCGCGGGCGCCGCGAACTCCGTGCGTGAGCTGATCAAGGAACGGGTGATCTACGAGCGGGAGCGGGCGACCGGCCTCTCCCGGTCGGCCTACCTGATGTCCAAGGTGGTCGTGCTCGGCGCCGTCACCGTGCTCCAGGGACTGATGGTCGGCCTGATCGGCTTCTCGTCCCGCGAGATCCCGGACCAGGGCGTGATCCTCGGCGGCTCGACCCTGTTCGAGCTGTGCCTGCCGATCATGGCGCTCGGCTTCACCTCGATGATGGTCGGCCTGGTGATCTCCTCGCTGGTGAAGACCGCCGAGAAGACCATGCCGCTGCTGGTGATGTTCGCGATCATCCAGGTCGTCTTCACCGGCTGCCTGTTCACCCTGCACGGCACGCTCGGCGTCAACGAGTTCTCGTACCTGATGCCCTCGCGCTGGGCGGTGGCCGCGGCCGGCGCCACGCTGGACTTCAACAACATCGCCCCGAACGGCGACGACCCGGGCAGCACCGACCCGCTGTGGAACCACACGGGCGCGGCCTGGGGCATGGACATGATCGCGCTGCTCGTGCTCGGTGTGGCCTGCGGCTTCTTCGTGGCCCGCTTCCTGCGCCGCCACGAGCCGGAGGTCATGCGCAAGTAGCCCGCGCACCACGTCACGAAGGGCGGCACCCCGCGATGGGGTGCCGCCCTTCGGCGTTCGTCAGAGGTCCGCGCCGACCTCAGTACGCGCTGTTGACGTTGTCCATGGAACCGTACCGGTGGGCGGCGTAGTTGCAGGCGGCGGTGATGTTGGCGACCGGGTCGTAGATGTTCCACGAGGTGCCGGCCACGTGGTACGTGTTGAAGGTGGGCTGGATCACCTGGAGCAGGCCCTTGGACGGGATGCCGTTGATCGCGTTGATGTCCCAGTTGTTGATGGCCATCGGGTTGCCCGAGGACTCACGCATGATGTTGCGGTACAGGCCGTTGTAGCTGCCCGGGATGCCCTTGGCGTGCATGATGTCCAGGGACTGGCGGATCCAGCCGTCGAGGTTGTTCGCGTAGGTCTTCGCGGCGACGGTCTGCATCTGCGGACGCTGCGCGGAACGGCCGGCGGCCTGCTTCGCGGCGCGCTCCTGCACGGCCTTCTTGGCGGCGGCGTCGGCGGCGGCCTTCTTCGCGGCGGCGTCGGCGCGCTGCTTGGCGACGGCGTCGGCCTGCTGCTTGGCGGCGGCCTTCTGCTGCGCGGCGATGGCGTCGAGCTTGACGTTCTGCGCGGCGAGGCGGTCGGTGACCGTGCCCTTGACGTTGGCCAGCGTGGCGTCCTGGGTGGCGACCTTCGCGACCTGCGCGGTGGTGGCCGGGGAGCCGGTGGTGACGGTGTCCGCGTTACCGGGGACGGCCGACAGGGCGATGGCGGCGGTGCCGAGAGCGGCGACACCGGCGACGGCGAGCTTGCGCTGCTTGGTCAGGGCACGATTTCGAGCACGACTGAGGATGTTCTTGGGCATGGCTGATGGACCTCTTCGATAGCGCGGAGGTCGCTCCTGCGTCCGCCGGGGGAATCGGTTCCTCCCGCACAAAGGCCGCGGGACGAACCCACGGCGCTGAGCGACGAAAGCAATTCTTAGCGGCCGCAAAATGCCCTGGCAAAGGTGTGACGTACGAAGCCCGATAGTGGATCAGGGAAGGCCAAAACGGGACAGAATGGAGCATCTGTCCCGTTCGCGGCGGGGGGTATATCTCCTATGTCTGTTCGTACGTGATGTGGACCCTATGCGCGGGCTCACAGGGAAGACAGATCAGTCTCACGGGGAGTTGCCATCGCAACGCGCGCTGTGAGGCTCAGCGCGCACTCTCCTCCCGAAGGAGGAGATGGACGTCCCCGAACTCGTGCCACAGGTAGCGCCCGCGCAGCGCCTCCTCGTACGCCCGCTCGACCGCGGCCCGCCCGGCGACGGCCCGCAGCATCAGCAGATGCGAGGCCTCCGGCTCGTGCAGCCCGGTCAGCAGCCCGTCCACCACCCGCACCCCGCGCTCGGGCGTGACCACCAGGTCGGTCCAGCCCTCGCGGGCCCGCACGACCCCGTCCGGGCCCGCGGCCGACTCCACCGCCCGTACGGCCGTCGTGCCCACCGCGATCACCCGGCCCGCCCCGGCCGCCGCCGCGTTGATCGACCGCGCCGACGCCTCCGGCACGGCGAACCACTCCGGATACGGCGGCTCGTGCGCCTCCGCCGACGACACCCCCGTGTGCAGCACGACCCGCGCGAACCCCACCCCCCTGCGCACCAGCTCCGCCACCACCCGCGCGGTGAAGGGCCGCCCCGCGCTCGGCATCTCCGCGCTGCCCGATCCGTCGGCAGTAGGAAGGGAGAACAGCGTCTGGTAGGCGGACAGCGGCTGATCGCGCGCCGTGTAGGAGTAACGGATGGGCCGCCCGTGCTCCCGCAGCAGCCCCGGGACCGGGCCGCCCGCGACGCGCGCCCACCACAGACGCTCCCCGCGCCCGCCCACCGGCTCCTCCAGCACCAGCCGGACCCCGCCCGTCAGCCTCACCTCCGTCCCCGCGCGGACGCCCGCCCGCGCGCGGGTGGTGCCCCGGCCGTCCGGCTCGCGCGGCTCCACCGCCCAGCGGCCGTCGTCGCCGCGCGTCGAGAAGTGCACCACCACGGGCGCGCGCCCGATCCGGCCGTCCACCGCCGCGGCCAGCGTCGGGGAGGTGTTGACCACCAGCAGGTCCCCGGCCCGCAGCAGCCGCGGCAGTTCGCGGAACGTGTGGTGCGTCACCCGCGTCCCGTGGGACGCGAGGAGCCGCACGTCGTCCCGTTCTCCACCCGGGCCCCGCTGTTCGGCCGGTTCCCGCGCGGACAGCTCCTCCGGCACCCGCACGACCGTGCTCATCGGCCCGCCCCCAGCGCCGGCGCCGCGTACCGCCCGGAGGCCGGGCGCTCGTCCAGCAGCCGCAGGAAGGCCGGCACGACGGTGCCGGGCGCCGGCCGCGCGTCGTCGTCGTCGGGTACGGCCGCCGCGTACAGGTCGGTCGCCATGTCCCCGGGGTCCACCGCCCACACCCGCAGGCCCGGCTCCTCCACCGCGAGCACCGCCGCCAGCCGGTCCAGGGCCGCCTTCGAGGCGCCGTAACCGCCCCAGGTCTCGTACGCCTCGGCCGCCGCGTCCGAGCTGACCGTGATCACCGTGCCCGCGGCCGACGCCCGCAGCAGCGGCAGCGCCTCCTGGACGAGGCCCAGCGCGGCGGTCAGGTTCACCTCCAGCGCCCGCCGCAGCCCGTCCAGCGGCAGCCCCTCCAGCCGTACCAGCGGCTCGGCGCCGAGCGCGCTGGCGTTGTTGACCAGCAGGTCGAGGCCGCCCAGCTCGCGGGCGGCGGCCACCAGCGCGGCCCGGTGCCCGGCGTCCGTGACGTCCCCGGGAAGCGCCACCACCCGCGTGCCGTACCGGCCGGCCGCCGCCGCGGCCTGCCTGAGCACCCCCGCGCCCCGCGCGTCCAGCACCAGGTCCCAGCCCCGCTCGGCCAGCGCCTCGGCGAGCGCCCGTCCCAGCCCCTTCGAGGCACCCGTGATGATCCCTACCGGCATGACTATCGTCCCCTCGTCACCCCGCCCGGTCGGACGGGTGGCGATCACGGTAGGAACGCCCCCTCGGCCACCGCCTCGGCCGCGAGTCCCGGACCGGCGGGTCCCTTCGGCGTACGACACCGGCCCGGGCCCCCGGGCCTACGCCGCCGGCCCTAGGACCAGCGGACGGCACCGGGCCGACGGCGGGCCGATCCGCGCCGTCACGGCCCGCCGGTACCGTGACGGCATGAGCCACCGCCCCCGGTCCGGCCTCACCGCGGTGAGTTCCGCGTTGCTGGCCATGAGCAGACACCTGGAGATGCGCGACGTCCTGAAGACGATCGTCGTCTCCGCCCGCGAGCTGCTCGACGCGCAGTACGCCGCCCTCGGCGTCCCCGACGACCACGGCGGCTTCGCCCAGTTCGTCGTGGACGGCGTCAGCGACGCCCAGTGGAAGGCGATCGGCCCGCTGCCCCGCCAGCACGGCATCCTCGCCGCGATGCTGCACGAGGCCCGCCCGGAGCGCCTCTCCGACGTGCGCGAGGACCCCCGCTTCGGGGGCTGGCCCGACGCCCATCCCGACCTCGTCGACTTCCTCGGGCTGCCCATCCGCGACGGCGACGAGATCATCGGCGCGCTGTTCCTCGCCAACAAGCTGCGTCCCGCCGGGGAACATCCCCCGCACCCCTCGCAGTCCTCGTGTCCGCAGCCGGAAGGCGGCTGCGGCTTCACGCAGGAGGACGAGGAACTGCTCGCCCTCCTCGCCCAGCACGCGGCGATCGCCCTCACCAACGCCCGCCTCTACGAGCGCAGCCGCGAACTCACCATCGCCGAGGAGCGGTCCCGCCTCGCCCACGAACTCCACGACGCGGTCAGCCAGAAGCTCTTCTCCCTGCGCCTGACCGCCCAGGCCGCCACGGCGCTCGTCGACCGCGACCCCGCGCGCGCCAAGACCGAACTCCACCAGGTCGCCGCGCTCGCCGCCGAGGCCGCCGACGAACTGCGCGCCGCCGTCGTGGAGTTGCGGCCCGCCGCACTGGACGAGGACGGACTGATCGCCACCCTGCGCACCCAGATCCAGGTCCTCGACCGCGCCCACACCGCCCGCGTCACCTTCACCGGCACCGGCTACCGCGCACTGCCCGCCGCCCAGGAGGAGGCCGTGCTCCGGGTCGCCCAGGAGGCCCTGCACAACGCGCTGCGCCACGCCCACGCCGAGCGCGTCGACGTGAGCGTGGCGCGGCGCGGCCCCGGAGCGGTGCTGCGGGTCGGCGACGACGGCGACGGCTTCGACCCGGCCGCCGTCCGCCGCGCCGGGCGGCACCTCGGGCTGGTCTCGATGCGGGACCGGGCGAGCGGGGTCGGCGGCACGCTGACCGTGGAATCGGCGCCCGGCAAGGGCACCGTGATCGAGCTGGAGGTCCCCGGTGGCTGAACCCATCAAGGTGCTGCTCGTCGACGACCACCAGGTCGTCCGCCGGGGCCTGCGCACCTTCCTGGAGGTGCAGGAGGACATAGCCGTCGTCGGCGAGGCGGCCGACGGCGCGGAGGGGGTGGAGCGCGCCGAGGAACTGCGGCCCGACGTCGTCCTCATGGACGTCAGGATGCCGGGCATGGACGGCATCGACGCCCTGCGCAAGCTGCGCGAACTCGGCAACCCGGCACGGGTGCTGATCGTCACCAGCTTCACCGAGCAGCGCACGGTGGTGCCGGCCCTGCGCGCGGGCGCCGCCGGGTACGTGTACAAGGACGTGGACCCCGACGCCCTCGCCGGCGCCATCCGCTCCGTGCACGCCGGGCACATCCTGCTCCAGCCGGAGGTGGCGGGCGCGCTGCTGTCTCAGGAGGAGACCAACTCGGGCCAGGGCAGGGGCGGTTCGCTCACCGAGCGGGAGCGTGAGGTGCTCGCTCTGATCGCCGACGGCCGTTCGAACAGGGAGATCGCCCGTGCGCTGGTGCTGTCCGAGAAGACCGTCAAGACCCACGTCTCCAACATCCTGATGAAGCTCGACCTCGCCGACCGCACACAGGCCGCGCTGTGGGCCGTACGGCATGGGATGGCCGGCTGAGACGTCCGTACGGACGTCGTACATCGGTTTCCCCCAAATGGTCCGCACCGGACCGAGATTCATACCGTCGTGGGAATGTCACCCGGATGGCGCATCCCCTGGCGATCTCCGCCGTTCTCCAGTGCGTGCCACGGAGAACCGCCGTGGTGAACGTCCAAGAGGGGTTGGAAAGTGAAGAACCTGAAGAAGGCAGCGGCCGTGACGATGGTGGCGGGTGGCCTGCTGGCCGCCGGCGCCGGCCTGGCCTCCGCCCAGAGCGAGGCGGGCGGCGCGGCCGTGCACTCCCCGGGCGTCGTCTCGGGCAACGTCGTCCAGGCGCCGGTCCACGTCCCGGTGAACGCGACCGGTGACAGCGTCAACGTCATCGGCGTGCTCAACCCGGCCTTCGGCAACCTCGGCCTCAACCGCTGAGGCACCCCGACCGAGGCGCGGGCCCCCCGGATCCACCGGGGGGCCCGACCCTGCCGTCCGGCCGCCGCGAGCGCCCCGTAGATCACCTCACCCCGCTCTCCCGCTCCTCCACCATCGAGTTGTACGCCGCCACCTGCGCCCGCCGGGCCGTCCGCTCCACCGGGCGCAGGGCCTCGGTGCGGGCCGCCATCTCGGAGGAGGTCACGGCGGCGCCGTGACCGTGGTCATGGGCCAGGGAGATCAGGAAGGCGACACGCTGGGCCAGCTCCAGGACGCGGGCCGCCCGGGGCGGGTAGCCCGGGGCCAGGACCTCGCGGCCGGATTCGGCCCTCGCCCGGTACGCGTCGATCGCGGCCTCGGCCACCGGCCCGGAGGCGGCGACGTCCAGTCGGGCGAGCACCGTCGTCGCGTCCCGCAGGGCCTCGGCCAGTTCCCGCTCCGCCTCGCCCAGGGACGGGACGTCCGCGGGCGGGGCCTCGCGGACCGGGATGGCGTGCCAGACCACCTCGGCGTGCACATCGCCCGCGGGCCCGGCCTCGTGCGCCTCGGGCACCAGCCCGAACGCGGCGCCGAAGCAGACCACCGCCTCCTGCGCCTCCAGCGCCCGCGCGTTGAACTCCGGCGGTCCGCTGAGCCCCAGCGGATGGCCGGGCGCCGGCAGCGCCACCCGCAGCCCCGTCGCCCCCAGCGTCCGCAGCCGCCCCAGCGCGAGCGTGAGCCCCACCGGCGCGGCCTCCCCGGGCAGCCCGGCCACCCGGTGCACCGTGTCGTCACCCACAATGGCGAGCGCGGCGTCATCCGGGGAGACGAGTCCGGCCAAAAGGGCATTTCCCCAAGAGGCAAGGCGTCCTGAACGCGGTTCCGTGAGCATGCCCCCACCCTAAGGACCGGACCGATGGAATGGACCGGCGTGCTGGTGGCGTAGATTTCATACGGGCCGTGCCCACCGGCGCGGCGGACCGCGCCACAGGCGTACGCGACAGCCGAGACCGGCCACACTGCAAGGGGAGACAACGCGCTCATGAGCGATGTTCTGGAGCTTCAGGACGTATCCGTGGTCCGTGAGGGCCGGGCTCTGGTGGACCAGGTCTCCTGGTCGGTGAAGGAGGGCGAACGCTGGGTCATCCTCGGCCCCAACGGCGCCGGCAAGACCACCCTCCTGAACGTCGCCTCCAGCTACCTGTACCCCAGCAAGGGCTCCGTCACCATCCTCGGCGAGACCCTGGGCAAGCCCGGCACCGACGTCTTCGAGCTGCGCCCCCGCGTCGGCGTGGCCGGCATCGCCCTCGCCGAGAAGCTCCCCAAGCGCCAGACGGTCTTCCAGACGGTCCTCACCGCCGCCTACGGCATGACCGCCGCCTGGCACGAGGAGTACGAGGACGTGGACGAGCAGCGCGCCCGCGCCTTCCTCGACCGCCTCGGCATGAGCGACTACCTCGACCGCCGCTTCGGCACCCTCTCCGAGGGCGAGCGCAAGCGCACCCTCATCGCCCGCGCCCTGATGAGCGACCCCGAGCTGCTCCTCCTGGACGAGCCCGCCGCCGGCCTCGACCTCGGCGGCCGCGAGGACCTCGTCCGCCGACTCGGCCGGCTCGCCCGCGACCCCATCGCCCCCTCGATGATCATGGTCACCCACCACGTCGAGGAGATCGCCCCCGGCTTCAGCCACGTCCTGATGATCCGTCAGGGCAAGGTTCTCACCGCCGGCCCGATCGAGCTGGAGCTGACCTCCCGCAACCTCTCCCGCTGCTTCGGCCTCCCGCTCGTGGTCGAGCAGGTCGGCGACCGCTGGACCGCCCACGGCCTGCCGCTCTCCTGACCCGGCCGCCACCCCTGGCCCACCCCCTTCGTCCCACTTCTGACCCACACCGGACCCACCCCTTTCCCGCCCCTGTCCGGACCCTTGCACAAACCCGCCGGGGTCCCCGACGCGCCCTGTCCGCCGCCCGGTCGTGGCCCTACGATGACCACGTGGACGACATCGGCTCATGGGTGTGGTGGCTCGTCGGCGCGGCGGCGCTCGGAATCCCCCTCGTCGTCACCGCCATGCCCGAGTTCGGCATGCTCGCGGTGGGAGCCGTCGCGGCCGCGGTCGTCGCCGCCTTCGGTCTCGGCGCGGTCGCCCAGGTGATCGCGTTCCTCGTCGTCTCCGTCGCGCTCGTCGCCGTCGTACGGCCCATCGCGAACCGGCACAGCCGGCAGCGCCCCCGACTCGTCACCGGCATCGAGGCGTTGAAGGGCAGGCAGGCCGTCGTGCTGGAACGGGTCGACGGCTCCGGCGGGCGTGTCAAGCTCGCCGGAGAGGTCTGGTCGGCCCGCGCCCTGGACGGCGACCGGGCCTACGAGGCGGGCCAGGAGGTGGACGTCGTGGACATCGAAGGGGCCACCGCGATCGTCATCTGAGCCATCCTGCCCGCGAGTTGGGCCGGAGTCTGTCAGACTCGACGGGCAAGATCCTTTGAACAGGCACGACCGACGGGCACGAGATCGCCCGAAGGCGTCCAGGCGGAGAGGGGTACGGGGAACACGATGGAACCGGTCATCATCGTCCTGATCATTCTGGTGGTGTTGGTCTTCATCGCCCTGATCAAGACCATCCAGGTCATCCCACAGGCCAGCGCCGCCATCGTCGAGCGCTTCGGCCGCTACACGCGGACCCTGAACGCGGGCCTGAACATCGTGGTCCCGTTCATCGACACCATCCGCAACCGCATCGACCTGCGCGAACAGGTCGTACCGTTCCCGCCCCAGCCGGTGATCACCCAGGACAACCTGGTCGTCAACATCGACACCGTCATCTACTACCAGGTGACGGACGCCCGCGCGGCCACCTACGAGGTCGCCAGCTACATCCAGGCGATCGAGCAGCTCACCGTCACCACGCTGCGCAACATCATCGGCGGCATGGACCTGGAACGCACCCTGACCTCCCGCGAGGAGATCAACGCCGCCCTGCGCGGCGTCCTGGACGAGGCCACGGGCAAGTGGGGCATCCGCGTCAACCGCGTGGAACTGAAGGCCATCGAGCCGCCGACCTCCATCCAGGACTCGATGGAGAAGCAGATGCGCGCCGACCGTGACAAGCGCGCCGCGATCCTCACCGCGGAAGGCACCCGGCAGGCCGCGATCCTCACGGCCGAGGGCGAGAAGCAGTCCCAGATCCTGCGCGCCGAGGGTGAGGCCAAGGCCGCCGCCCTGCGCGCCGAGGGCGAGGCCCAGGCCGTGCGCACGGTCTTCGAGGCCATCCACGCCGGCGACCCCGACCAGAAGCTCCTCTCCTACCAGTACCTCCAGATGCTCCCGAAGATCGCCGAGGGCGACGCCAACAAGCTCTGGATCGTCCCCAGCGAGATCGGCGACGCCCTCAAGGGCCTCTCCGGCGCCATGGGCAACTTCGGCTCCCTGGGCGGCGGCAACAGCGGCAACGGCAACGGCGGCGCCACCCTCCCGGCCCAGAACAACGGCCCGGCGACGGAACGCCGCGAGAAGCCGGGCATCGACTAGAGGGCACTACCAGAGGGCACTACGGCCGGTTCCCCCGCGCCTCGAAGGGGCGCGGGGAACCCGCGGGGACCTCAGGCCGCGTCCGTCCCGAGCCACTCGGGAAGCGCGGCCAGGTCCTCCCGCGCCAGAGCCGCGAGCATCGCGTCCGCGGGCGTCGGCTCGAACGGCATCCGCAGCAAGGTCATACCGGCCTCCTCCGGAGTCCGGTCCGCCTTGCGGTGGTTGTCCTCCGCGCACGCCGCCACCGTGTTCAGCCACGTGTCCTGCCCGCCCTGCGCCCGCGGCACCACATGGTCCACCGTGGTCGCCCTGCGCCCGCAGTACACGCACCGGTGCCGGTCCCGCACCAGCACCCCCCGCCGCGACCACGGGGCTTGTCTTCGGAACGGCACCCGTACGTACCTGCACAGCCTGATCACCCGGGGCGCGGGTATGTCCACGCAGGCCCCGCGCATCCGCAGCTCGGGATGGGCCTGCTCGACCACCGCCTTGTCCTGGAGCACCAGAACGACGGCTCGGTTCAGAGTCACCGTAGACAGCGGCTCGAAGCTCGCGTTGAGCACAAGCGTGTCACGCATCCAGCCCACCTCCCGTGTGCACCGGCCCACCCCCCGGCGGGCTCGGCTCAACTCTGGACGGGCGCGTCGAGATGGACAACGCAATAAAAAATGCCCGCCTCCGATCACTTCCAAGACCGGAGGCGGGCAAACGTCCGATGAACGCCTGACTCAATCGAGACGGGGCGTTCAGCCCTGCTCGGGGTTCTCGTACTCGCCGATCAGCTGGGCCCGCGCGATCGCGTGGAACCGCAGGTTGAACCCGACATAGGCCGGCGAGGCGTCCGCGTCGGGACCCAGCTTCTCCTGGTCCACCGCGTACACCGTGAACACGTAACGGTGCGGGCCGTCGCCGGGCGGCGGGGCGGCGCCACCGAAGTCCCGGGTGCCGTAGTCGTTGCGCACGTGCACGGCGCCCTCCGGCAGGCCCTCGAACTTGCCGCCGCCCGCGCCCGCGGGCAGCTCCGTCACGGAGGCCGGGATGTCGAACAGAACCCAGTGCCAGAACCCGCTGCCGGTCGGCGCGTCCGGGTCGTAGCAGGTCACGGCGAAGCTCTTGGTCTCCGGCGGGAAGCCCTCCCACCGCAGGTGCGGCGAGGTGTTGCCGTCGGCGTAGACCTGAGCACCCTTCAGCGTGGCGCCCTCCTCGACGTCCGCGCTCGCCACCGTGAACGACGGCACCGGCGGGTGGAAGTCATGGGGGAGCGGCCGCCGCTTGAGCTCGGTCACCTTGGTACCTCCTGTATCGATGATCTGGATTGAACAGAGGGAAGCCTAGAGCCAGTTGCGCTTGCTTCCGACCTCGGACAGCCACTGGTTCAGATACGCCGCCCAATCGGTCCCCTGCCAGTCGTGGTGACCCACCTGGAAGGACCGGTAGGTGTCCGAGCCCTCGCTGAACAGACCCGCCTTCTTGTCCATCTCCAGGACGACGTCCATGGCGTGCTCGTCGGCCACGAAGCTCAGCTCGACCTGGTTCAGGCCCCGGTACTGCGACGGCGGGTAGAACTCGATCTCCTGGTAGAACGGCAGCCTCTGCCGGGTACCCCGGATGTGGCCGCGCTCCATGTCGGCGCTCTTGAAACGGAAGCCCAGCTGGATGAACGCGTCCAGGATCACCTGCTGCGCCGGCAGCGGGTGCACGTTGACGGGGTCGAGGTCGCCGGAGTCCACGGCACGGGCGATCGCCAGCTCGGTGGTCACCCCGATGTGCATCCCGCGCAGCGCCTGGCCGTCGATCATCGTCACCGGCGTCTCCCAGGGAATCTCCAGGCCGAACGGCACCGCGTGCACGGCACCGGCCTGGAGCTCGAAGGCACCGCCGAGGCGCACCTTGGTGAACTCGACGTCCTGCTTGTACTCCTCGTCGCCGCTCTCGACCTCCACCCGCGCCTGCAGACCGACGGACAGCCCCTCGATGGCCTGGTTCACGGAACCGCCCTGGATCCGCACCTCGCCCTGGACCACGCCACCCGGTACGACATTCACCTCGGTCAGCACCGTCTCGACCGAGGCACCGCCGGCCCCGAGGCTCGCGAGCAGCTTCTTGAACGCCATTGACTCTCCCTTTGCGAACGGACCTCGCCCCTACAAACGCGATCAGCCCGTGGCCGGTTCCTCGCATGTGGCCGTGACCCGGCCGGACCACCCCCGTGGACTACTCTCGGAGGGCATGATCGCGCCCCCGGACCGTATGCCACTGCCCCGGAAGTTCTTCGACCGCCCGGTCCTCGACGTCGCCCCCGACCTCCTCGGCCGCATCCTGGTCCGCACGACGCCCGACGGCCCGATCTCGGTGCGCCTCACGGAGGTCGAGGCCTACGACGGCCCGAACGACCCTGGCTCCCACGCCTACCGCGGTCGCACGGCACGCAACGCGGTGATGTTCGGGGAGCCCGGACACGTGTACGTCTACTTCACCTACGGCATGTGGCACTGCATGAACCTCGTCTGCGGACCCGAGGGCAGGGCGAGCGCCGTACTGCTGAGGGCCGGCGAGGTCGTCGAGGGCGCGGAGCCGGCCCGCAAGCGTCGTCCTTCGGCCCGCAACGACAAGGAACTGGCCAAAGGCCCGGCCCGCCTGGCCACCGCACTGGAGGTCGACCGCGCCCTGGACGGCACGGACGCCTGCGCCTCAGGCGAGACCCCGCTGCGGATCCTCACGGGCACCCCCGTACCCGCCGAACAGGTACGGAGCGGTCCGCGCACCGGCGTCGCGGGCGAGGGCGGGAACGGCGACCTCCACCCCTGGCGTTACTGGGTGGCCGGCGACCCGACGGTGAGTCCCTACCGGGCCCATGTCCCGAGGCGCAGGCGAAGTTGACTCGCCCTCGGAAGATGCGTAATGTATCCCGAGCCGCTGAACCGGGTACGGCGATCGCCTGCAGCCGGAGCGGCCAACCCACTACCTAGACGCACCCCTTCATCGGGGTCGTTTTCGACGCTTTCACGCGCCCGAATTCGAACCCGAGGGACTCGATTATGAGCCCCGGAAGGAATGAGCTAACGTAGTGAATGTCGAAAGGCCGACGGCGAAAGCCGAAAGCCCGAGGCAAATCCCGCCGACCGGGAATCGGAGCCGAAAGGATCTGATAGAGTCGGAAACACGAAAGGGAAGCGCCCGGAGGAAAGCCCGCGAGGGTGAGTACAAAGGAAGCGACCGTTCCTTGAGAACTCAACAGCGTGCCAAAAGTCAACGCCAGAT
>NZ_JBEZND010000058.1:0-44845 GCF_040706415.1 Streptomyces sp. NPDC048106 | reverse complement strand
GGCATCTCCCGCCTGCACAACCTCGTCCTTGCCGGGTGACGCAGAAACCACCAGGTCACCCGGCACATCAAAGATCATTTACGGGACAGCCCTTAAGTTGGGGGGACTCTCGACTGGCCCTGCTGGACTAAGGGCAGGATCTGATGGCCTCGCAGATGCGGGAGGACAGGACGTGGCGGCTCCGACGGGACCTACGGTCAGGCGTGTCCAACTCGGTAAGGATCTGGAGCGGCTGCGTGAACAGGCCGGCTTCAGCAGCACCGCCAAGGCGGTCAAGCACATGCCCGGCATCAGCGACACGCAGTTGTACCGGGTCGAGCGAGGAACCTCGGCTTTCCGGCGCGCCACCGACCTCGAAGCGGTGCTGAAGGTCTACGGCGTCGAGAACCAGGACGACATCGACTTCCTTGTCGGCATCCACAAGGACAGTCTCAACAGGGGGTGGTGGTCTACCTACTCTCGCGTCATGCCGTCCGGGATGGCGATGTACATCGGCTTGGAGGACGGCGCCAAGGCGATAAAGGCATGGCAGCCCGATGTCGTATTCGGCCTCTTCCAGACCGAGGCGTACGCGCGAGCTGTCTTCGAGTCCAGCAAGCTGGTGGAGGAACGTACGACCGACTTCGTGGAGAAGGGCATCCGTCTCCGCATGGAGCGACAGGAGATCCTGACCAGGGAGAACCCGGTGGAGATCCGGGCCATCCTTGACGAGGCGGCTCTGCGTCGGAAGACGGGCAGCCAGAAGATCATGCGGGAGCAGATTGAGCGGCTGCTCGACCTCGCGGCGATGGACAACGTGACCATCCAGATCCTGCCGCTCGACACTGCAACCTACCGTGCCAACTTCGACTTCACCCTGATGGAGTTCGATGGCGGCATCCCCAACTTCGTCCAGATGGACACGTTCGACGGCGCGTCTACCATCAGCGACAAAGACACTGAAGTCTGGCTGTTCACCCGAAGGTTCGATGCCCTGCGGGACGGCTCCCTGCCGGTCGGACAGACGCCGAAGATTCTGCACCAACTATCCCGAGAGATTTGAGACATGGCCCTCACTGCCTTGGACCTTGCCCCCGAGGGGGACTACTCCGTGTCCTCGTACAGCGGCAACGGCAACAACTGCGTCAAGGTCGCTAACCCCTCCCCCAGTCGCTCGTACGTCGCCGTCTGTGACTCCAAGCACGACAACGGCCCGGCGTTCGCCGTGAGCCCGGAGACGTGGGCTCAGTTCGTCGCCTTCGCTTCGTGATCCAACCCACTGATGTCTTAGGCCACGCACACAGCCACGTGCGTGGCCTCAGACATGAGCGATCTCTGCCGCAGGACCAACCCCGGCCAGCGCTTGCACATCCTGCAATCGGTGGACACGCGGCGCCCACGAGGTCCTACGGTGGGTGGGCAAACGTGTAGCGTCGCTCGCGCGGGAGATGCCGGATGAACGCGGGTCGTCTCTGGATGTCGGAACTTGCCCGCGGCTTAGTGGAGAAGCGGGATCCTGGCGGGCTCATCCGTCTCGGTCGTACGGGGACTTGGCTGGCGGCTGGAGGATCTCGGAGGCCGGCTCAGGTGCTCAGCCGCTACGGTCTCCCGGCTGGAGAGGGCCGGCCGGAAGGCCGACCTCGATCTGCTTAAGGCCGCCGCCGAAGCCGTCGGTATGCCGACACCCTTGCTAGTTGCGTCTCTCGGGTTAACCAGCGCCCCAGCCGTTAGAGTCGTGCCGGATGGGCCATGCTGTGCCGAGGAGGACCCGATGCGTCGCCGCACGCTGCTCGCCGCCGCCGGTCTGGCGGCCCCCGTTTCGCTCCTGGCCGGGGTGAGCAACGCGCTCGCCAGCATGCCGGACCCCACAGGGTCCCCGGTTCCGCTGGACTCTCGCCTTGCCGCTGCCCGCAAACTGTTCGACGCTGGCCAGAACTCCAGGCTGCTGAAGAACCTTCCCGGCCTCATCGCCGATGCGGACCATGCTGCCCGGGGGCACGAGGAGGTCGCGCTCGCTCGCCTGTCGACCGCATACAGCCTGGCTAGCACAGTTTTGACGAAGGTCGGCCACTACGACGGCTCCCGGCTCGCCGCGGACCGGGCCATGCTCTACGCGGAATGGTCCGGATCCCCACTCGCGGCCGCGGCCGCGGCCCGGGAACTGAGTATCGTGCTCCGGCACCAGGACCAGCCGGCTGCCGCCGAGCGTCACATCCTCGACGCGGTCGCCAAGGTCGAGAACACCGGGCTGCGGACCGACGCGCAGGCATCGGCGTACGCACAGATGCTCTGCACCACCTCCTACACCGCAGCCCGCGCCAACGACCGCGATCAAGCACTCACGATGATCCGGGAGGCCGCTCGTGCGGCCCGCGATCTTCCGGCCGAACCACCCGAGGGGCGACTGTTCCCTGTCACTCCGGCCGCTGTCGGTCTGTACACCGTGGGCGTCCACTGGGCCCTTGGGGATGCCGGTGCCGCGATCGATGCCGGCCGGGGGCTACGCGAGGGCCAATTCGCAACACCCGAGCGCAAGGGCCGCATGCACACCGACCTCGGGCGAGCGTGGTGGCAGTGGGGTAAAGCGGAGCAGACCGCCAGCGAGTTGCTGGCAGCCGTACGAGTTTCCCCCAGCGAGGTCCGCGACCGGCCCGCGATCTGGGGGATCGTCGAAGAACTGCGGTCCCGGCACCCGAAGGTGCCGGGCGTACGCGAGCTCGTAGCTGCCGCGGGTGTGACGGCCTGATCTCCCGGATACGCCTGGGCTCGTGGGACGCTTGGTCTCGGCGTGCTGGTTGCCCTGATGGAGTCGTCGTGGTGGTGCGACAATCAAGCAGTTTTGGCGCCCCGGTAGCCTCTTGGTGGGGCCGCTGACCATCAAGTGCCGGGACATCCAGTCACGTTGAGCCTCATGGGAGGCCAGCTATCGGCTCCTGCTGGAGCTTCAGCGGGTAATGCGCCTGTCATCAGGGGATGGCGGCCCAGGTGAGGTGACGGTGTGTCCGCCCGATGCCGCATTTCCGGGCAAGTTCGATCAGGTTCTGCCGCATCTCGACGAGCGTCGCCGTCGGCTCTACCTGGCCAGCGAGGTGGCGGCCATCGGCCACGGTGGGATAACGCTGATGGCTGCGGCTTCCGGAGCCAATACCGCCACCGTCACTGGGGACGTCACCGAACTGGCCGGAGACCCCGGTGCTGGCCAGGAGGGTCTGGGCTCCGAGAGCCGGTCCGGTGACCCACTGAACGCCCCCGCGTCGGCGGGGAGGACTGGTCGTACATGAGGCGCGATCGACCACGCTTCGGAACACCCCCGCGTCGGCGGGGAGGACTCGAGGCCGGTGGCGCCCTCGATCTCGGTGCGCGGAACACCCCCGCGTCGGCGGGGAGGACTTCCGGACGCGGGGTGGCCGATGACGGACACGCGGAACACCCCCGCGTCGGCGGGGAGGACCGCTCACCGGAGACGAGGACGTAGTCGACGTCCGGAACACCCCCGCGTCGGCGGGGAGGACCCGCTACCCGCAGGCTCTCGTGTGCACGACGTCGGAACACCCCCGCGTCGGCGGGGAGGACATCGGCGCCTTCGGTGCGGCCATCGCCGCCCTCGGAACACCCCCGCGTCGGCGGGGAGGACTGGTAGTGGCGGCACAGGTCCGTCAGCGTCCGCGGAACACCCCCGCGTCGGCGGGGAGGACCCGGTGGCCTCCAGCCAGGGGCGGTCCCAGTGCGGAACACCCCCGCGTCGGCGGGAAGGACTTCCCCGTCGGCGGCACGACCTCCTGGTGGAACGGAACACCCCCGCGTCGGCGGGGAGGACGGGCGCGCCTTCTGATGAAGAAGAGGGCCGTGCGGAACACCCCCGCGTCGGCGGGAAGGACGTCGGTCCGCCGAACCGCGCCGGCACCGTCGAGGGAACACCCCCGCGTCGGCGGGGAGGACCAGGAGCCCAAGTCCGTCCCTCAAAGGGGTCTCGGAACACCCCCGCGTCGGCGGGGAGGACGGGGCCGAACCCGAGGGGGTGGTGGGCGAAGACGGAACACCCCCGCGTCGGCGGGGAGGACGGGGTCGGGTTCGACCAGCAGCAGGCCGAGGGCGGAACACCCCCGCGTCGGCGGGGAGGACGTTGCGGTCCTCCCCGAGCTCCTCGGCCGCGGCGGAACACCCCCGCGTCGGCGGGGAGGACTCCCGGGCCGCTGCCTCGCGGCTCGTCTCTCGCGGAACACCCCCGCGTCGGCGGGGAGGACACTTCCTGACCTGCACATCAGGAAGGGCTTTGCACTTCTTTTGCCTTTGGTGCGGCCCTCATCCGTATCAGGGTAAGCCCGTCAAAGTCCTCGGGTGCGCGGCGCCGTGTTCCGGCGGTACGGATCGAGTAGCCTTGCTCGGTTGGTGCGGGGTGGACGAGGACGGCGGCTCCGTCACCCACGGTTTCGGTGACGGCTTGCCAAAGTTGGTCACGGACGCGGGCGGAGACGCTGCCGACGAAGATGCCGGTGACGACTTCGCTGGTCCAGCGGCTGAGGGCGCCACGGAGATGGTCGGGAACGGCGGTGGTGGCGATGACGACCATGGAGGGCATCAGCTGTTTCCTCCGGCGTAGTTGACGCCTGCCGGGAGAATGCCGGCCTTGGGGTCCCAGAGGTGGACCATCTGGACGTCGTGTTTCTCCTGCGGCCCGTCGTCGTCTGCGTGGACGTCGATGTTGTTTGCGTCGCGTGGTGTCAGAAGAGTTTGGACGTCACGGACGATACGGGGCAGGAGTTTCAGGAGACGGAGGTCTTCGCGGAAACGGCGGCGTGCGTCCTGTTCGGGGTTGTCGGAGTTATGGAGGGCGAAGGCCAGCGGCAGGGTCGTCTCCGCCTTGTAGAGATCGGCGACGTCGTAGACGAATGCGTGCTGGGTACCGGCGTGGACGAAGCCGAGAGCCGGGGAGAGGCCGAGCGCGAGAAGGGCCGCGTGGACGATGCCGTAGAGGCAGGTGTTGGCGGCTGACAGGGCCAGGTTGACCGGATCCTGGGCGTCCGTCCCATTGGTCAGGGCGGTAGTTGCGGCGGAAGCGGCCGATGCCGTGCTGTTGGGCGAGGATCTTGTAGAAGGCTTTCATGCGCTGGCCTTCGAGGCCGCGCAGTTGCTCGAGGGTGACGGTGTCGGGGAGGTCGGCGTCCTTGAAGCGCATGCCGTACATGCGTACGGCAACGTCAAGGCGTCGTTCCGGGTCGGACCAGTGGGTGACCTGCTGTTCGAGCCAGTGGGTGGTGAGGGAGTCGGGGAGGATGCCTGCGTAGGCCCGGACTCCTCCTGCGCCAACGCTTACGACGCTGGTGCCGTGGCGGGCCAGTGTGTTCAGGGCGGGGGTGGTGATGGAGACGCCTGGGCCAAGGAGGAGACAGGTCAGGGCCGCGGTGGGGATGTAGACAAGGTCGGTGCGCTCGGCGTCAACCTGGATCTGGGCGCAAACGCCGGTGTCGTCCTGCACGACGCGCACCATGTCGAGGTAGAGGAACGACAGGGAGTCGGCGACCCTCGGCAGCATGGCAAGGGTTGGGGAGGCGAGGCGCCGCCGGGCGTCGCCGCCCCTTCTCGGCGTCCTCATGCTGCCGTCGCGGGGGCAAGGCTGAGCAGTCCGGCGCCATAGGGCTTGCCGCGCCCGATTCCGGCCAGGACGGCCTCGCGGAGGGCGTCGGGGTCCGTTACGGTCGCGGTGCCGTCGTAGCGGACGAGGCTGTGCCGGATGCCCTGTTCCCCCCGCTTGTGGGGGCGTGCTGCCGCGAGGTTGGTAGGAGTGAGAACGTGGAGTTGCAGTCCGGCGTCGGCTGCTCTGCGGAGCCACCACCGGTCGGCGTCGGGTCCGGACAGCGGCACGATGCGACCGCGTTGCCCCTTGGCATCGAGTGGCAGGCGCGCTCGTTTGGCAGGGTTGAGGACGATGCGGTAACGCACTCCGAGCCCTTTGCGCAGGGCGGTGAACATCGGGCCGAGGTCCTTGACGTCCGCGTGGCCGTACCCGGCCGGAAGCCGGGCAGGGTCGAGGCCGGCGGCCTGGACGAGGAGCGTGCTGGCGGTGTCGCTCTCGTCCACTCGGTAGAGCAGCCCGGCCTGGTGCCGTGGGGAGTCCCCGAGGCCGTCGGGGACCATCCGCATGACCGTCTTGTGCATCTGGATGGCGTCGCGCAGGTCTCGCTGCACCTCGCGGCTGTAGGGGTTGAGGCGAATTCGGGCGATCACCGGGTGGTCGTTCATACGCGTTCCTCGGCGTAGGCGATCAGGCGCTCCAGCAGTCCTTGCTGAGGTCCTGCCAGGTTTCGGTTGACCGGTTCGACGGTGCGGTAGAGGCTGCGGCCGACGTGGGTACGTCCCTGCTGGGCGAAGCTCACGGGTACGTCATTGACTTCGACGGTGTCGGCCGACGACGCGCTGCCGCCGTTCGTCGGCTTCTCGCGGAGGAACTCGACGGGGATCGTGTCCTCCTCCGTCTCGCCGTGGGGTGCGGTGCGGCTGAGTGGAACCCTGGTCAGGAGCTCCGTCTCGGGGTCGGCGACATGGCCGCGCAGGAGGAACGGCTCGTCCGGCGGGCAGGAGCGGCGGCCGAGGTACGGGGCCCAGTGCGGGCGCCGAAGCGCTTGGGCGAGCTGTTCCGTCAGGTCGTCCGGGGCGCTCACGGCGACGACGAACACCGCATCGGAGAGGTAGTGCCGGCGGGTGATGACGGCCGCGCCTTTGTTGCCGCCTCCGCTGGTGGCGGCCGTGCGGGCTTTGGGGAAGCCGCCGCCCACGGTGTGGTAGTCCGGTAGCAGGACGCCAGGTCGGTCCACCCGTACGGTCAGTCGCACCTTCTCGTACCGTTTGAGGCCTGCGGTCTCCTCGCGGCCGATGCCCTCGGACGCGGCAAACATGCCGATGAGTGCCGAGCGGGTGGGGAAGGCGGCGGTGTCCCGCACGGCGGTGAACGCGGAGCGCTCGCCCCAGGACTGCAAGGGGCCGGCCAGCCGCAGGAGCAGTCCGCTCACTGCTGCTCCCCCGTGTCCGCGGTGGTGCTGTCAGCGCTGCGCAGAGCGGCGTCCACGGCCGCTTCGACGAGTTGGTGGTAGGAGTCGTGGGCGGCGCCGAGGCCGCTGAGCCTCTCCTCCGGGTCGATGACCGTGTGCCCGTGGAAGGGCCGGTGGCGGTCGCCGGTCAGCCGGTTGATGTTGCGGGCGTACCCGTCGAGCGCCGTGCGGGAGGGCTTGGAGAAGCCGCCCTGGCGGTCGGCGGCCACGGGGGTCTCGAACGCGGCGGCCAGGGACAGCGGCCGGTGCTCACGCACGGCCAGGTAGGCCAGGTCCGGGAGCGTGTGCGGGGCGGTGCTGTTCTTCTTCGCCTGGGGCAGCGACAACAGGAAGTGCTCGGCGAAAGAGGCGAGCACCGTGCGGGCCGCCTTGGTGTCGCCCTCGAGATTCTTCAGCAGATCGGTGACGTTGACGGTGCCGTACCGGTAGAAGACTCCGGCGCTGAACTCGGCGGTGTCGAGGTGGCCGCTGCCCGTCTCGGCCTCACCCAGCCAGTCGTCGACCGCGGTGAAGTAGTCGCGCTGCGGCTCGGCGGCGTGGGTCGTGAAGGCGTGGGCGACCTGGGCCGCGCCGTCCACGTTCGCGTCAGGGAGCTCCGCGAGCATGCGGCCCAGCAGGCTGATGGAGGCGGTGCGCCGCTTGAGGATCGCTTCGACGACGCTGGGCGGCAGAAGCTGGCCCGGGTTCTTCTTGCCGTGGGCTTTCTCGAGGGCCTCGCGGTGCTCGGTGCACACGGTGGCGAGCTCGTCGATGGCGGCTTCGGGCAGAAACAGCAGCACCGACGTGTGACCGGCCTTCTCCGTGCCGATGCCCTTCTTGCCGGCGCTCGCGGCGACCTGGGCGCCGGCGAACGCGGCCAGCTCGGGCGGCCAGCCCGCCCGCTCGAGGGCCTGGCGCACCTTCACCGGCACCATGCGGGTCCGGGCGGCCTTCTCGCCGAGATCCTGCTCGACGCCGTGCCGAATCACCCGCTTCCAGGACTGGCTGGAGACCCGGATCCGCAGTGCGTTGCCGTAGCGCACCTGCTTCGGGGACCCAAGATCGTCACGGTTCAAGTTGGCGGCGGGTACCGACTGCAGGGCGCTCAGGTCCAGGTAGAGAGTCATCGCTCGTTCTCCTCGGGAAGGTCGGGGCCGGCATCGTTGTCGTCGCCAGTGGCGGTGCGGAAGTAGCTGTCGAGCCAGCGCGTGGCGGTGCGGTCCCGGTCGTAGGCCCACCGGGACAGGTCCTTCAGAAGGACCGCCCAGTCGACCGTGATGCCGCCACGGGTGAGCTGGACAATGAGGGCGGGAAGGCCCCGGTGGACAGCATCGCTGCTCTGCCGGGACATCAAATGGAGTGCGCTTTCGGCGGTGTTCGGCTTGAGAATGCCTTTGGTGACGGCGTGGCCGAGGGACGTTCCGAGGTTGGGGCGCTGGTGCCAGACGATGCCGGCGGCGGCCGTCTCGGGCTCGCCCTGGCGAGCGCTCCGGGGCCGTGCGGCGATCAGCGAAGCGACACCGTAGTAGGCCCGCCGGACGTCGCCGTAGCCCTGATCGTCATGGTCACGGAGCCAGGGCACCAGGTATCGGTGCATGTAGTTGCAACGCTCCACCGGCAGGCCCAGGCCCCGGCGCAGCTCGGCGCGTGTTCGGTTGTCCTGGCACAGGCGGTGCACCTCGGCGACGAACCTGTCGTACTTGGTAGGCGGCGCGACAGCCGCCACGGAGTCGGTCATGAGACATCCCTGGTACGGGGGACGGGTGAGATCGCCGACATGATCGGCGTGACGAAGAGGGTGCGGAGCCGGGGTCAGCCCGACTTGGGACCCAGGAGGGCGAGAATCATGGAGCGGGCCCGGTGACGGGCACGTGCCACGCGGATGTCGGCTCGGTTGGCCTGTCCGATCGCCTCGTCCAGCGCGACGAGCGCAGCGTGGACGAACGGCTTGACGGGCTGTTCCGTCCGCCCACCCGGCTCCGTCAGCTTCCAGAAGTCCGCCTCGGCCTTGGGCCAGAAGCGGGTCAGCGCAGCAGATGCCCAAGGGCCGGGCTTGCGGCGGTCCAGCTTGATCTTCCCCTTCGGGGACAGGTCGACGTTCGAGTCCGTGGCGGCCTTCCAGGCGACCCTGGCCGCGAAGTCGAGCCGCTCCCCGACCTGCTCCGCGGACGCGTGGCAGCGCTTGACGTGGTGCGCCATCTCCGCGTCGTTGTCTTCGAGCCAGGTGAGAACCTGCGGAGTCGTCGACCGGAACCAGACGCTGTCCTTCTGCTGGCCATCCTGGTCGAAGCCGTA
Organism: Streptomyces sp. NPDC048106; assembly: GCF_040706415.1. Classification (NCBI taxonomy): domain Bacteria; kingdom Bacillati; phylum Actinomycetota; class Actinomycetes; order Kitasatosporales; family Streptomycetaceae; genus Streptomyces; species Streptomyces sp. NPDC048106. The sequence continues at coordinate 35,546 of NZ_JBEZND010000058.1, read as the reverse complement.
GGCGCGCACCCGCAGGGCCGGAAGCAGGGAAGGAGGCAGACCCTCCAGAGCGGGCGGCCGCTGGGTGTCCTGCCTGCTGTCCTTCAGCAACAGAGAGTCCAGGTCCCGCCACAGCGCCCGCGCTCCGTCGGCCTCGCGGGCCTGGAACTCCCCGTCCTGGCGACGGTCAAGGATCTGGTACGGGTCGCGCACCTCGGGAGCAGGCTCGTGGGTCGACCAGGTGATGTAGGCGTCGGTCACCTGACGGCCGTCCTGTGACGGCACGAGCAGCACGGCGTGCCGGAACCGTCCGGTCAGCATCCGGCCCGGCCAGGTCATGGGCGCGACGGGCTTCAGAGGATCGGCGAGGTGCTCCTCCTCCCATGGGCAGGTGTCATCGGCGTCCCAGTCGACCTCCGCCTTCGGGCTGGGCACAGCCAGCACCAGGCTGGTGAACAGGTCCGGTCCCCATGGGAAGTAGGAGACCGACTTCCGCAGGGGTGCCGCGTCACCGCTGCCTGTCCGGTCATCGGTGACGCGGCGTGGCGTGCACTGGCCGGAAGGACCGAAGTACAGCTGGGCGATCAGATGCCAGGCGGCCTCCGCGGCCGAAATCGGGACGGGTGCGGTATCGGTGAAGTGACCGAACAGGACGGCGCCGTTGATCCCCGTCGGCCGACCCATCACCAGCTTGTTCACACCCGACGTGTTCGGCTCGCCCTTGGCGTCCACGCACTCGGTCCGCAGCCGCGGGTCCTGCAGGAACGGCCGGTGGTCATCGAACAGGTCGAATCTGCCGTCCGGAACCCGCCTGTCAAAGTACGCGTCCACGTCCTCCGGACGGAACTGGCCTGCCTTCAGCACCCGCTGACGCAGGTGCAGCCACTCCTCGATGTCTTCGGCGATGTCCGGATTGTCAAGACGATCATCGCCGTAACCAGCGATCCTGGCCGCGATCGCGGCCAGGATGCGCATCAGACCCGCTGCCGCCGGCGGCACCGGCAGCTCCAGGTCATCGATCTCATGGGCCTGCTTGAACAACTCCCGCAGTCCCAGGCGCACTGACCCCCCAGTCAGCAGACGCACCGGAATCCACGGCTCGTCCCGCAGGTCGAACCCCCTCGTCAAGGACAGCCCCCTTCACGGTCATGGTCACCACGACCCAGGCACGGCACAGCTCCCCCAAGCCCTGGCGGCGTGGCGTTCGCATTGAAGCAGCTCGCACTGACACAGGAGCTGTGTTCAGCGCCTGCTGCACCAGTAGAGCACCTGCCGGCGTCGCGGCGCAGCAGTTTGAGAAGGTCGAAGGACAGGGGTAGCGGGGGGAAGGGCGCTGCACGGAGACATGCCCCAGGTCGGGTTCAAGTTCCTTGAATTAAAGGCAAGTTCATCCTGATGCGGAGGCAGGTCGTGCAGCGAGCAGCGCCGGGGACGTGGGAGCCACTGGCACCCTGGCTGCTGGTGATAGCCGTCGTCGTGCTCGCCATCGGCGGCCCGGCTGCCGCAGGGTCGTGCACTCTCCTGCTGGCAGGGCGGCCCAGGCTTAGCGTGGTCACGCGCGGTAGCCTGTCCGCGGATGTTGGCCAGAGGCCGCAGGACTCATTCCCCGCCGACGTGGGGGTGTTCCAGTCGAGGGACAGGGGCGGGCACATGGCCCTGAGTCTTCCCCGCCGAAGTGGGGGCGCCGCCGTCGGCCTCTGGCCTCATGCGCGTACCAGACCGAGGTCAACGTCCAGACACAGCGACTTATCGCCGATCTTCACTGCCTGGGCGATCCCCCGCAGGATCGGCAGGCGCAGGATCCGGAGATCCCCCAGCATGGGATGGTCCTTCCAGGACTCAGGAGGGCTGATGCGGTCCGGATCCGCGTCGCGGAACCAGTCGGCGCGTACGGGGATGGTGCGGCGCATCACCTCACGCACCGCCTCAGCCGACATCTGGCCGTTCTGGGACGCTTCCGGCAACGACTGAGTACCCGGGATGTCGAGGGTGATCCGGCCGTCGTCCTGGGCATACGCGCACAGCAGCCGCACCGAATCGGCTCCGAGACGGGTGGACAGTTCCCACTCGTCCTCCTCGCCCTCCAGGTGGTGAAGGTCGTGCAGGCGGGCAACCTGACGGGCGCGAGGAATGGCCTTCAGACCGGCCATGCTCCGTTCGGCGGTGTCCTTGCCGTTGTGTTCCGTCCAGGCTTTCGCCTCACGGCTTCCGGGATCGTTCCACTCGAAGTCCTCGCCATCGCCGTGGACGGCCTCCACCAGATGCTGCACGTCGCCCGGAATCGCGACGACGCCGCTCTCGATTCCTGAGAGCTTCCGGGATGTCCTGCCAAGCAGGTGCTGGGAGTACACCTCACCCCACTGGTCCGGCATGCGGCCGCCATCGGATCGAGCACGACAAGACGGGGCTCGACCGCCCACGCCGGGCGGCTACGGTTTCCGGCGTACCCGTGCCTCTTCCAGTGGTTCTCGTGCCTCCAGCAGCGGCCCGCCCGTTGCAGCAGAAGCGAGAGAGGAGCGAGGTCGCTGATGACGATGTCGGCGTCCAGGTCAAGGGACTGCTCGACGACCTGGGTGGCGACGACGATCCGCCGCAACGGGCGCGGACCGTTCCTGCCCAGGCCCTCGGTAACCCCGCGAGTGCGTTCCTCGCGCACGTCCCCCGGAAAGCGGGCATGCAGAAGCTGCACATCACCGCCGGCTTCGTGGGAACGCCTGTCGAAGACCGCACGGAGTTCGCGGTACGTCTCCTGCGCGTCGCCGACCGTGTTGCACACCACCAGGGCGACGCCGCCCTCGCCCTGAGCCAGAGGTTGCAGGAGCCGCTGGATCACTGCCATGCGGTTGCGGTCTCCGCCTTTCGTGCCCGCCCCGTGCACGACCCGTTCGACAGTGACGCGGAGCCGCATGCTCCGGGCCTGCGCCTGCTCCAACTGGCGGGACGGCGACATCTGGGTGCACCGGCCCGTCTCGCCGTCCACGTACAGCCACCCCGGATACGGTGCCGGGAACGTCTGACCCCGCAGCGACCGAGCGAGGTGCCCTGCACCCTGGAGATACTCCTTGACCAGGCGATCACTCACCGAAGCCGGCAGCGTCGCCGACAGCAGGACGGCCGGCACCCCGTACGCGCCAAGCCAGTTCAGCAGGCGCCCCAAGAGCACCTGCATGTACGGGTCGTAGGCGTGGGCCTCATCCACGACGATCGCCTTGCCCGACAAGGCCAGCAGCCGCAGAGCGTTGTGCCGGACCGGCAGCACCCCCATCAGCGCCTGGTCGATCGTGCCGACAGCGAACTGCGCCAGCAGCGGTCGTTTCGGGCCCCGCAACCACCGCTGCGGCCGCAGGTCCGCCTCCCGGCGGTTGCGTCCGGCCGTGGCCTCATCGCCGTCACAGGTCACCACCGTCTCACCGGCCAGGCCGTCGTCGGCGTATGCGCTGTTGAGCCAGGCCATGCTGTGCACCAGGGTCAGTCCCGCGTCCTGGCCCGACTGATTGAGCAGCGTCTGGGCAACCCGACCGTGCATCTGGTCGCTGGTCGCCATCGTCGGCAGCAAGAACGTGTAGCCCCGCGTCCCAAAGATCTTCGACAGAACCCGTTCCGCCTCCAGCGCTGTTTCGCTCTTGCCGTCCCCGGGCGCCGCAGTCACCAGCAGGATTCCACCGCGTTTCCCCAACCCGGCGAAGGCCGGAAGTTCCTCCATCACCGATCTCTGCAGCGGGTTCGGTTCGTCGGTGATGCCGTACGCCTCGGCGAAGGGCAGGCGCCGCAATTCGACGGGAGCCAGCCCTGCGTCCTTCAACAGCTGCGGGGCATCCGCCTGAGACCGCCGAAAATGAGCCGTCAATGACGGCTCAAGACTCCTCTGACGGCGCCGGAGATATCCCTCCTGGCTCACCAACCAGTCCGCGAGAATCACCACCCCGGTCACCAGCACTGCGGCCGGCGCCCTGAACGATTCCGGCGCGGTCGGAGCCCTCAGCTCCTCATGAACCACTGCGGCATGAGCAACTCGCTGGCGCGCCCACGCGTCACCCCTGAGGAAGGCCGGCCCGACTCCTACGTCCAAGCGGTGAAATCGCCCATGATGGCCACCGATGGTCTCCGCCACGCGCCGACTGGCCGCCAGTTCGTCGTCGTCCTCGAAGCCCAACGCCTCCAGCACCTCAGCCGCGGCCGCCATGCCGGCAACGTCATGACCAACCCAGTCCACGCTCATCTTTTCGCGGCCCGTGCTGAACTCCGCGCTGAGGTGTCGGGCGCCGTGTCGTGAACAGAACTGGAAACCTGACGCCTTGCCGATGTCATGCAACCCGGCGCACAGTCCTACGAGCTCCCGAGCCCGTTCTGGCTCCTCCGCCAGGCCCATGCCTTCGGCGATACGCGCCCGCTGGTTCTCCGACAGGAAGACATCCCAAAGACACAGCGCCATAGCTGCCGCATCAAGGAGATGCCGCACCAACGGATACGGCGGTAGTTGAGGGTCCAGCCCTCGCGACTTCCCCCACAGCGACTCGTCCAACACATCTTGCCGGGGTAACAAGACAGTCCCCTCTCGCCTGGAACCTGGCCCCCAGAGCCTCCCCACAGAGCGGAGTCGACTCGCACTCCCGGCATCCAAGCATCCACCACTGACACTCCGGCAGGCCAACCTCAACGGAGGCACCTCGGCCACGACCGACGCTGCCGCTCCCCGAGGAGACTGTCGCATACCTCGCCACGACAAACAGCATCTTCCAGACGGTCCCGGCTACAGTGAGGCCATGCAGTCCGCCAAGTTCCTCTCCGTTCCAACAACGGCAAAGGACAAGCAAAGCCACTCTTAGGATGCAGGTCAGGAAGAGTCCTCCCCGCCGACGCGGGGGTGTTCCGCCTCCGATGGTGAACAGCAGAATCGAGCGCGTGTCCTCCCCGCCGACGCGGGGGTGTTCCGCGCGGCGTCACCGTACGGTCCATCTATCACCGGTCCTCCCCGCCGACGCGGGGTGTTCCGTCCGCACCCTCAAGGCCTTCGAACGTGCCCTGGTCCTCCCCGCCGACGCGGGGTGTTCCGGGCCTCACCGTGCCCGATCGCACGGTCACCGTGTCCTCCCCGCCGACGCGGGAGTGTTCCGATCAACTCCATTGATGACAGGCTGGGTCTGAAGTCCTCCCCGCCGCGTGCGCGGGCAGCGCCTCGGGGCGCTCCAGGCCGTCCTCCCCGCCGACCGCACGGGATGAACGTGCAGGTCCTCGCCGATCCCGCCGGACGACTGATCTAGGCCTCGGACGCGCTACCCGGAGCCGTGCATGATCTGACCGCGGCCCGGACCCACGGCGTTCCAGCCGTTCTGACCGCCGACGACATCAAGTGCTGGGCCGACAAGGCATATCAAGGCGCAGGACCTGCCGTCCGCGTCCCGATCCGCGGCAAGCACCTACGCGGCTGGCGCCGACGTCACACCGCGATCACGCCAAGATCCGCAGCCTCGGTGAACGCGCCATTGACACCCTCAAATGCTGGCGGCCCCTGCGGAAGCTCCGCTGCAGCACCACCCGGATCACCGCCGTCGTCCGTGCCGTCGTCGCCCTCGAACTCGCCACCTGATCAAGATGGAAAAGGCTCACGGTGTTCGTGGACGAAGTTCTCCCCGTCGGCGCGGGGGTGGTTCCGAACTGCATCGCAGCTTTCGACGCCTTGTAGAGACGTCCTTCCCACCGAGATCGTGCGGCTGCAGCGCGAGCACCTCAGTCGCCTGCGCTCTGCTCGTGATCACCGAGCTGATTCCGTCGGTCGGCGCACTTCTTCTCGCTCGGACTGGAGTAGGAAGGTGCTGCGCCACTGCATGGCCAGCCCCTCACCGCGCCCCAGCTGGTACTTCTCTCGTCCTCGGTCAAGGTAAGCGGCGCCCTGCTCCTCATTGGCCGGACTTTCATCCCCGTCCACCACCATCTGTATGGTGCTAAAGCCCGCGCTGAATACATCGAGGAGTACGAACTCGAATCGATGCTCAGCACGTACTCGCCGTAAGTCCGGACTTGACAGTCAGCCCGGCCTGCCGAATCCTGCGCATTCTATCCGCGATCTTGCATGAGGGTCCACCGACGGCGTCGGTGGACCCTCATGCAAGATCGCGGATAACAGCAAGTATCTGAGAAATCAGAAATGTCCTCCAACACAGGTCAGAAGACCTTTCCGGGTCAATGCCGCAGGTAGGGGCAGACGAGTCGGGCTGTACGCCGGGTTCTGTTCTGCATGCGACACGGAACGCAGCACGGCTGAGGTGAAACGCGGACCATCTCGCTCCTCCCTCCATCAGGCGGCCAAATGCAAGCCAGCTTTAGTCACCGGAAGGCGTCGCACGGAGCACACCTCGGGATACGTGAACGAGACATCGAGCCCCGACCTGGTGGCCAAGCGCTGCTCTCGCAGAACCAGTTCCATCTGCGCGGGTCCGCCAGCTGACTCCTCCTCGTGAGAGATCGACTCCAATGATTCGTAGAACTGCCAGGACGATGACTGAAACGAAAGCTCACCAAGCTCTGGAGCTACCGCCAGGCGGAAAACGAGCTCAACATAAGGCGTTGATCCCGCCCCAGATCGCGCGGCCACCTTTCGTTCGAAGGAATCACCGGGGTGCCCACAGAACTTTCCTTCGTCTGGCATCGTGGGAAGGGACTTCGAGCCGTCGCAGGCGTGCGCGAGGTCCCATTCGTTTTCCAGAACCAGCCGGCGCCTAACGTGGGCCACGCCGGCGACAATCACCGCGATTCCTTTTGCGTGGAGCTTCCGAGAATAAAGGCCACCCACGGAAGCCGCACACATCGCTTCTCCTTGATACAGCTCGGCGACGCGCTCCGCGACTTCCCTGCTCTTAGTTGTCAGAAGCCAGGACTGAAGTCCTGTCCGCCGTCCGGCCCTCCACTCTTCCGCAGTGATCTGACCGACGAGATCTTCACGCCCGCGTATCTGGGCCATGCCAGTTCTCCTGCCCTCGATATTTTGAAGTTCTCAGAATCCACAGGTTCTGGAGTTTGGCTGCGCCGGTGTTCTCGTGTAGGGCTGAAGCCTCACACCCAGCGTCGAATCAGATGCGATGAGGCGGCGCCAGCCCGCCAAACGTCATGCGACAGCCGCCGGATCCCGTTCGGGTCCATGCAGGACGCCTGCCACCCAACGCACTGGCGCCGCATTCGGGTAGAGAATTACCCTCACACCGAAGTCCATGAGGATTTCCTTACGCGCCTGGACATCCAACGCTTTGTCCCAGCGATCCTGCACGGTCTCTCCCGTCGGCCGCCGGACCATACCCGCCGGACGTTCCGGTTCCAATTCGAGTTTGGCCAGCTCTTGTCCCATCGCCGCATACTTCTCCCTGAACCACGCGGCGTCATCTGGCGCGTCATAGAGTCCAGCCTCACGGTCAGCACGCAGGCGCTCCCGGCTGGCTCGGAGTTCGGCCATGCGTTCCGCCACGCCGTTCCCCTCGTCGTAGACCGTCTCGAAGATCATTCCGTCGCCGAACCTCTGCAGGAACCACTCCCCGACATGCGCGTCCAGCAGCTGCGCTCGTATCAGCGGCGCAGGTCGACAGTCCTGTGCGCTCGCCCATCCCTTGTTCCGGGCAGTGCACACATACCGAGGCGGCTCGTCACGGGAGGTCTGCGTGTACAACCGGTTGTGGCACTGGCCGCACTGCGACAGCTCCGTGAGCAAGTAATCTCGGTTGGTACGACGGCCGATCCAGGGCGTCCGCCGGGGAGCCAGTGCCTTCTTCAACGCCTCATGAGTCGGGCGGTCCCACAAGCCCTCGCAGAGTCGCACAGGGTTTCCGTCTCGGTCGATCACCGGCTTGCTCTGGTGCATCAAGTAGCCCAAGGCCGCCTCGGACAGAAGGATGTTCTTCAGACTTGTCGGCTGCCAAGGGCGGCCACTTGCCCGCTTCCCGTACATGACAGCCAAGTGGTCAGCGGGCGAGAGCTCTCCGGTCCGATTCAGGCGGGCCGCCTCGCTACTGATTGTGACGCTCTCTGGATCCGCCAGAATGCGACGGGCGACCGTGCGAATGACAGTCGAGGCATGGGGATGCAGGACGACGTGGTCGATCTTGCCGCCCATCACGGTCCGCACGTACTGGAATCCGTAGGAAGGTTTCCCTTTCGGACGCCCCGCTGCCCGCGTCTTCTCCGTAGCGTTGCGGTTTCGGCGCTGGATGGCCCGCAGTTCCATCTGCGCGCCCCAGGCCTCCATGGTGAAGCGGTTCTCATCGGCCTGGTCATCCAGATCCCACGGGCCGTCATGGCCGTAGGTGACGAGTAGCTTCCCCTCGTCACGCATCTTGTAGCCCGTGTTCAGGCAGTCCACCACGTTGCGGCCGAGCCGGTCCACCGCTGCGGCCACCAACCCGTCGTACGGGCCCCTCTCATCGCGAAGCCACGGGCCCAGTTTCGGCCGGGTCATCGGGTCGGTGGCGCCCGACACCTCCCAGTCGTCGGCCCAGCCGATGATGTGGCCCCGACAGACGCGGCGGCTGTCAGCACGTCCTCGCGCTGCCGCTCCGGAGACGACGTGGCGAGCTTCATCCGCGACAGCCGCCGCACGCCGAGCAGGCACTTCCCGCATCCGTCGTAGGGGCGTTCGATCATGTTCAGGTCCGTACCGCGCAAGATTTCTCCGTTTCGAACACGCAAGGTACGGAGATTTGGCGGCCACACCCAGGATGATCTTGCTCAGCCCAGGAAGCTCAGTCGAACCTGACGGTTGACATTAGAGATGTTGGTGTCGACGAAGGGCACGTAGACGGGCGGCTTGCCGGAAAGCTGGTCGCGCTCGTCCTGGTTGAACCGTTCCTCCAGGGCGCGGACCTCGTGGGGCGGGACGCGGCGCAGGCCGGTCTCGTAGCCGCTGATGGTGGGGACCTGGGCGTAGACGGCCTTGATGCGGCGGTCGGTGGCCGCGAGGACCAGGGTGTGGCCCCCCGCGTAGCTGGAGCCCCAGATGCCGATGCGCTGTTCGTCGACCTCCTCGCGGGTGCCGAGGTAGGTGATGGCCCAGCGCCAGTCGGCTATCTGCTGGTAGGGGTCGATGTCCTGGCGGGGGGTGCCTTCGCTGTCGCCGAAGTTGCGGTGGTCGTGCAGTAGGACGGCGTAGCCGGCTTCGCTGAAGCGGCGGGCGATGTGTTCGATGCCGTGGTAGCGGGTGCCGCCGAAGCCGTGGGCCATGGTGATGGCGGGCAGCGGCCGCTCGGCGTCGTCGGGCAGGAACAGCCAGGCCGCCAGTTCGATGCCGTCGGGCAGGGGGATGCGGACGTCGATGCGCTCGGTCATGGTGATCACCTTTCATGCGGCTGGGTATGCAGCCGCCGTCGTGTCGAGGCAGGAAGTGAGGCGGCTACGGTGGCGCGGGGTTCGCAGAGCGGACGCGGCAGCACGGCAGCGTGAGAGGAGAGGCTCCCGCGGTGATGTATCCACGGGGCGGGGGCGAAGGCTCGCGGATCAGACCTGGTGGGGAGGGATGGTGGCCATCACTTCGCCCAGTTCCCGTTCGGTCGTGCCGCGGGTCTGCAGGCCCTGCTTGAGCAGCCAGGCCGTGCGGGGGGCGACCGAGCCTTCGCGCACCGGGTGCTGGAGGACGACGGCCGCGGCCCGGATCTCCTCGTCGGAGGGTGCGCTGATGCGGGTGACGGCCGTCTTGGTGACCGCGAGGGCGTCCCTCATCATCCCCCGGGCCGGCCTGCGGGCCACCGCGATCGGGTACGTCGCGGCCGTCACCATGCTCGCGCTGATCTCCATACCCTTCGGCGTCTCCGCGCTACGCCGGACGAAGACAACGGCCGCCCCCGCACCGGCGACCCGTCCCCTTGCCGAAGCAGCCGACACCGGGCTCTGACCGTCCCCGGCACACGCAGCCGCCCGCCCACCACGGACCGGCCGTCCGACGCACCCCAGCCGGCGGCCCAGTTCTTCCCCGACAGCCGCCAACGCCACGCTCCGGAGATCCGTGCCTTCAGCGCATGGGCTCCGCACCATCCAGGCATGTGACGCATGACTGCGCCGAGGCGACGGCTTGTCGGTACCTCCCTCGCACCACGACCCAGCGGAGTCGATGTCATGCCGGACCAACTGCCCCCCTCACCCCGGACACTCGGGACCACCACCCGCGGCACGAGCCGTGCTGACCAACCCCCGTCTCAACCGAGGCACCGCCTTCACACAGGCGCAGCGGCGCGAACTGGATCTGGTGGGGCTGATACCGCCCCAGGTGCTGACGCTGGATCAGCAGGCTGCCCGCGCCTACCGGCAGTACAGCGCGCAGCCGACGGACCTGGCCAAGAACGTCTATCTGACCGCGCTGCACGACCGCAACGAGGTGCTGTTCTACCGGCTGATCGGCGACCATCTGGCGGAGGTGCTGCCGATCGTCTACACCCCCACCGTGGGCACCGCCATCGAGCGCTACAGCTTCGAGTACCGCCGCCCGCGCGGTATCTACCTCTCCGCCGACGCGCCGCAGGACATTGAGCGCTCCCTGCGCGCCTCGGGACTCGGCCCCGACGACGTCGACCTGATCGTGGCCACCGACGGAGAAGCTGTCCTCGGGATCGGGGACTGGGGGGTGGGCGGCATCGACATCGCGGTCGGCAAGCTCGCCGTCTACATGGCCGCCGCCGGCATCGATCCGCACCCCACGCTCGCCGTGATGCTGGACGCGGGCACCAACCGTCCCGAGTTGCTGGACAACCCGCTCTACCTCGGCACCCACCACGAACGCGTCGACCAGGACACCTACGACTCCTTCATCGACACCTACGTCACCACGGCCACCGCCCTCTTCCCGAAGGCGCTCCTGCACTGGGAGGACTTCGGTCCGGCCAACGCCCGCCGCATCCTTGAGCGTTACCGGCAGAAGGCGTTCACCTTCAACGACGACATCCAGGGCACCGGCGCCGTCAACCTCGCCGCCGTCCTGGCGGGCGGCCGGGCCGCAAACCTGCCGCTGACGGAGCACCGCATCGTCATCTTCGGCGCCGGCAGTGCGGGCATCGGCATCGCCGACCAGCTCCGACAAGCCCTCATCGCCCAGGGCCTGGACGCCGGCCAGGCCACCTCCCGCATCTGGGCCGTCGACCGGAACGGCCTGCTCACCGAGGGCCAGCAGGGCATGCGCGACTTCCAGCTGCGCTACGCCCGCCGCGCGGCCGAGACCGACGGCTGGCGGCAGGACGCCGAGACCGGCGGCATCCCGCTGGACGAGGTCGTCTCCCAAGTGCGGCCCACCATCCTGATCGGCACCTCCGGTCAGGGCGGCGCCTTCACCGAGACCATCGTCCGCACGATGGCCGCACACGCCGAACGGCCGATCATCCTGCCCATGTCCAACCCCACCCGCCTGGCCGAGGCCGTGCCCTCCGATCTCCTCGCGTGGCCCAAAGGACGGGCCCTGATCGCCACCGGCAGCCCCTTCGGCCCGGTCGAACACGAGGGCATCACCTATCAGATCGGGCAGGCCGACAACGCGCTGGTCTTCCCCGGCCTGGGCCTCGGCGCCCTGGTCGCCGCAGCCGACCGAGTCACCGACACCATGCTCACTGATCGGAGACATCACCCTGGGCCACCTGCCGCCACTCGCGGCCGCTGGAGCTACCGGGGCCCGGCCCCTCCAGCGCGGTGATGCTGAAGGAACCCGGCCCCCTCCCCCGGCAGGGGTATGGGGGCCGCTCCGGTCCGGGCCGGGAACCGGCTGGGGAGGAGGACCCGTAACGGTGGTCGTGCCCCCATCCGGAGCAGGCGGGCAGGCCGCCGCTGCCGCGCGGGCCTAGCGTGACGAGGGGCAGCGATGTGATGGGAGTGGCTGGGGATGCGGGTCGTCGTCGATCTCAACCGTTGCCAGGGTTATGCCCAGTGTGTGTTTCTCGCCCCCGATGTGTTCGAGCTGCATGGCGAGGAAGCGCTGCTCTACAACCCGGCCGTGCCCGAGGATCAGATCGAGTCCGTCCGGCAAGCCGCGGCGGCGTGTCCGGTGCAGGCCATCCTCGTGGGAGAGGAGGCGAGTGCCAGTGTCCGGTGAGCTGCGCGAGGGGCGGATCGTGATCGTCGGCGCGTCGCTGGCCGGGCTGCGGGCCGCTGAGACCCTGCGGGAGGAGGGGTTCACCGGTTCGCTGACCGTGGTCGGGGACGAGCCGCATCCGCCGTACGACCGCCCTCCGCTGTCCAAGCAGGTGCTGCTGGGCAAGGCGGCGGCGACCGCCGTGGGGCTGCCGATGCGCCGGGACCCGGAGGCGGAGTGGCGGCTCGGGGTGCGTGCCACCGGTCTCGACGAGGTGGGGAAGCGGGTGCTGCTGGCCGACGGCGAGGCACTTGCGTACGACCGGCTGTTGATCGCCACCGGTACCCGGGCCCGGCCGTGGCCGGACGCGGATCAGGCCGCGCTGGACGGGGTGTTCACCGTGCGGACCGTCGATGACGCCGGCCGGCTGGCCGAGCGCCTGGACGCCGGGCCGCGCCGGGTGCTGGTGATCGGCGGTGGTTTCACCGGCTCGGAGATCGCTTCCGCCTGCCGCGAACGCGGCATCGAGGTGACGCTCGCGGAGCGCGGCGCCGCACCCCTGGTGGGCGCGCTCGGCGGGACACTGGGCATGCTCGCCGACAGACTGCAGCGCCACCATGGTGTTGACCTGCGGTGCGGAGTGACGGTCACCGCGCTTCGGGGTGACGCCGACGGGCGGTTCATCGGCGCGGAACTGTCCGACGGCAGCCATGTCGAGGCCGATATTGCCGTGGTCGCCCTCGGCGCGGTGCGCAACACCGAGTGGCTGGCTGACTCCGGTCTTGCCGCGGGTCCGCGCGGAGTCGCCTGCGATGCCGGGTGCCGCGCCTTCGACATGTACGGCATCGTCACCGACGACATCTTCGTAGCCGGCGACGTGTCCCGCTTCCCGCATCCGCTGTACGAGTACCAGTTGATGTCGCTGGAGCACTGGGGCAACGCGGTGGCACAGGCGGAGGTGGCGGCCCACAACATGGTGAACCCGGGGCCGCGCCGGCGTCCCCACCTGGCTGTTCCGGCCTTCTGGTCGAGCCAGTTCGGGCTCAACATCAAGTCCGTCGGCGTCCCCACCTTCTCCGACCACGTCGTCCTCGCCCAGGGCTCACTGGAGCAAGGCCGCCTGGTGGCGGTCTACGGCTACCGGGGCAGGATCACGGCTGCGGTCACCATCAACATGGGCAAGTGGCTGGAGTACTACCAGCACCTGATCGAAACGGCTGCTCCGTTCCCGCCCGCGCCCGACGCGGCCGACCGCTCGGCTGCCGCAGCCTTCCCGGTCCACTCCGACGTGCCGGACCCGAAAGTGCTCTCCCACGGTCCCACCGTCTCCCTCACCGGCCACCTGCCCGATCGCCGGCTGACCAGGGTCTGGCCCACCGGCTGACCCAAGTCCCACCCCGCCGATCAGGAGTCTCAATGATTGAGTCAAGCCGCCTGCGTGACCGGCGGGGCGGAGGTGAACGTCCTCCCGTCACGCAGCAGTGCCCAAAGCGCGCTCGCCCGCCGGCGGGCCAGTGCGATGACGGCCTGGACGTGTTTGCAGCCCTCGCCCCGTTTCTTCAGGTAGAAGTCCCGGTTGGGCCCTTCGCGGATGATGCTGGTCTGCGCGGACATGTAGAACACGCGTCGCAGGCGGCGGCTGTAGCGCTTGGGCCGGTGCAAGTTGCCGGTGCGGCGTCCGGAGTCGCGGGGGACGGGCACGAGCCCGGCCGCCGAGGCCGGATAGCCGGCGTCGGCGTAGGCCGCGAGGTCTCCGGCGGCGACGACGAACTCGGCCCCGAGTATCGGGCCCATGCCGGGCATGGACTCGATGATCTCCGCCTGCGGGTGGCTGCGGAAGGTCTCGCCGATCTGCTTGTCGATCCGTTTCAGCCGGTCGTCCAGCGCCGGGATCTGCGCGGCCAGGTCGGCCACGATCTGGGCGGCGACGTCCTCGCCGGGCAGCGCGGTCTGCTGAGCCTGAGCGGCTTCCAGCGCGGTCGCGGCCACCGCGTCGGCGCCGCGGACACCGCGATTGGCCGGCCAGGCCGTCAGCCTCGCCCGGCCGCGGCGGCGGATCGCCGCCGGGAGCTGGTAACCGGTCAGCAGTGTCAGCGCGCCCTTGTGGTTGCTGTAGTCGAAGGCCCGCTCCAGCGCGGGGAAGACGCCGGTCAGGACGTCACGCAGCCGGTTGATCATCCGCACCCGGTCGGCCATCAGATCGGACCGGTGCGCGGTCAGCAGCGCAAGATCCGCCGCGAGCTGGGCGGGAACGTCGATCGTCGCGAAGTCCCGGCGGTGGCGGGAGGTCTCCGCGATCACGTAGGCGTCGCGGGCGTCGGTCTTCGCCTCGCCCCGGTAGGCGCCGGACATGCGGTTGACCGTTCGTCCGGGCACGTAGACCGCTTGCTGGCCGTGGGCCGCGAGCAGGGCCAGCAGCAGCGCCGAGGACGTGCCGGAGATGTCCACCGCCCAATGGGCCTTGTCCGCCAGGTCGAGGAGCTCGCCGAGCGCAGTCAGGATCACCGCCTCGTCGTTCTCGATCTTCTTCGACCACAGCGTTGCGCCGGTCTCATCGACCGCCGCCGCCCAGTGGTGCCCCTTGCCCGCGTCGATACCGACCCAGACCTCGGCCTTCCGACCGCTCACGCGTCCCTCCCCGGTCCGTACAGCGTTGCTGTCGGCCCGAGGAACACCCCGCTGTCATCTCCGTAAAAAGCGACCGAAGCGCACATCTCAATCAGCAGCCAGGGCGCCCCGGAGAGCCGGACGGCCACTCCTGGCAAGCCACTGAAGGCAAGACCTCATAAGCCACAACCGGCCCTCCCGGGCCGATCAACACCTTACGGAGCCCTCATGACCCCGGACACCCTGCTGGCACGGATCACCGACTACGCCAGCCGCCCCGACCCCTACCCCCTCTACGCGGAACTGCGCGAGGCGGGCGGCGTGGTGCGCCAGACCGATGGCAGCTACCTGGTCGGCACGTACCACGAGATCAACGCCCTGCTTCACGACCCACGCATCAGCTCGGACCAACGCAACCTCAGCGAGCCCTACCGAGGTCTGGCCGAGGAAGAGCAGCAGCCGGCGGCCTTCATCAGCCTCGACGACCCCGAACACCATCGAGTGCGGTCGATCGTGACGCGCCCCTTCGGGCCGCCGCACAGTCCGGGCCGGATCCACGCCATGCGCGGCGAGATCGCCCGAATCACCGAGGAACTGATCGACGCCTTCGGTGACCGCAAGCGGATCGACCTGGTCGACGACTTCGCCTACCCGCTCCCCGTCGCGGTCATCTGCCGTCTGCTCGGCGTACCGCGCGAGGACGAGCCGCTCTTCCGCGCCTGGTCCACCACGATGATCGAGGCAGCCGACGTGCGGCCCGGCGAAGACCACACCGAGGTCCGCCGGGCGGCTACGAGGGCCCGCGAGGATATGGGGGACTACCTGGTAGGCCTCGCCGAGCAGCGCCGCGGCAAGCCGACCGACGACATGCTCTCCGCGTTCATCAACGAGCCCGACCCGGCCCACCGCCTCACACGCGAAGAGCTGGCGAACAACGGGGCGATCCTGCTGCTCGCCGGGCACGAGACGACCGTCAACCTGATCACCAACGGGATGCTCACCCTGCTGCGCCACCCCGACCAACTGGAGCGGCTGCGCCGCGAACCCGCGCTGATGCCGAAGGTGGTCGAGGAACTGCTGCGCTACGAACCCCCCGTCCACCTCGTGCCGACCCGCACGCCCCTGGTCGACGTGAAGGTCGCGGGCGCCACCGTCCCCAAAGGCGTGCGGCTGGTGCTGGTGTTGGCCTCCGGCAGCCGTGACCCCGTGCGCTTCCGCGAGCCCGACCGGTTCGATCCGACGCGGGAGGACAACGCGCACCTCGGCTTCGGTGGCGGCGTCCACATCTGCTACGGCGCCGCTCTGGCCCGGATGGAGGCGCAGATCGCGCTCGACGCGCTCACCCAGCGCCTCGGCAGTGCCCGCCTGGTCGAGGACCCGCCGCAGTACCGGGCCAGTGCCACCCTCCGGGGCCCCCGGCACCTACCCGTCGACCTCTGAACCGGCCACCGGGAGGGTAACTCGCGCGCCGGGCTCCTTCGAGCCGTACGCTGCTCCGGCTGAAGGAGTTGTTGTTCCCGTCGATCGTGGACGGCGCCGTGCCATATGCGGAGCCTTACCCGACTGCCGCTGGAGTTGCCTGCCAGTCCTCACGGCCCCGGAGCCGGCCAGCGGCCGTGAGCGCGGCCGGACCACTGCCGCCTGAGGCGGTGGCCCCAGCTCTGGGTCACGGGGCACCTCGTGTCCCGCTCATCACGCGTACATCTAGCGTACCAATCGCGTACGAAAGACGCGTACGTCCTCGGCCAGGCAGCCGCGTAGTGGCGGCGATCGCGTCCTGGACCACACGACCCGCGGGTGCGTGTACCACCTGAAAGGCCCCACGCCATGGCGTACGCAAGCACCGGCGTCCAAGCCGTCCACCCCAACCAGTAGCCGTCAGCCGCCCGGCGGCAGCCCCCACGATCGTCGCGCTGGCCCGGGTCTGGCCGATCGCGACCTGGCAGCCTCGAAGGCCCGGTGCCGCTCTCGCCGGGAGCAGCACCGCTCGCACAGGGCGGGCGGGGCGTAGGGCAGGTGCCCTGCGGCCTCGCTGGCCGTGCCAGCGGGCACGGATGCACCGACCAGCCAACCTTGTTGACCGCTTTTGACCCCTGCATCTGGCACGGCTGTGGCACGGCGACCTCTTCGTCCCCAAACTGCTGAGACCTCAGTCCGGCAGGCAGGAGCGGAATCGGTGGAGCAGTTCAAGCGCGGCAAGGCTCTCTGCGTCGAAGGTCTGGCCTTGTTGTTCGACAGGAAGACCCGGCCCCCAGATACGGGCACCGTGACAGCGGAAGCAGAAGGCGATCTCGAAGAGCTGATCGGTGGAGCTGTGCGCCCGGATTCCCCAGCCTGGGAGGAAGCAGCGGTACAGCTCACTTCCTGGCAGGTCGGCGATCAGGGACAGGGCCTGCTGGGCTTGGTCTCCCTCCCAGATCGCGGCAGTGTCGCCGGCCAGGTCCTCCGAACTGAGATGCCTGACAGGGTCGGTGATGCGGACGACCTCGATGAGCTCGGTCTTCCCCTGGGTGAGCGGTAGCAGCATGCCCCCAGACTCTCCGATCGTGACGTCACTGACCAGGGACAGCCGCAGCGGGTACGGCGATGGCGGCGCCAGCGTTGGATGTCAGCGGAACAGCCCGGGCATCGGGCAGGCCTGCAACGGCTCCTCCGGCCGGTCGGCCCAGCGCCACCAGACGTGCCGAGTGGTACACCTCCACAGCGCCCGGCAGGCCCGCCGTTCATCGCCCTCCCGTTTGACGAGGATGAAGCCGCCGAACTTTATGGGCTGGCTGCACTCGGGACAGGCCGAGGCGTCTGGCATGTAGCGCACCCTAACGGAGCGACCGCTTCGTCCAACGCAACTTGGAAGAAGCCCTGACCTTGGGCTGGTCTGCCACTCACCTGCGCTGATCGTCCGCAACCGTCCGCGCTCGTCCGCCGATGTTCGTCGGCGTTGTCACACAGTTAGACACTCACCCCGCGAGTCCGGCCTACTTCTTGCGGTGCTTGCTCGCCTTCTTCTTCAGCTCGGCCTGGCCGCGCTTCGTCCAGTCACCTTGGTGTCGGTAGCAACGCGACGTGCCTTTCATCGTCTTGTTGCGGCAGCTGCCTCGGTCAGTCGGCCAGCCGCACTTTCCCCTGCTTCCACTCACCCATGGTCCCTCCCCCTCCCCTTGGCCCGCCTGGCATCCAGGCATCCAGGCATCCAGGCATCCAGCCTGAGTCACCTTGCCTACACAGGGCAGGGTGCATAGCCGGCGGCATGGAGTGAACCGGGCGTACGCAGGTGGGTACGTCGAGAAATGGAGCCTGGGAGGTGGGGCAGGTCACGCTGTCACCCGATCATGCAGCAGTCCCAGGCGACCCCCGTTCGGTGAACGGAGCCTACCGAAGGCCAACGTTGCCTGATGGGGCACTAGAGAGCACCCCGCGGCGTCCGCGCATGCCGATGCCACCGCCGGGCGGGCCGGCGGTGGCGTCGCGGTCAGACGGTGCCCGTCCGCCCCGGAGACGGCCGGCGACGGCCATCGCTTTTCAGGGGCGCTCGCGAGCGGCCGGTTCCGTGTCAGACCGCGGACCAGCCGTCGTCGACGGGCAGGATCGCGCCGTTGATGTTGCTCGCGGCCGGCGAGGCGAGGAACAGGATCGCCGCGGCCTGTTCCTCCGGGCGGGACACCCGGCCGAGGTTGGTGAAGTAGGGGCCGAGCTCCGCCGGGCCGTGCGCGGTCGGGTCGGCGTCCACCGTGATGGCGGTCGCGGTGCCGCCCGGGCAGATGGCGTTGGCGCGGATGCCGTTCTTGCGGTACATCACCGCCAGCGACTTCGTCAGCCCGACCACGCCGTGCTTGGACGCCGTGTACGCGGCGCCCGCCGCACTGCCGCGCAGGGAGGCCTCGGACGCGGTGTTCACGATGACGCCACGGCCCGCGGCCAGCATGTGCGGCAGCACCGCGCGGGCGAGGAGAAACGGTGCGGTCAGGTTGACCCTGATGACCCGCTCCCACTCGGCGTCGCTCACGTCGGCCAGGGCCGACATGCTGTCCATGATCCCGGCGTTGTTCACCAGGACATCCACGCCGCCGAACCGCTCGACAGCCGTCGCCGTGACCTGGTCCACGACGGTCTGCTCGCTCAGATCGCCCGTCACGGCCACCGCGACGCCGCCGGCCGCCTCGATCTCCTTGACGACCGTGCCGGCCCCCTCTGCGTTCAGGTCCGCCACCACCACGCGGTCGCCCTGACCCGCGAAGGCCAGCGCGGCCGCACGGCCTATGCCCGATCCCGCTCCGGTGACGATCACGCTGCGCCCGTTCACACCGTCGGTCATGAAGTACTCCATCCAAATTAATGTCTCTGAGTGACACAAAGTCTTGGTGGAGAATACCCACAACATCGATCAGCGGCACGGGAGGGGCGGATGAACACAGCCGGCGGACGGACGGGGCGACCGCCGCTGACCGAGGAACGCAAGGCCGCCATCAGGCTGGAGATCGCGCGTGCCGCGGTCGAACTGTTCATCGCCCAGGGCGTCGCCGCGACCACGGGGGAACAGATCGGGCACGCGGTCGGCATTTCGGCGCGGACCGTCTGGCGCTACTTCCCCACCAAGGAGAGCTGCGTACGGCCGCTGTTCTCGACCGGCATCGACGCGATCGCCGACGCGCTGCGGCAATGGCGTCCTCACCGACCGCTTCAGGAAGCCTTCGACCGCCTGTGGACCACCGACGCGCTCCTGCCCGGACCGGACATCGGCGCCCTGCTGCGGCTGACCCGGACCGAACCGGGCCTGCGCGCGGTCTGGTTGCAGACCCATGACGAGGCGGAACCCGCCTTCGCACGTGCCCTCGCCGAGCGCGCCGGGCTGCCTGACGACGACGCACGCCCGGCCATCTGGGCCGCCATGCTCAACGCCGCCTTGCGCGCGGCGGTCGAGCACCACGCCTACCGCACGGACGAGTCGGCCACCGACCCCGGGGCCGTCCGGGCCGATCTCGTGGCAGCCCTGCGTACCGCCGTGGCCCTCACGGCGGCCGGCCTCGCCTGAGCGGTGCCCTCCGTCGGCCGGCCGACGCCGTGAGGGGCACCGCCGCCGGACTCGCGGACCGACCGTCTCACTTGTGGGCGGCTTCCGGATTTGAGGGCGGCGGCCGGACTTGACGGTGGCGGCCGGACTCATGGGCGGCTGCCGACGCCGGGGCGGCTGACCGCACCGCAGGCCCGCGCCACGATCCGTCGCCGGCCGGCAGCCCCGGTCAGCAGCGGCCTTTCAGTCGAGCCAGCGGGCCTCGTCCCCGGCACGGACCCGGCCGGGCGCCTCGACCGCCGCGTACACACCGAAAGTGTTGCCGAGCTCGCGGGCGACCCAGCGCAGCACACCGCGGTCGTGCGGGACGCTCGGTGTCTCCTTGGTGATCACCACACAGCGGTCGCACCCTTCGGTGAAGCGCAGCCTCAGCTCGCCGATAGCCATCCGGCGGCCGATCCAGCCGTGCTCGGGGAACCCGTCCGACCCGTCGCCAGGGACGTCGTCGAGCACGATGCCGGGCCGGAACCGGCTGACGTCCATCGCGCTGTCCGGCACCGCCGCGGCGAGGCTGCGCAGAGCCGTCGACGTCAGTATGTGGAGCGCGGCGTGCGGCTGGTGCGCGCGGTGTTCGACGAGTGTGACCTCGGCCTGTACGGCGGCGCTGAGCCGAGCGGCGGCGTCAGACGCGTCGGAGCGGAACCGCCGACCGTCCGGCAGCACCAGCTCGGCCACGCCGGGCCCGACGCGGGCCGCCCGCACCCGCATGAGTGCCGGAACAGCGCCGGCCCAGGTGACCTCTCCCCGTTCGTCGTGGACCGCGATGTCCCGGTCGCCCTCGATCCCCAGCACACCGACCCGGGCGGCGGTCAGCCGCTCACCGCCCACGGACTTCACCGGATAACGCCACAACTGGCCGACCCGCATGCGTTCCCCCTCGGTCCGAGCGGTCCCGGCGGGCCGGCGACCGCGGCCGACGGGCACCGCGGTCAAGCACGGCAGGGATGATCATATCGAGGCGGAGGGGGTGCCCGCCGCCTATTCTCCGACGTGGACGACGTGACGGGTGGCTGCGGCGTCGAACGGGGCGGTTCCGGGTGAGCGCGCGGCACGGTCATCGCCGGGGCGTGACCGCGACCCGCCGCGGAGAACTCACCAGGCTCGAACGGCGCGAGGACCCCGCCCTGCCGTCGCGGAGCCGCGACGACGGCCCACCCCACCGGCGCATCGGAGCGACGACGCGTGGTGCGGGACATTAGCTCAACAGCGTCCGCCCCTGGTGACCTGGCAAATCACGGGTGACGCCGAAGGGCTGCACACCCGCACACTGTGGTCCCGCCCCCGGCACACCCCCTGGGCACAGCTCACCGCTTCCAGCTACACCGCCCGCGGCGAACTCGGTGCCCGAGGTCCGCGGACGTCGACGATCCTTTCGAGGACGTGGTCCTCGACGAGTGAACCCGCTGGCGTGATCGCCGGGCTGGCTCAGCCGCGGCAGATGAGCTCCGCTCCGGGGTGGGCGGTCAGCCGGGCCAGGGCGGGGCTGGGTCTTGCAGGATCCGGGCTGGTCCATTTCCCGATGTCAGACCACCCGCTGGGCGCCCGCGGCTCGGACGGTCTCGTTCACGAGGCCGGCAGCGCTTGGTACCAGGCTCCGAAGTCAGCCGCCGCGTCTGGGGGGAGCACGGCGATCGGACTGAACGCCGGCTTTGTCGTGAGCAGTGCGATGGAGCCGGCGTCCTGGTCGGCGAGCAGTTCCTGCGCAGCCGAGCTCCGGACCAGTCGACCGGTCCAGCACAGGAGGACGATGGTGCCTTCGCCGTCGCCGGATTCGACGACATCGGTCCGGCCTTGGAAGAACGGCCCGAGATCACGGCACAGGAACACAGTCCGTACGGACCCGCAGACGAGTTCAACTGCCGGCAGCAGGCGCCGCTTGCGGAACCCACCAGGCACTCTTACTGGTGCCGCGGTGAACCCGTCGTGCCGCCACCGCGCGTCCGGCACATCAGATGGCGCCTCAGATCGCGTGCCGCTCACCATGACGCCAGTATAAGGAGGGTCGGGTGCCGACGCGGTGACTGCCGCTCCATCTCCGGTCCCCGATCTCTGTCTTGAACTCCGGGGGAATGAGCGGCGAGGGCGCGGCCTCTTCTTCCCCATGCTCTCCATGATGGACATCATCCTTGCGGGGCCGATGCCCCTGATCAGGAGTGTCCGTCACAGCGGATCGAGCCCTGCCTGCTCCCGGCAGGCGTCGCCTTGCTGGTCGGCTCGGGGATGTGCATCCTGATCGGCGGCCACACCGAGACGAGCGAAGCCATCATGACCGCCTTCCTCGACTGGCTCCCGATCTGCGGCTCTCAGGCTCTTTCGGTGCTCTCCCGACGTCGCGGTCAGCTCCATGGCACCGCTTGCCCACCCGTTCGTCCTCGCCACCTGAGAACCCGGCGAACCTTCCCGGTCACGGCACCAGCACGACGGTCCGTTCCCTACCCGTTTCCCAGAGCACCTCGCCCTCCGACGGCGGCCGTTCGACGGCGCACGACTGTAGCGGCGTGATCGTCGTCGGCAGGGTACGGATCTTCGAGATGTCAGTTGTCGAGGTACCTCTTGAAGGTCTGTTCGCGCCGCTTCTGCTGGGCCTTGGTGATCGGGAGCGGTTCGCCCCGTTCGACAGTCCGGCGCAGCCGGACGGTCTGCGCGAGCAAGAGGGCGCCCGTCGCAAAGAACCCTGCACGCGCGCCTGCCGGGGGTGTGGTGCTGGCCCCGACGACGGTCGCCGTCGCCTCGGCCTTGAACTCCTGCGCAGCCCCAGTTCCCATGAGTGAAGCGACGCGGGAAACCGCAGGTATGGCCCGGTTCGACCGGACTCCGCAAATCGGGCACACGGCGCCGTCTGCGACGCATTGCGCATCAACCCGAACCATCTCGACGTCCACGTCCACCGACAGCTGGTCATTTTCGGGCGACTTCGCGTACGGCTCGAAGAGGGCTGGCTATCACTCAGAGTGGCCGTGTCACAGAAGTTGAGCCAGAGTCACGACTCGTGAACAAAGCCATCGGCGCCGGTACAGGGCGAACGGCGAAGGATCAGTGGCCAGTTCCTTGAAGACCTTGGCAGGGTCGGCGATCAGTCTGCGCTCCTCCAGGTCCAACGGGCCGCTGACGCCGCTCGGTTCGGCCGCGAGGGGGCCATCGGGCTCGTCGCTTCTCCTGGCGGATGGGGGCCGTCGTCTCCAGGATCACGAGCCCCATCCCGGTGCTCACCAGAACGGTCCGCGACACCCGGCGGCCTGGAGTAGCGACCAGCGGGCCTGCTCCTCGGGAAGCCCAGCGCGTCGGCCGGCCTTCTCCGCCATCAGATGCGGGTGCACGCCGCCCGGGAGAACGCGAAGCGGCGCGGAGGCCCGGGGGCCGCCGCGCCGCAGCGTGGTACTCAGCGAGTGGTGCTCAGGGAACGCGGATCAGGAGGTGACCGCGCAGGACACGGTTGGCCATGTCCAGGTGCCGTTTGTCATGATCGTCATACCCCAGTTGTTGCCGCTCCCGTTGGGGGTGGCCTCGAGGACCTGACTGCTCGGGTAGCTGGCGTTGACGTTCCACGTGGAGCTGATCTTCTCCGGCGACGGGACGTTGACCGTCACCTTCCAGTTGTTGGAGCCGGTGACCGAGACGTTCAGGTTGTAGCGGTCACTCCACTGCTGGCCGGCCGACAGCGTCGCGGTGCAGCTCCCGCCGCTGCCGCCGCCGCTGGGAGGCGGGGTCGTGCTGCCGCCGCCGCCGCTGCTGCCGCCACTGGTGACGGTGATGTTGGAGCTGCCGCTGCTCTGGTAGCCCTCGGTGGCCAGGATCTCGTAGTTCGGGGTGCCGAGGTTCAGGCCCAGGTTCTTCCAGGCGTTGAAGATGTTCGACACGGTGATGGTGCCACCGGTGCGCTTCGCCTGACGGACCGCCCAGTACTGGTCGAACGTTTGGGTGCCCTCGATGGACGGCGCGTTGACGCGGGTCGTCTTGTACAGGTCGTACGTGCTGCCGTCGCTGCTGACCGAGCCCAGCTTGGTCGCGCCCGAACTCGGGTTGTAGCTGCCGTAGTTGTCGACGATGTACCACTCGATCAGCGGGTTGGTGGTCCAGCCGTACAGCGACAGGTAGCAGTTGCCGTTGCAGTTCCACGTGCCCGAGTACGAAACGGTGTTGTTGTTGCCCGGGTTCCAGCCGGTGCCGGCGACCACGTTCTGCGAGCCCGTGTTCCAGGTCAGGCTGTAGTTGCTGCCCGAGCCCAGGGTCATGGTGGCGCCGCTGGACTGCTCCCAGAACGAGTAGAAGTAGCCGTTGTTGGTACCGGTGCTGTTCGAGGTGATCGTCGTGGCGGCCTGGGCCGAGCCGGGCGACGCGAAGGCGGCCAGGGCCGCCGCCGCCGTGAGGACGAGCCCGAGGATGGCGGCCACGAGGCCGCGTCTGCGGCCCATCTCGTGGGTCAGCGTACTCATTAGGGGTGTTTCCTCCTTGTGCGGGTGTGGAGGGCCTGCGGTGCGCCAGGCCCGGGTCACCACCGGCCGAGGACGGCCAGTGGCGACATGGGCATGACATGCCCGGTCGCCGAGAGAGCCGCGACCGGAAGCCGGGCCGGTGTGCGGCCCGGACCGCCGGCGACGGGCACCGGCGATGGCGAACAGTCTGGACGGCGCCCGACGAGTGTCAACAGTTTCGGTAGAAGTTTCGAAATCTTTCTGTCCGGTAAAATTCACCCGTCAGAGCGTTTCCAATGGTCAGAAGCTAGTTCCAGTGATTCCCCCGCCGAAATCTTCCGAGCCTGGTCCAAGAGTCACGCGCCCTACAGACCAGAGCGCGGTCCTGCGCTCGAAAGTTTCGGACCACAGTGCAGCTCGCGGATCAACGCCCCGCAGCCGAGGACGAGAAGTCGCAGCAGCGCCGTACCCAGGCCGACAAATGGGCGCTCAACCACGCGGCCGCCAAGCAGCACCTCATGCGCGCGGTCCCGCGCGAGGTGAAGGCCTCGGGCCGCATCACCGAGCCCGTCCGGGACTGGCTCGCCGGCGAGGACAGTGAACCGGACGCCCTCCCCGGCTCGGTCACCGACGCCCGCGACCGCCGCGACCGGGCGCTGCTCGGCATGGTCTTCCCCAAGGGGCTGGGGCACGGCCGCGAGGTGGCCCGGGTCCTCGGTGAGCCCGAGCGGTCTACGACAGCCGAGAGGAGAACGTCACCCTCCGGCTGCGCACACTTCTGGCCACCATCACCGAGGGTTACCGGACCGGCGGAGATGGAGTCCCCCGAGGGTGTCCGGATCGGACCCGGCTCCTACAAGCGCTTCTTGCAGGTTCCCTCGGCAGCCGACCTCGCCGCAGCGAAGTGAACATCTCAGGCCCCTGAGTGGTCGGCTCCGGAAGTCCTTAAGGGTTGGTCACGCTGCCAGCGCGGCGGAGGATTCTTCCTGGTGATCGGCGGTGTGCCGGTCGAGCCTGGCCAGCAGATCGTCCAGGTCGGTGGTGGTGAACCTCCACTGGAATGGCTGTGCCGCGGCGCTGTAGCGGTGTTCGAATGCTCGGAGCCGGTCTCGGAACTCGTCGAGGTCTCTTCTTGAGCCGGTGGCGCTCGGCAGCGGTCAGTTCCATGGGCACGGCGGAGCACACAGGCATGGAAGGAGGGCGGTCCATCTATGCGCGGTGGAGAACGAAGTGGCGGGGCCGGCTTCCCGCACGGGCGGTCGGCTCGCCAGGGCCACGGCTTGAGCATCGGGCCCGGTGAACCGTCCAGGTCAGAGCCGAATTACTCGTCAGGCGTTGGCGTGAACGCCGATACCGCCGGAGACGGTGAGGTTGTCGCCGGTGATGTAGCCGGCGGCGTCCGAGGCGAGGAAGGCCACGGCTTCGGCGATGTCGGCGGGAGCGCCGACGCGGCCGAGCGGGACGTCCCGGACCCAGGAGTCGATCATTTCCTGGGAGACACCCAACTTGCTGTAGACAGGGGTGTTGATGATTCCCGGGCTGACCGCGTTGACGCGGATGCGGCGGGGAGCGAGTTCGAGCGCGAGGGACCGCATGAGGGGCAGCAGAGCGCCCTTGGCCGCTGTCATCGCGGCCCCGAGCCCTTCGGCGGCGCCCACGGTGAACACGACCGAGGCGCCCTCGTTGAGGAGCGGCAGCGCCTTTTGCAGGGTGAAGAAGTTTCCCTTGACGTTGATGTCGAACAGGGCGTCGAAAGCGTCTTCGTCGGTTGACTCGATCGGGCCGGGGTGGGAGATGCCCGCGTTGAGGAAGAGCAGGTCGAGGGAGCCGAGTTGCCGGCGCGCCTGGTCCATCGCCTGGTCGATGTCCGGCAGGGACCGTGCGTCGGCCCGGACAGCCGTGACGTCTTCGGGAAGTCCGGCGACGGCGACATTGCCGAGGCCGGTGACCATGACGCGGTAGCCGCGGGAGTGGAGCAGTTCGGCGGTCGCCTTGCCGATGCCGCTGGTTCCACCGGTGATCAAAGCTGTGGGTGCAGACATGATGCGCTCCTTTGCGTGGCACTGGCAGCGTATGACAGTTTGGCAGCGACTGCCAACCGTGCTCTGACTGTCGATCTGGCAGCGCTCGGCTAATCTGGTGACATGAAGCAGGAAGCCAAGTCAGCGACGGGCGCACCGACCACGCTGTGGGACCGGACACGGCAGCTGGCTTCCCAGGAGATCCTCGAGACGGCGCTGCGCCTGTTCACCGAGCAGGGCTACGCCGAGACGACCATCGCCCAGATCGCCCGGGAGGCCGGCGTCTCCCAGCGCACCCTCTTCCGCTACTTCGGCACCAAGGAGGACCTTCTCGGCGGCGGCCAGGACCGGTTCGGACAGGTCCTGTTGGACACGATCAGCGAACAGCCCGCCGATGCCGGTGCCTGGGAGGTCCTGCGTGCAGGGGTTGCTGCCGTACTGGCCTTGCACGACAGCCGAGAACAGGCCCTGGAGCGGTTCCGCCTCCTGCACAACACCGCCTCGCTGCGTGCCGGTTGGCTCGAAAAGCGACTGCGGTTCCAGGAGAACCTGCTGCCGCTCATCGAGACCCGTATGGACGCAGCTACCGGCAACAAGGACGCGAAGGCCCGCGCGGTGATCGCGACGGCGTTCGCGTGCCTGGATGCCGCATCGATGACGTGGGTCGACAACGACGGCAAGGGCGAAATCATGGACCTGTACGACGAGTGCATGGCTACGGTGCGCGGCTGACCCGCAGCGGCGAACCAGCCCGGAAACCGTGGACGGAATTCTTGACCATGCGTCGTCCGACATGGTGTTTCTTTCCCAACGCCCTGATAATGGGTGCGGAGCCCGCGTAGGCCTTGAGGGAACGAGCGACTGCGATCCTCTCCGAGTTCGGAGAGGATGCGTGCGCCGAGCTGCGCGGCCGGTGCCGCGGAAGGACAGCAGGATCTTCGTAGCGCGGTCGCGCCTGCTTACGAAAGAAGCGCACCTCGCCGCGGCCTGTGACCGCACGGCCTCCCTCTCCCCGGACTGTCGCTGGGTCGATCCTCCGCCGCCCGGAAACCCTGGGCGAGACCGAAAGCTCCAGCTCAAGCCGCCCGGGCCCATTGCCCCGTACTGGACGCCTCACCCGGCACATGCTCCTTCGCGACCGTGATCACAAAGTGCCAGGGCGAGCGTCTACCGGACTGGCTCGACGCCGTCCGGTAAGACGAGCTGCCCAGCCTCCACGCCCTCGCCGCGGGCATAGACCGCGACCGCGCCACCGTCATCGCCGACTCTCACCCTGCTCTGAAGATCGGGCGCGGTCGAAGGACACGTCACCCCGATCAAGATGCCCAAGCGCCAGATGTTTGGCCGCGCCGGATTTCAACTGCTGCGCAAGCGGGTTCTCCTCGCACCGTACCGGCCAGTGCCAGGATCGGCACGGACATACGATCGGGGCCGTGACGATCACATACGAGTGGCGGGGTGACTTCGACAACGCCTCCCTCAACGAGCTACACGCCGACGGCTTCGGCCACCCTGTCGCGCAGACCGACTGGCGAGAACGACTGCAGCGCCACAGCCTCGGCTGGGTCTGCGCATGGGAAGACGGCTCTCTGATCGGCTTCGTCAACGTTGTCTGGGACGGCGGAGCTCATGCCTTCATCCTCGATACAGTGGTCGCGCAGCATTGCCGGTCGAGAGGAGTCGGCGCCGCGCTCGTCGCAACTGCCGTCGAAGAAGCCCGTGTCGCGAAGTGCGAGTGGCTTCACGTCGACTTCGAGGAGCACCTGCGTCCGTTCTATTTCAATGGCTGTGGCTTCAAGGAAACGGCTGCCGGACTGATTGCCCTATAGCGCGGTGGGTCAAGCCTTGGTCTGGTACACGGAATCTCAGAAGCCACGCGCGAGCTGGTCACAGCGGATGGGGTTCCCGGCTGCCCTCGCTAGGAATTGTCTTCAAATGTCCCGCCCACATCAGGAGCGATGCGAGGGTGACGGCTGCTTGGTGGGACTGGACGGTCTTGTCGTAGCGGGTGGCGATCCCTCGCCACTGTTTCAAGCGGTTGAAGCAGCGCTCGACCACGTTGCGCCGCCTGCAGAGGTACTTGTCGAAGGCCGGCGGGCGCCCGCCGTGATGGCCGCGCCGGAGCCGGTTGCGCCGATGACGTGCTCGGGCCGGATGCGGGGCCCTCCCGGCCCGAGGCAAGGCACCCGCATCGCGTCCATCACGGCGGTGAACCGGTGGGTAATAGTCAAGATCCACAGCTCACAACGAGCCCCCTCCCCTCACCTGGCCGTCGGCACCACTTTCTCGGTGGTGAGGACCTGCCGGGAGGCATGGATGAACTGGTTGCCGTCGTAGAAGGCCTCGGTGACGGCGGGACGACTGAGGAAGCGTGTCAGGCTGGCGGTCAGCCCGTAGGCGCCGACGTTGGGGACGCACAGCAGGTCGCCCTCACGCGGTTGCTGCAGTGACGCTCGTACCGAGAGGCGGTCGAGGGGGGTGCACAGGGGGCCGACCACGTCGGCGGTGACCGGTTCGCGGTCGTCGTCGGCGGAGAGGTTCAAGAACCCGGTGGCCGGGCGGAGAACTCGGCCGAGGCCGCTCATGCCGCCCAGCACGTTGATGCCGGCGTCCAGCACGACGACCACGCCCCCCGGGCGACGCTTGACATCGAGCACCGTGGTGAGCAGGTGACCGGCCGAGGCGGCGAGCCGCCGGCCTGACTCGAAGAACACCTGAGGGCTCGCGCCCGCGTTCCAGGTGGACAGGAGCTTCTCCAGTTCCGGGCGCAGGTCGGCCAGTTCGGCGCCCGTACCAGCCGTTGCATAGGGCCAGGGGAAGCCACCGCCCAGGTCGACGACGTCGAGTGGGACACCCGTCGCCCGGCTGACCTCCTCCACGGTGTCCTTGGCCGTGGCAAAGGCCTCCACCAGAGCTGCCCTGTCCGGCAGTTGGGACCCGAGGTAGACATGAAAGCCGCGCAGGTCGAGGTTGTCCGGCACGTCTGCGCACGCGTGGAGCGCGTCCTCGGGTGTGAACCCGAACTGCCGGCCGTCCCCCATGGACAGGGCCGCCTGGCTCCCGGTGGGTGGCTGCAGCCTGAGTAGCACCTGTGCCCGAGTGCGCCTCGCGGCAGCCGCCCGGCCGAGGCGCCTGAGTTCGGTGGCCGACTCGCAGGAGAACGAGACGGCGCCGTGTGCCAGCGCCTCCGTCAGTTCCGCGAGCGACTTGCCGGGGCCTGTGTACAGAATCTCCTGCGGACGGTGTCCGGCTTCGAGGGCCACGCTCAGCTCCTCGGGCGAGGAGACCTCGGCACGGCACCCGGCCTCTCGCAGTGCGGTCACGACCGACGGGTGGGGATTCGCCTTCAGCGAGTAGTAGAGCCCTGCGGAGTCGGGCAGTTGCGACCGCAGATCCTTTGCAGAACGCCGCAGTTCGGCCAGGTCGTACACATAGACGGGAGTGCCGAAGCGTTCAGCGGCCTCGCGGAGAACGTCGTTGATCACGTCGCGGCGTCCGTTCCTCGTTGGATATCTGCTGCGGAGCGGCCAACCCCGTGGGCGACGAGCCAGGTTAGGTCGTCCGTCGGCCAACTCGCTGTCCCCGGCGGATGCTTGCGACGGCCGAGACGTGCCCATACTGTACTCCCGTTCGTATGTGCGAGAAGGTTCTCCCGAGATCACCCCGTGAGCGGTTGCCTCAGGGCGTCGGCTGCAGGGCGATCAGGGCGAATCCTGAGAAGCGGGGGGGCTCTTGAGCGGCGCAGACGCAACTGATCCGGCCATTGCGGAACGGCTGCGGGACACCTTGAACAGTCACTTGCGGAACGTGCCGCCGGACGTCGAGTGGGCCACGGTGCGCCTGCCCGACATCGGGCTCGACTCGATGTCCGCGATCGAGCTGGTCCTCACCATCGAGGAGCGCTTCGGCGTGCAGTTCCCCGACGAACTCCTGGTGAGAGAGACCTTCGAGTCGTTGGCTTCTCTGGAGTCGGCGGTCCGCTCCATGCTCAGCAGCACTCCTGACGCCGCTCTCTGACCGCGCGCGTTCCGCGACCGTGCAGATCGCCGATCGCGCGATCCGTCATCTCGAAGCAACGGGGGATACACCGCCGATGGCCTCTGGCATACCCACATTCCAGGAATTCGTTCGTCCCGTGCTCATGCAGGACGAGGTATCGGACCACGAGTCGACGCCGCTGAGCCGGTTGGCCGCAGGCGACTACGCGATCCTGGCCTGGCTGGACCGGGTCGGCGACGGCCTGCCCGCCAGCGTAGAGGCGGATCTGGTGGCCAGCTGGGACAAACTCACGCTGCGCGACGTCTACCTGATGGTCCACCCCACGGCAGAGGGAGCCGACTCCTGATGACACCCACCACTGCCCTCGAACTCCCTTCCGTGAGCGCGCTGTTCCAGGCCGAGATCGAGCGCGGCATCGAGACGGGGGTGCAGCTCTCCGTCTCCTGCCGCGGGCAGGTGGTCGACCTCGCCGTCGGGGACAACGGGGACGGCCATCCCATGGTCCTGGACACCTTCGTCCCCTGGACGTGTTCCTCGAAGCCGCTCGGCGCGCTCGCCTTCGCCCAGGCCTGGGAGGCCGGAGCCGTGGACCTCGACACCCCGGTGTCGAAGGTGCTCCCGGAGTTCACCGGCGGCGGCAAGGAACGCGTCCGCGTACGGGACCTGCTCACCCACGCGGTGGGCGTCGCCGACCCGGTGATGGCCATCGACACCGGCGGCACCGACCTCGGCGACTTCGCGTGGTCGGACATCGACGCGCTGATCTGGGCGGTCATATGCGATGCCCCTGCCGGACCGCTGCCCGGCAGCACCATGGTCTACAACCCGGTGACCACCTGGTTCCTGCTGGACCGAGTGCTCAACACCCTCAACGGCGGCCAGTCCGGTGACAGTTACCGCGGCTTGCTCCAGCGGCTCGGGCTCACGGCCACCCTGGGCCTCGACCCGGATCTCCCCGAGCACCTTCGGGCCAAGGTGACCGCCCCTCCGGGCGAGGAGGAGGGCCTGCGCTACATGGAGCTGGCCAGTGCGCTCCCCCTTCCCGGGGTCGGCGTGTGGGGCCACATGCGGGACCTGCGCGTGGTCGGTGAGGTGCTGTTGTCGAAGGGGCTGCATCAGGGCGTCCCGCTGCTGCGGCCTTCGACGGTGGAGGCCCTGACGGCCACCCACTGGCCCGGCTCCCCGGACCGGTCCATCTGCGACACCGACTTCCCCTACGGCCTCGGGATCATGACGCAGCCCGCCATCTTCGGGCGCCGGACTTCGGCCCGGACCTTCGGCCACGCCGGCGGAAACACCTCCGTGCTGCTGGTGGATCCGCTGTTCGACCTGGTCGTGGCGGTGTACTGGAACGGCCGGCTCGACGACGTCAAGACCTTCGCCCGCCGCTACGCGCTCGTCCGGGCCCTCTACGACGATCTGGGCCTCCCCCGCCTGCCGCGCGCGGGCCGGAGCGCCGCGACCGCCGGCACGGAAACGGAGTAGGAACGACGATGGGCAACTCCCGTACCCGGGCCATGGTCGACCGACTTCCCGGGCCCACCCTGTGGGATCACCGCCGCTACATCAAGGCCATGTTGGGCAAGCCTTATGACGCGTTGGTCGAACTGCACCGCAGCTACGGGCCCGTCTGCAAGTTCGGCGTCGGCGGTCAGCAGTACGTGCTGCTGTTCGGCGCCGAGGCGAACCAGTTGCTGCTGACGGACTCCCCGCGCAATCCCAAGTTCCTCTCCCGTGACGTGCTGACCCTGCTGATCCCGGTGGTCGGCGCCAACGCGATGGTCGTCAGCGACGGGGAGGACCACCGCCGGCGCAGGGCGCTGGTCCGTCCCGCCTTCACCCGCAAGCGCATCGAGGGCTACGTCCCCACGATGGTGGAGGAGATCCACCTCATGATCGGCGGGTGGGGCTCCGGCCGCACCGTGGACGCCTTCGCGGACGTACGCTCGTGCATCCGGCGCATCGCGATCCGCTCGCTCTTCGGGGATCGGCTGAAGGAGCACACCGATGAGATCGGCCACGAACTGCAGACCGCGCTGAACTACATCAACCGGTCGCCGTTCCTGCGCTTCGACCACGATCTGCCGGGCACCGCCTACCGCCGGGCCATGGCGGCACGCGAGCGCGTCGACCGGTACGTACGGGCCGAAATCGCCAAACGGCGGGCCGAGCCCAACGACCAGGGCGACGTCCTGGACGCCCTCCTCGAGTCGTACTTCGAGGGTGACCAGCTCGCCGACCTTGAGGTGCGCGACCAGGTCATCAGCCTTATCGCCTCGGGCTACGACTCCAGCAGTTCGGCGGCGGGCTGGGCGGTGTACGCCCTGCTCAAGCACCCCGAGGTGCTGCGCCGGGTCCGGGAGGAGGTGGAGCGGGTCGCGGGCGACGAGCCGCTGACGGCCGAACTGATCCGTGGCATGCGCTACGTCGGCTGGACGGTCTCGGAGACCCTGCGCCTGTACACGCCGGGTGTGCTGACCGGCCGGACGACGGTCGAGGACTTCGAGTTCGCGGGGCACCTGATACCCGCCGGGGCGAAGGTGCTCTACTCGCAGTACGTCACCCATCGCATGCCCGAACTGTGGCCCGATCCACTGGAGTTCCGTCCGGAGCGGTGGGACGAGGACGCCCCCGACCATCACGACCCGGTGCCCTACAGCTTCGTCCCGTTCGGCGGGGGCTACCGCAAGTGCATCGGATACGCCTTCGCCGAGCTGGAAATGAAGGTGCTGATCACGGAGTTGGCGCGGCGCGTCGACTTCGACCTGGCGACCGACTTCGTCCCGCCCACGGGAGTCGCCACGATGTGGCCGGACGGCGGCGTACCGGTGGCGGTGCGCGAGGTCAGGCCCCAGGTCGCGGTGCACGGTTGACATGGACCGAGCCGAGCGAAGGGGATCTCTCGTGCCGTCGTGGCCGCTGTCGCTGAATTTCATCGTGCCCCCGCACTCCGCGCAGTTCGGTTTCGGCGGCATCCTCGAACCCGAGGTATACCTGGAGCGGCTCGGGCTCTTCATGGGCGCCGCCGAGGAGATCGGGCTGACCGGGGCGTTCGTCTATGACTTCCCGGTCGCTCTGGACCCCTGGCTCGCCGCCTTCGACGTACTGGCGGGATCGCGCGCGCTCGAACCGATCGTCGCTGTCCGCCCCCATCAGGAGAGCCCGGAGTCGGTGGCGCGCCGGGTCGCCGACCTCGGGTACCGGTTCCGGCGGCCGACGCACGTCAACGTCGTGGCGGGCGCCACACGTTCCTCGCGCGCCGACGATCGAGGGGACAAGGTCACCGCGCGTGCCGAACTCGGCCGTTTCGCCAACCAGTTGAAGGCCGAGCTGGAACGGCGCAGCGACCCTGCCGTGGGGCGGTCGCTGATCCTGACACCGGCATCCTCCACCCCCGGCCTGGTGCCGGCTGACGGGGTGCTGATGATGGCCAGGCCGCGTCCCCTCCTCGCCGAGGGCATCGAACGGGCCCGCAAGGAACAGCAGGTGGAGCGGATTTCCATGCTGGTCGGGTTCGTGGTGCGGGACACCGAGGAAGAGGCCTGGGAGGCCGCCGCGCGGCTGAGCGTGCCGGACCGGCGCCAGCAGGTCGCCGGGCGCATGTTCATGGCTCAGGTCGTCTCCAGCGAGCATGCCGTCAGTTACGGGCTCGCCGAGAAGAGCGAGCTGCACGACGAACGCCTGTGGTACGGGGCGCCGGCCCGGGGCATCGATGCTCCGAAGTTGGTCGGCTCCGTGGCACAGGTGGCGGCATGGCTCGCCTCGTGCCGGGAGCTGGGGGTCACCGACCTGATCGTCGACCTGCCCAACGATGCGGCCGAGTACGCCTTCACGGGGCGTGTCCTGCGGGCGTGCGGTCTGGCCGCAGGTGTACCGAACGGGCCGGAGGCGGACGCCCCGCGCGGAAACTGAGCGGGCGACGACGGGGGGAAGGGAAGACATGCCGGGAGCACGCCGGAGCGCGGCGGCCTCCCCTCCTGAACGGCTCCGCGTCTTGGTGGGGCCGGGACATGAGGGTGCTCAGCGCGAACGGGCAGCGCGGGATCGCCAGATGCTGGAAGCCGCGATGTCGGCAGGTCGTCAACTGGCGCCGGGAGCACCCGCGGACGGCCAGGAGGAGGCGGCGCGCTGGCTGCGGCGGGAGGCCGCCGGCTGGCTGGCCGCCCTGCGGGCCGCCGCGGCGGCGGACGCTCATCCACGGGTCATGGAGGCGGCGGAGTCGCTGCGTTGGGCCGCCGGCTGGTGGTCCGACGAGGGCCTGTGGGACGAGGTCTTCGACTTGGGTCGGCAGGCCGCACGGCGACTTGAGGACCTGAGGGCGGAGGCGGCCTTCCTCAACGACGCCGCACGGCACCACCTCGTCGACCCGAGGCGCCACCAGCAGGCCCGGGTCTGCGCGGCAGCGGCGGTCGTCTGCGCGGACCGGGTCGGCGACGCGGAGCAGGCCGCCTGGGGGCGGCTGCACGCAGCCATGGCCGTGTCCCTCACCGACCGCGACCTGGCCGTCGCCCAGGCCCACCGCGCCGCGGCGCGGTTCGAGAGCCTGGGGCACCCGGAGGGAACGCTGCGCGCGCTGGCGGTCGCCGCGCGCACGCTGAGCAGCGCCGGTCGTCACGAAGAAGCCCGCACGTACCTGCGGCGGCTGCGGGTCCTGTGTTCGGGCCCCCTCGCCGACGGTCGACTGCGCCGCTTGGTCGCCTCGACGCTCGCCTGGACCTGTCTGCTGGACGGGGAGGCACTGGCTGTCGACGGGCGGTGGGAGGACGCCGAGTACGTCTATCGCCAGGGGCTCGCGGACCTGGGGCCGACAGCGACCGCAGGGGCCGAGGTACTGCTGTGTCTGGGACTCGCCGGTGTCCTGCGGCGCCGCCCCGAGGGTGCGTCCCAAGGGGCGGCGCTGTTGCGCCGGGCGCTCGACACGGCCCGACAGGCGCAGGACGTTCAGTGCATGACGCGCGTGTTGCGTGCCCTGGACGACTGGGCCGTCACCGCGCGTTGAAGTACTTCGCCTCCGGATGGTGGATGACGATCGCGTCCGTGGACTGTTCGGGGTGGAGCTGGAACTCCTCCGACAGGTGGACGCCGATCCGCTCGGGCTGGAGGAGTTCGGCTATCTTGGCGCGGTCCTCCAGGTCGGGGCAGGCACCGTAGCCGAGGGAGAAGCGGGCGCCCCGGTACTTCAGGGCGAACATGTCCTCGACATCGGCCGGGTCCTCGCCGCCGAAGCCGAGTTCGGAACGCACCCTGGCGTGCCAGTACTCGGCGAGCGCCTCGGCCAACTGGACGGACAGGCCGTGGAGTTCGAGGTAGTCGCGGTAGGCGTTGGCCTCGAAGAGCTTCGCCGTCTCCTCGCCGATGCGGGAGCCGACGGTGACGACCTGGAAGCCGACGACGTCGGTCTCGCCGGACTCCTCCGGGCGGAAGAAGTCGGCCAG
>NZ_JBEZND010000057.1:0-47628 GCF_040706415.1 Streptomyces sp. NPDC048106 | reverse complement strand
TCGGCGTGACCGGCACCCCGACGTACGTCATCGGCGGCGAGCGGCTGGACGGCGGCAAGAGCCAGGAGGGGCTGCGCGAGCGGATCGAGGAGATCGCGGACCGGCTGCTGGGCGAGCGGGACGCCTGAGGCCACCTCCCAGCAGCGGGTCCGCGACACCGCGCCGCCCCCGCGAGCGGCCCCGGCCCCGCCTACAGCAGCGGCTTCGACAGGGAGTACGTCACCGTCTCGTAGCCGAGCGACTCGTACAGTCGCTCGGCCGGGATGTTGCCCGCGAACACGTTGAGGCCGAGGAGCGGCCGGCCGGCCTCCAGGGCCTGGCGTTCCGCGAGGAGCATGAGTGCCCGGCCGTGCCCCCGGCCGCGCTCGGCGGCGTCGGTCGCGACGTCGTACACGTACGCCGTGGCCTCCCGCAGGGCCAGCCACAGGGTGCCGACCCGGCTGCCCTCGCTCTCCAGGACGCTGAAGAGCATGTTCCCGGTCGCGAGCCCGTGCGGCAGCAGCCGGGCGTGGTCGTCGCGGGCCTTGGCGCGGGCGGTGGCCTCGGGGACGCCCCGCTCGGTCCACATCCGGGCGTAGCGCTCGCCCTCGCGGACCCGCCACGCCTCGAACTCGGCCTCCGTCATGGGCCGTACGCGACGGCCCGGCGGCAGCGCCGGCGGGGCGGCGTCGAGACGCTTCTCCATGCCCCGGTTGCGGAGGGTGTAGCCGAGGGCGTCGAACAGCCGCAGCGCGATGTCCGCCGAGGCCGCCGGCACGAGGACCTCGATCTGCCGGCAGCCCCAGCCGCGCGCCACCTCCTCCGCGGCGAGCGCGGCGATGGTGCCCCGGCCGCGGCGGCGGTCGGCCTCGGCGATCCGCAGCTCGTCGATGCGGGCCACCGTCTCCCCGAGGGTCGGCGAGGTGCCGAGGTGGATGTCGCCGACGGGACGGCTGTTCACGCACACCTGGTAGCGGCGCGAGCGCGTGCCGTCGGGATGCTGCTGAAGCGGCTCGACCGGCCGCAGGGTCGTGGTCATCACAGCTCTTCTACCCACGGCGCCGGGCCGATCCCCTGGGCGCCGGCGGCCCGTCGCCGCGCCGTCCGGCTCACGGGTCGAGGTCCTCGCCCGCCCGCTCCTCGAAGATCCGCATCGCCTTGGCGGTCACCGGCCCCGGCGCGCCCGGGAGTTCACGGGCGTCCACCCGGTGCACCGCCTGGATGTCGCGCAGGGTGGAGGTCAGGAAGATCTCGTCGGCCCGGTCCAGCACGTCGAGCGGGAGGTCGGTCTCCCGGGCGCCGGTCCATTCGACGGCGAGGGCGCGGGTGATGCCGGGGAGGCAGCCGGAGGCGACCGGCGGGGTGTGGATCTCGCCGTCCAGGACCACGAAGACGTTCGAACCGGTGCCCTCGCACAGCCGGCCGACCGTGTTGCCGAACAGGGCCTCGGAGGCGCCCTGTTCGTGGGCGCGGGCGAGGGCGACGACGTTCTCGGCGTACGAGGTGGTCTTCAGACCGGTGAGGGCGCCGCGCTCGTTGCGGGTCCAGGGGACGGTGATCACGGCCGTGGTGTCGGGACGGCGGGTGGTCGCGCCGAGGGCGACCAGCAGGGTCGGGCCCTGCTCGCCGCGGTCGGAGCCGAGCGGGCCGTGGCCGCCGGTGTAGGTGATCCGCAGCCGGCCGAGCGGCATCGGGTTGGCCGCGAGCACGGCGGCGCAGGCCTCGCGGACCTCGTCGTGGTCGGGCTCGGGCAGGCCGAGGCCCCGGGCGGAGCGGGTCAGCCGGTCGAGGTGCCGGGCGAGCGCGAACGTGCGCCCGTCGACCGCCTTCACGGTCTCGAAGATGCCGTCGCCGACGGTCAGCCCGTGATCGAAGACGGAGACCCGGGCGGCTTCCGCGTCCCGCAGCCCGCCGTCCAGCCAGATCCTCATGTGCACGCCTCTCCACTCTGCTCGTACGCCCCCGACGCTACCGCGAGCAGCCGGGACGCCTTCAGCTCGGTCTCCCGCCACTCCCCCTCGGGGTCCGATCCCCAGGTGATGCCGGCGCCGGAGCCGAAGCGCAGGACGCCCTCGGCGCGGTCGGTCCAGAAGGTGCGGATGCCCACGGCCAGCTCGCCGGTGCCCCGGTCGGCGTCCACCCAGCCGATGCCGCCGCAGTACGGTCCGCGCGGGGCCGGCTCCAGTGCCTCGATGATCCCGAGGGCGCTGGACTTGGGCGCGCCGGTGACGGAGCCGGGCGGGAAGGCGGCGTCGAGCAGCTCGGGCCAGCCCGCGCCGGCGCGCAGCTCGCCGCGGACGGTGGAGACGAGGTGCACGAGGCCGGGGTGCTTCTCCACCACGCACAGGTCCGGGACGGTGACGCTGCCGGTGGCGCAGACACGCCCGAGGTCGTTGCGGACCAGGTCCACGATCATCACGTTCTCGGCATGGTCCTTCTCCAGGAGGTCCGCCTCGGTGCGGCCGGTGCCCTTGATGGGGCCGGACTCCACGGTGCGGCCGGTCCGGCGCAGGAACAGCTCCGGGGAGGCGGTGGCGATCTCCACCCCGTGCGCGGGCAGGCGAATCGTTCCGGCGTACGGCGCCGGATTGCCGCGGGCGAGCAGGGCGGTCAGGGCGTCCACGTCGGCGTCGGGGGCGAGCGGCGCGCTGAGCACCCGGCAGAGGTTGGCCTGGTAGACCTCGCCGGCCGCTATGTGCGCGCGGATCCGCCGGACGGCCGCGGTGTAGGCGGCGCGGTCCAGGGAGGAGGTCCAGTCCCCCACCGCGGGGCCCCGCCAGGCGCCGGGCGCCGGGGCGGGCACCGGGGCCCGCCGTACGTCCGCGAAGCGCGCGCAGGTCAGACGGCCCTCGAAGGCCGCGCACACGGCCCAGAAGCCGGTGGACTCCAGGGCGGCGGGATCGCTGGTGACGTCGAGGAGGCCGGTGGCGAGACGGTCGCCGAAGCGGGCCAGCGGGGGGAGACCGGGAGCATGGTGGAACACGTGGCCGAGTCTAGGTGGGTGGCGCGGAGGTGACCCGGGGATGTCCCGGAGGGGGCCCCGGCCGCCGGTCCCGCCGGGCGCAGCGCAGCACGCTGCGCAAACGCGTTTTTGTACTGGCCCGGGAATCCGCTAGAGTTCAACACGTCGCCGGGACGCGCAAGCGGACCGAAACGACAGGCGGACGTAGCTCAGTTGGTAGAGCGCAACCTTGCCAAGGTTGAGGTCGCGAGTTCGAGCCTCGTCGTCCGCTCGAAGGAAGAAGGGGTCATCCCGATCCCCTACACTCCTGGTGGAGTGGCCGAGAGGCGAGGCAACGGCCTGCAAAGCCGTCTACACGGGTTCAAATCCCGTCTCCACCTCCAAGGACGATTAGCTCAGCGGGAGAGCGCTTCCCTGACACGGAAGAGGTCACTGGTTCAATCCCAGTATCGTCCACTGGATCACCGGTTCGTCCGGAGGTCCGGGTCTCTCGAAGATCCATCCCCGCGCGATTAGCTCAGCGGGAGAGCGCTTCCCTGACACGGAAGAGGTCACTGGTTCAATCCCAGTATCGCGCACTGAACGTGATCCCCGGATCACTGTCCGCGGACGATTAGCTCAGCGGGAGAGCGCTTCCCTGACACGGAAGAGGTCACTGGTTCAATCCCAGTATCGTCCACACATCGGAAAACCCCCGGCCGTCTCCACGGCCGGGGGTTTTCGCGTGGGGCCTCAGCTGGAGAACAGCATGTGCGTGAAGCTCCGGTGGCGATCGTGGTGCCCGTGGTGCCCGTGGTGCCCGTGCTCGTAGTGGCCGCCGTACGGGGCGCCCCAGGCGGGCGCGGACGGGGCCGGGTACCCCTGCGGGGCCGCGGGCGGGGCCGGCGGGACGGGCTTGGACCACTGGGATTCCAGCTGGGTCAGGGCCTCCAGCTCGCCGTAGTCGAGGAAGATGCCGCGGCACCCGCTGCACTGCTCGATCTGGACGCCGCTGCGGTTGTACGTCTGCATGGGTGCGTGGCACTTCGGACACTGCATGGTCGGCTCAACTCCTCGCCGGTCGGTACTGCTTCCTGGTTCCCCAGGACAGACTGCGTTTCGCAGCGCTTGGTTGCGACGTCCCGCGGGGAAGGGGCGCGTCACAGGGCGGACATGCGGGCGCAGGCGTCGACGAGGGCTTCCTCGGTCTCGTCCAGCGGGCGGTCCGCCGCGAGCGCCCTGGTGATCGCCAGGGCGGCCGTCTGCACGGTGAGGGCGCGGGCCGGGACGTCCAGGGCGGCCCAGGGGTCGCCGGCCGCGGGGACGGCCGGACCGTCCGCCCGCCGGTAGGCGGTCAGGAAGCGGGTCCACTCGTCGGGCGACAGGAGTCCGCAGGCGTACCAGGCGGCGGGTCGGGCGAGGTCCCAGGCGGGGACGCCGAGCCCCAGGTCGTCCACGTCGATCAGCCGCCAGGGGCCGTCGGGGGCCGGGTGCCGGACGAGTTGGCCGAGGTGGAGGTCGCCGTGGCACAGGAAGGCCGGGCCGGGCATGGGGGCCTCGGCCCGGGCCCAGGCGGGCAGGGCGGCCCAGGCGTCGAGGACGGGGCGGGCGGCGGGGTGGGTCCGTGCGCGGAGGGCGGCGTGGAGGCGGGTGACGGCACGCGCGGCCTTGGCGGGGCCGCGCATCGGGGGCAGGGCGGGGCGGGGGGCGCCGGCGTGCAGGCGGGCGAGGAGGGTGGCGACGGCTTCCCACGGGGCGGCGGCGGGTGCGTCGGGGTCCACCGGGGTGCCGTACGGCCAGGAGGTCACCAGGCGGTCGTGCAGGTGTTCCGCGGCGGGGGCGAGCGGGGGCAGGAGGATGCCGGGGAGGCGGCTGGCGGTTTCGAGGCGCCGCGTCAGGTGGGCGGGGTCGGTGCCGGGGGCGTGGGCCTTGACGACGGTGTCCCCGAGACGGATGACGGTGGCGTCGGGGCGGTCGGCGAGGGTGGTGGGCGCGGCGGACCGGGGGTGCGTGGCGCGGATGTGCGCGAGGAGCGCGGGGACGATGTTCACGGTGCCTCGGGCGGTCGGGGGCGGTGAGGTGTACGACGGTGGGGCGCGGGCCGGCGGTTGCGGTGTCCGGCGCCGCGGCCGGGGCGGGCCCGGGGGGCGCGCGGGACCGCGCGGCCGGCCGGGGCGAAGTCACCGGGGGCGCCGTCCCGGCGGGAAACGGCAATGCCGGCGCAGCTCCCCAGCTGCGCCGGCATGTGTGCCGTCCGCCGCACCCCCGTCCCCACGGGGTTTCATGGATCGATGTCCCCGCCCGGACCGCTCTTCCGGGCCTGGGGTCGCCGCTCAGCGCCCCAGCATCGCACCTACGGACGACGCCTGTGTGGCCACCGTCTCCCAGCCGTCGAAGACGAGCAGGAGCAGGGCCGCCAGGGGAAGGGCCATGAGCGTCGCCACCAAGGGGTGACGGCGACCCGTGCGGCGGGGTGCGAACGCGGTACGTCGCGGTGCCGGGTGGGTCATGGTCCCTCTCCTGACCGTTTCGGTTGTCTGTTGCCTTCGCAGCGGCGGGTGTCCGACCTCGGGGGGCGAGCGCTGCACCCGCCGCTTGACCTCAAATCTAGGCGCGGGGCGCGAACCGGGCGTCATGCCCTCGTACCGATTGCCGGGCCTCCCGGAGGATGAGCCCCCGGCCGCGATCTACTCCCCAGGGTGGAGAGCCGGTCCCCGGTCTCGGGGTCTTCCCTGAAGGGTGGCCCGCCGTGTCGGGCATGTCGGACCCGGACAGCGCCCCGGAAGGCGTGACTTCGATCACTCGAAGCGGTCGTGGGGCGGGTGCCGGGTGCTGTCCGGACGCCGGTCGGCGACGGGTGGGACGGGGTGCCCGCGGCGGGTTCCGGGACGGCGGGAGAGGACGGGGAGCCCTGGTCGCGGCGGGGTCAACCTCCGTGCGAGTGCCCCCGGTTGGCGATGACGGTCGGTCAAAGGTCCGTCTGAGGCTGCCCTCTTGACCGCGTTCCGCCCCGCCCGCGCGGCGCGCACAATCCATCGCGCCGAGAGGGCGCGGCCTCTGCGCGCGGGCGGCCCGGTAAACGTAAGCTGTGCCACGTCAGAGGGACCGGGCAGCGGGGATGAACATGGCGATGATGCGCCTGAGGCGCGAGGACCCGCGCGTCGTCGGCTCGTTCAGGCTTCACCGACGGCTCGGCGCGGGCGGAATGGGCGTGGTCTACCTCGGCTCCGACAAGAAGGGGCAGCGGGTCGCCCTGAAGGTGATCCGGCCCGACCTCGCCGAGGACCAGGAGTTCCGCTCGCGTTTCGCGCGCGAGGTCTCCGCGGCCCGTCGTATCCGGGGCGGCTGCACGGCCCGGCTGGTGGCCGCCGACCTGGAGGCCGACCGCCCCTGGTTCGCCACCCAGTACGTCCCCGGGCCCTCCCTGCACGACCGGGTCGCCGAGGAGGGCGCGCTCCTCGCGGCCGACGCGGCGGCGATCGGCGCGGCCCTGTCCGAGGGCCTGGTCGCGGTGCACGAGGCAGGGGTGGTCCACCGGGACCTGAAGCCCTCCAACATCCTGCTGTCCCCCAAGGGGCCGCGGATCATCGACTTCGGCATCGCCTGGTCCACCGGCGCGTCCACCCTCACCCACGTGGGCACCGCCGTGGGTTCCCCCGGCTTCCTCGCCCCCGAGCAGGTGCGCGGCGCCGCCGTCACCCCGGCGACCGACGTCTTCTCGCTGGGCGCGACCCTGGCCTACGCCTCGACCGGCGACTCCCCCTTCGGACACGGCAGTTCGGAGGTGATGCTGTACCGGGTGGTGCACGAGGAGCCGCACCTGCACGGCGTGCCCGACGCGCTCGCCCCGCTGATCCGGGCCTGCCTGGCGAAGGACCCCGAGGACCGGCCCAGCACCCTCCAACTGTCGCTGCGGCTCAAGGAGATCGCGGCCCGCGAGGCTCAGGGCCTGACCGAGGTACGGCCGCCCGCCCCGCGCCCGGCGGAGGCGGACCGGCCCACCGGGCGGCTCGTCGACACCTACCCCGAGCCGCAGCGCGCCGCGCGCCGCCCCGCCCCGGGCACGCCGGTGCCGCGCGGCGCCTCGCCCCGCAACGGGGCGCCCTCGCGGGGCGGCGCACGCGGTGGCGGCTCCCCCTCGCGTCCGGGCGCGGCCCGGACCGGACCGGAGCAGCGTGGCAGTGGGCCGCGTTCCGGCGGCGGGAGCCGTCCCGGCACGCGCGGCGGCGCCCGGCGGCCGGCTCAGCGCACCACGAAGACCAAGCTGCGCCCCGCCAACCCCCGGCTGCTGCGGCAGCGCCTGTTCGTGTTCGTGGTGGTGACCCTCTTCGTGGCCCTCGGCATCGCCCTGGCCCAGGGCTGCCAGGGCCCGGCCCGGGGCCTCGGCGACGGTTTCGGCAGCCTGCTCGGCGGGGCCGGCGTACGGCAGTCGCAGCAGTCTCAGCCGCAGCGGGCCGACCGACCACGGACGACCGGGGACACACGGCCGTCCGCCGGCCCGCGGGGCTCCTCCTCCGCGGCGAGCGGCGCCGGAGAGTCCGGGGAGTAAGGACGCGCACGCCTGCCGGTGTCAGACGTCGACGGGTGGGTCGGCAGCCCTCCCGGTGCGGTCCGGCAAAGCTCCCCCCATGGCATCGTCCGCCTGACAGCATGGGCGGATGACCGAAGACGAGATGGTCGAGCGCCTCCGCGTCGTCGCGCGGGCGCGGGACATGCCGCCACCGGCCACACCGGAGGCTGTCGCCGAGGCGGAACGGATCATTGGGTTCCGGGTCCCCCCGCTGCTGCGGAGGCTGTATCTGGATGTCGCCAACGGAGGATTCGGGCCCGGGCGCGGTGTGCTCGGGGTCCGGGGCGGCAACTGGGACGGCGGCAATTTCCAGCACATCGCCGAGCTCTACGAACAGGGACCGGACCCGTCCGGGCGGATCCCCGCCGGCATGGTGCTGCTTTACGACTGGGGCTGCACGATCTGGTCCATGGCGGACTTCCGCGATCCGTCAGGGCCGATGTGGTGCACGCACCAAGGAGACTTCTGGCCGCAGGGCATCACGCTGGCGGAGTGGATAGCGGACACGACCGCGGGGTCCCAGAACCTTGACACGCTCCTGGCGAGCGGGCCCGCCTCCGCACGAGAGTGACCGGACGCGCTCCCCACCGGGTTCAGGACCCCGGTCGCCCCGCCGTCACCGCGTAGAAGGAGACCGCGGCCGCCGCGCCCACGTTGAGGGAGTCGACGCCGTGGGACATCGGGATGCGGACCCATTCGTCGGCGGCGGCCAGGGCCTTGGCGGAGAGGCCGTCGCCCTCGGCGCCCAGCATCAGCGCGACCCTGTCCATCGTGTGCGGGGCGGCCTCGTCCAGGCTGCGGGCCTTCTCGTCCGGGGTGAGGGCGAGCAGCGTGAAGCCGGCCTCGCGGACCTGCTCCAGGCCCTTCGGCCAGTTGTCGAGGCGGGCGTAGGGCACCGCGAACACCGCGCCCATCGACACCTTGACGCTGCGCCGGTACAGCGGGTCGGCGCAGTCGGGCGAGAGCAGGACCGCGTCCATGCCGAGGGCGGCCGCCGAGCGGAAGATGGCGCCGATGTTGGTGTGGTCGTTGACCGCTTCCATCACCACCAC
Organism: Streptomyces sp. NPDC048106; assembly: GCF_040706415.1. Lineage (NCBI taxonomy): Bacteria > Bacillati > Actinomycetota > Actinomycetes > Kitasatosporales > Streptomycetaceae > Streptomyces > Streptomyces sp. NPDC048106. The sequence continues at coordinate 39,086 of NZ_JBEZND010000057.1, read as the reverse complement.
GCGGCGGGCGGTGCGGAGCAGTTCGGGGGCGGTCGGCAGTTGCTTGCGCCGCATGGAGGCGAGGGCGCCGCGGTGCACGTGGTAGCCGGTGACGCGCTCGGCGAGGTCCGGGCTCACGGCGTAGACGGGCGCGGGGAGTTCGTCGATGACGTCGCGCATGGCGTCGATCCACTTGGCCGAGAGCAGCATGGAGCGCATCTCGTAGCCCGCTTCCTTGGCCCGGCGGATGACCTTCTCGCCCTCGGCGATGAACAGCCCCTCGGCGGGCTCGCGCTTGCGGCGCAGCTCGACGTCGGTGAGGTCCGTGTAGTCGAAGAGGCGGGGGTCGTCGGGATCGTCGACGGTGATGAGATCGGCCACGGGGGTGTTACTGCCTTGTCCTGGGTGTGGTGCCAACGGCTGGATGGGGATGCCTTACCCGAGGTTACGCGTGTTCCGGGGGGATTCGGTCAGGCGGTCGGCGCGGGGCCTTGCCTGACGACCTCGCCGATCACGATGACCGCCGGAGGCTTCACGTCCTCGGCGCGCACGGTCTCGGCGACCGTGGCGAGGGTGGCGTCGACCCGGCGCTGCGCGGCGGTCGTGCCCTCCTGCACCAGCGCGACCGGGGTCCCCGGGGACCTGCCGTGCGTGACGAGCGTCTCGGCGATCTTCCCGATCTTGTCGACGCCCATCAGGATCACCAGTGTGCCGGTGAGCTTGGCCAGCGACGGCCAGTCGACCAGCGAACGCGCGTCGTCGGGGGCGACATGGCCGCTGACGACCGTGAACTCGTGCGCGACGCCCCGGTGGGTGACCGGGATGCCGGCCGCGCCGGGCACCGAGATGGAGCTGGAGATGCCCGGGACGACGGTGCACGGGATGCCGGCCTCGGCGAGCGCCTGGACCTCCTCCATGCCCCGGCCGAAGACGAACGGGTCGCCGCCCTTGAGCCGTACGACCGCCTTGCCCTGCTTGGCGTGTTCGATCAGCGCGTTGTTGATGGCCTCCTGGGCCATGTAACGGCCGTAGGGGATCTTCGCCGCGTCGATCACCTCAACGTGCGGCGGGAGTTCGGCGAGCAGGTCGCGCGGGCCGAGCCGGTCGGCGATGACGACGTCCGCCTCGGCGAGCAGCCGCCGGCCGCGGACCGTGATCAGGTCGGGGTCGCCCGGACCGCCGCCGACCAGGGCGACGCCGGGGGCGCGGGTGCGGTGGTGGGGGGCGACGAGGGTGCCGTCGCGCAGGCCCTCGACGACCGCGTCCCGGATGGCGGCGGTGTGCCGGGGGTCGCGGCCGCGGGCGTCCGTGGTGAGGACGGCGACGGTGACGCCCGCGCTGGTGCCGGTGGCGGGGGTCCAGGCGGTGGCCTGGTCGGCGTCGTCGGAGCGTACGCACCAGACGCGGTGGCGCTCGGCCTCGGCGGAGGCGGCGGTGTTGGCCTCGGGGTCGCTGGTGGCGATGAGGGCGTACCAGGCGTCGGCGAGGTCGCCGTCCTCGTACCGCCGTCGGTGCCAGGCGATCTCGCCCGCGTCCGCCATCGCCTCGACCGAGGGCGTCGCCTCGGGGGAGACGAGGAGGATGTCCGCACCGGCCGCTATGAGCGCGGGCAGGCGGCGCTGGGCGACCTGGCCTGCGCCGAGGACGACCACGCGGCGGCCGGCGAGGCGGAGGCCTACGGGGTAGGCGGGGTGTTCGGCCATGGGGGGCTCCTCTGGGGACGGCGGTGCGGGGCCCTGACGTGCGGATCTTACGGTGGCGGAGAGGGGAGCCGGGAGGGTTGTCCGCAGGGTGGGCGAAGCGGCCGGTGCGCGGGGCCGTGCCGGTACGGCAGGACGGCGACCGGAACCGCCCTGCCGTAACCCCTCGGTGCCTGCTTCTCAGTACCTGCTTCTCGGTGCCTGCTTCACGGGGCCTACTTCTCGGTGACGCCGGCCGAGTCGAACGTCGCCACCTCGTGCATCGCCCGCGCCGCGCTCTGCACCAGCGGCAGGGCGAGCAGCGCGCCGGTGCCCTCGCCGAGGCGCAGGTCGAGGTCGACGAGGGGGCGCAGGCCGAGCTTGTTGAGGGCGGCGACGTGGCCGGGTTCGGCGCTGCGGTGTCCGGCGATGCAGGCCGCGAGGACCTCGGGGGCGATGGCGCGGGCCACGAGGGCCGCGGCGCCGGCGCTGACGCCGTCCAGGATGACCGGCGTGCGCAGGGACGCGCCGCCGAGCAGCAGGCCGACCATGGCCGCGTGCTCGAAGCCGCCGATGGCCGCGAGGACGCCGATGGGGTCGGCCGGGTCCGGCTGGTGGAGGTCCAGGGCGCGGCGGACCACCTCGGTCTTGCGGGCCAGCGTCTCGTCGTTGATGCCGGTGCCGCGGCCGGTGACCTCGGCCGGGTCGGTGGCGGTGAAGACGGAGATCAGCGCGGCGGACGCGGTGGTGTTGGCGATGCCCATCTCGCCGGTGAGCAGCGCCTTGTTGCCGGCCGCGACCAGGTCGCGGGCGGTCTCGATGCCGACCTCGATGGCCGCCTTGGCCTCCTCGCGGCTCATCGCGGGCCCGGCGGTCATGTCGGACGTGCCGCCGCGGATCTTGCGGGGCAGCAGGCCGGGGGTGGCGGGCAGGTCGGCGGCGACGCCGACGTCCACGACGCACACCTCGGCGCCGACCTGGGCGGCGAAGGCGTTGCAGACCGCGCCCCCGCCCAGGAAGTTGGCCACCATCTGGCCGGTGACCTCCTGGGGCCAGGGGGTGACGCCCTGGGCGTGCACGCCGTGGTCGCCCGCGAAGATGGCGACGGCGGCGGGCTCCGGGATCGGCGGCGGGCACTGCCGGGACAGCCCGGACAGCTGCGCGGAGATGATCTCCAGCATGCCGAGCGCGCCGGCCGGCTTGGTCATCCGCTTCTGGCGCTCCCAGGCCTCACCGAGGGCCTTGGCGTCGAGCGGGCGGATCTGGGCGACGGTCTCGGCAAGCAGGTCGTGGGGTTCCTCTCCGGGCAGGGCACGGCGGCCGTACGTCTCTTCGTGCACCACCCAGGACAGGGGGCGTCGCTTGGACCAGCCGGCCTGCATCAGCTCGGGCTCGTCCGGGAATTCGTCGACGTACCCGACGCACAGGTAGGCGATGACCTCCAGGTGCTCGGGCAGGCCGAGGGCGCGCACCATCTCGCGCTCGTCGAAGAAGCTGACCCAGCCGACGCCGAGGCCTTCGGCGCGGGCGGCGAGCCAGAGGTTCTCGACGGCGAGCGCGGCGGAGTAAGGCGCCATCTGGGGCTGGGTGTGCCGGCCCAGGGTGTGCCGGCCGCCGCGGGTGGGGTCGGCGGTGACGACGATGTTCACGGGGGTGTCGAGGATGGCCTCGATCTTCAGTTCCTTGAACTGCTTCGCCCGGCCCTTGGGCAGCGACTTCGCGTACGCCTCACGCTGGCGCATGGCCAGTTCGTGCATGGTGCGGCGGGTCTCGGCGGACCGGATGACGACGAAGTCCCAGGGCTGCGAGTGGCCCACGGAGGGCGCGGTGTGGGCGGCCTCCAGGACGCGGAGCAGCACCTCGTGCGGGATGGGGTCGCCGCGGAAGCCGTTGCGGATGTCGCGGCGCTCGCGCATCACCTTCAGCACGGCCTCGCGCTCGGCGTCGTCGTAGCCGGGGGCGGCGGGGCCGGTGGGCTGCTGCGGCGCGGGTGCCGCCGGGGTCTCCCCCTGCTCGGCGGCGGGGGCCTGCGGGGCCTCGGGGACCTCGGGGATCTCGGCGTGCGGCACCGTCTCGGCCTCCCGGGGCGCGGGCACGGTGGCCTGCGGCGCGGGACCCTGCGCGGGCAGGACGAGGGGGTGCGGCGGGGTCGGGGCCAGGTGCGGCGTGGTCGGCACCTGTCCCTGCACCGGCACGAACTCACCGAGCGGCAGCTCGGGGTCCGGCTCCAGGGGGACACCGCCGGGCAGGGTTTCCGCGGGAGCGGAAGCGGTCTGCTCGGGGACGTCCGCCGGTACGGGGGCCTGCTGGACCGGGGCTTCGACGGACGCCGGGGTGACCTGCGGCGGTACGGGGGCGGCGGGTGCCGGGTCGGTGACACCCTGCGGGTACCCGGTCTCGGCGTCCGCGGCTGCGGCCGGCGCCGGGGCGGCCTCGGCGGGCTGCCGGGCGCCGGGGTCGAGTACGGCGGGGTCGCCCGCCGGGACGGGCTCGGCGAGGGGAGCCGCGGGGGCCTGGGGCTGCGGCTGAGGCGTGCCGGGCACGGCCTCGGCGGCCTGGGCCACGGGTTCGGCCGGCTGCGGGGCCTGGACCTGGAGAGGGGCCGGGGCGTGCGCGGCGGGAACCTCGTCGACCTCGGCCTGCTCGACCGGGACGGCGACGGGCTCGACGGGCTCGGCGGGCTCGGCGGGCTGGGTGGGCTCGGCGGGCTCCACGGCGACGGGCTCGACGGCGACGGACTCTGCCGGGGGGATCATCGGGACGGCCTCGGCGGCGACGGGCTCGACCGGCTCGGCGGCCTGCACGACCTGCACGGCGACCGGCTCGGCCGACTGGATCACCTGGACGGCCTCGGCGGGAACCGGCTCCGCCGGCTGTGCGGCCTCGGCCGCGGGCACGACGCCCTCGGGGACCTGAAGATCCAGTGCGGGCGCGAGGGAAACCTCGCCCGTGTCCGCCTCCGGGGCGACGGCGGCGACCGGCTCGGTCGCCTGGACTGCCTCGACGGCAACCGGCTCCGACGGCTGCGCGGCCTCGGCCGCGGGCACGGCGGCAGCGGGCTGCCAAGCGTCGGCCGGGACGGCGGCACCGGCCTCCGGCGCGCCTTCCGCAGGAGCCGCCTCGGTGACCCGCGCCTCCTGGACCGGCTGGCCGGGCACGCCCGCTTCGGCAACGGCCGCGACCTGGGCGTCCGGCAACTGAGCGGACTCGACGGGCTCGGCGGCGACCGGCGCGCCCTCTCCGGCCTGCGGCGTGTACACACCGTCATGGCGGTCGGCGGGCTGCGGACCGTCGTGGCCCCGCACCACCGGCTCGGGGGCGGGCGCCTGCGCGGCGGCCTGGTGGGCCAGGCGGTCCACGGCGGCCTGTGCGGCACCCTCACCCGCGGCGGCCTCCCCCGCCCCGGCGAGCGGCACGGCCGCATCCGGCACCTCGACGGCCACCGGCACGGCCTCGGCCGCCACCGGCACCTGCACAGCGGCCACCGGCACGCCCGGCACCTGGCCGGCGAGCTGACCGGTCTCCGCCACACCAGGCACCTGGCCGGCGACCGGCGCGGTCTCCACCGCGCCCGGTACCTGACCGGCGGCCGGCGCCCCCATGGCCGTACCCGCCGGAGCAGTGCCCCAGGGGGCCGCGCTCTGCGGGCCCATGTCCCTCAGCGGCTGCGCGTCGAGGTACTCGGGGCCCCGGTCGGCGAGGGAACGGACCGGACCGGCGGAGGTGTTGGGGATGGGCGGGCCGAGGTGCAGCGGGCGGCGCGGCGCCGAGGCCTCCTGCGGAGACGGGAGGCGGACGCCGTTCAGGTCCACGGAGCCCGTGTCACGGCCGGCGGCCTCGTGCGGCCCCGGCTCGTGCAGGGCCTCGACCACCGGCTCCGGTGCGGGCGGCGGCACCTCGTTGCCCCACGCGCCCTGAGCGCCCGGCAGCAGCAGGTCCTCGTCCTCGGCGGGTGCCTCGGAGAGGTAGGTGTACGCGCCGTGCGTGTGGACGCCCGGCTGCTCCACCATGCCTGCGCTCTCCGGCTGTCCCTCGCCCGGGACCTGGCCGGTGTCGGTCATGCGTACCCCTCGCCCCATCGGTTAGTGCTCCTACGACCAGCTCACCCGGAACGGCACACCGACCGCCCCATCGTGAAGAACGAGCGTCCGTGCCCAGCGGCACGAACGACTCGCCGGAAAAGGCGACAAAGCCATTCAGTGGCATTGTCCCGGTCGTTGCGCCGTCGCGACAGCATGATCCGCGACAGGCCGCTGTGGACTGCGCCACGTTGCGCGTCCACCGGTTCGCCGTACCACACCCACCCCAAAACGGGCGTGCGTTCCGGACATTGGCGAACGAAGTTCCGGGCCGCCGGTGCGGTACAACGATCGGCCAGCCTACCGCGCGCGGTACGACTACCGGATCACGGGTTGCGATCCGGCGGTGCCGCCCGCCGCCCGGCCACCGCTCCTCAGCGAGGCGCTTCGCGCCCCGGCAGTTCCCCTGTGAGCAGGAACACCACGTTCCGCTCGGTCTCCCGCCAGGCGCGCGTGTCGAGTTCGACGGACTGGAGCAGGGCGCACTCCACGCGGTATCCGTGCTCGGTCAGGTCGCGGCCGACGAGTTCGGCCGCGTCGCGGGTCGCCGCGTGGGTCACGATGCGCTGCGGACGCCGGTCGGCGACCGCCGAGACCACGGCCGCTCCCCCGCCGCCGACCCGGACCACGTCGGGTTCGGGCAGGTCCTCCAGGACGTGCGGGGCACCGCCGTGCACCACTTGGAGCTGGACGCCGTAGCGGCGGGCGGCGCCGTCGGTGCGGGCGCAGGCGGCCGGGTCGTGGTCGACGGCGATGACGGCGGCGCCGGCGCGCGCCGCCTCGGTGGCGAACGCGCCGGAGCCGCAGCCGATGTCCCAGACGAGGTCGCCGGCCCGGGGCCCGAGGCGGGCGAGCTGGGCGGCGCGCAGCAGTTGGGTCTCGCCCTCGCCGAGGGCGGTGCCGTCGCCGTACGCCTCGTCGGGCTGGACCCAGCCGCGCGGGCCCGTGCCCGGGTCGCGGCCGGCGATCCAGCCGCCGTCCTCCGCGGCGCTCACCGGGCCGCCGATGACGATGACGACGTTGGGGTCGCGCCAGGTGTGGTCGGCGGCCTTGTCGGAGGTGACGACGGAGACCTGTTCGCGTGCGGTGCCCAGTTCCTCGCAGATGACGAACGTGCGGTGGACGCCGGCGAGGAGCAGGCCGAGTTCGGCGGGGCCCGCGCCCGGTGAGGTGAGGACGGCCACCTTGGCGTGGGCACGGCAGACGTTCACGGCCCGGCGCAGGGTGCGCGGGTGGGCGACGACGACCTGGGCGTCGTCCCAGGGCATGCCGGCCCGGGCGAAGGCGGTGGCGACGGAGGAGACGGCGGGGACGACCTCCACCTCCAGGCCGAACTCCGGTGCGCGCAGGGTGCGTACGACGCCGAAGAAGCCGGGGTCGCCGTCGGCGAGCACGACCGCGGTGCCGCGGTGGGCCGCGATGCGGCGGGCGGCGAGCGCGACGCTGCCGAGGCGGATGCGTTCGGCGGCGGGCGGGATCTCGGGCAGTGCCAGATGGTGGGCCGCGCCTGCCACGAGGGTGGAGGCGCCGAGCGCGGAGCGTGCCGCGGCGGTCAGCGGCGAGCCGTCCCAGCCGATCACCGTGACCCGGTCGGCCATCGTCGTCCATCTCCAGGTTTTCGCAGGTCGTCAGGGGTACAGGGCCCGTGGGCGCACTCCGTGAGGGTACCCGCCCCCGCCGTACCGCCGACGAGGGGCCAGGGCGGGTGGCGTCAGTTCCAGTCGGCGTACGACGTGAAGCCGTCGGCGTCGGAGAGCTGATCGTCGGCGCCCTCCAGGTCCTCCGGCAGCAGGCTCCACACGATGAAGTCGGTGCGCAGGTCGGTCCAGCCGCCGTCCTCGGTGCGCACATGGACTATGCAGGCGTTGCGCAGCACGCCCTCGCTGATGCAGCCGATCTTCTGGGCGACCTGCTGGGAGGCGGTGTTGTCGGCGGCGGTGCGCAGTTCGATGCGCTCGAAGCGCTGGTCGCCGAAGAGCCAGCGGGCGGCGGCGAGCGCGGCCTCGGAGGCGTAGCCCTCGCCGCGGGCCCAGGGGGCGACGATGTACGACAGTTCGGTGGCGCGGATGTGCCAGTTGGTCTTGGAAAGCTGGACGATGCCGACCAGGCGCTGGGTGAGGAACTCGGTGACGGCGAGGTCGAGACCGCGGCCCGCGGCGCGCTCGGCGGGCGCGTACTCGGTGATCCAGCGCCGGGCGCCGTCCTCGGTGAACGGCTGGGGCACGTCGGTCCAGGCGGCGACCTGCTCGTCGTTCATCATCTCGGCCAGGGCCGGCACGTCGTCCTCGTCGAGGGGGCGCAGCACCAACCGCTCCGTGCTGATGGAGATGTTGGGGAAGGTGCTCGTCATGCGCCGCTCCGTAACCTTCGGAAGAACTCTCGTGACATCAGGGCCGTGACACGGGCCTGCTGAACTGCCCAGCATGCAGCATGAAACCACCGAACCGCACGACGGGGTCCACACCCGGTGAGGGAGTGGACCCCGTGGGTCGCGACGCGGTGCGTGCCGGTGGCCGGATCGCGGGCGGGTGCCCGCGGGCCGGTCAGAAGGACGGGATGACCGAGCCCTGGTACTTGTCCTCGATGAACTTCTTGACCTCGGGCGAGGTGAGGAGCTTGGCGAGCTTCTTCACCCGCGGGTCGTTCTCGTTGCCCTTCTTGACGACGAGGAGGTTCACGTAGGGGTTGTTCTCCGCCTTCTCCAGGAGGATGGCGTCCTTGGCGGGCTTCAGGCCCGCGGAGATGGCGTAGTTGCCGTTGATGACCGCCGCGTCCACGTCGTCCAGGGAGCGCGGGGTCTGGGCCGCCTCGACCTCCTTGAACCGCAGGTGCTTGGGGTTCTGGGCGATGTCCTCGGGGGTGGCCTGGGCAGCGGCGCCGGACTTGAGGGTGATGAGCCCGTTGTCGACGAGCAGCTTCAGGGCGCGGGACTCGTTGTCGGCGTCGTTGGGGACGGCGATGGTCGCACCGTTCTTGAGGTCGCCGGCCTTCTTGACCTTGTGGGAGTAGAGGCCGAGCGGCTCCAGGTGGACGCCGGCGACGGACACGAGGTGGGTGCCGCGCTTCTTGTTGAAGTCGTCCAGGTACGGCTTGGTCTGGAAGTAGTTGGCGTCCACCGAGCCGTCCTCGGTCGCCGTGTTCGGCGTGATGTAGTCGGTGAACTCCTTGACCTGGAGGTCGAGTCCGGCCTTCTTCGCGAGGTTCTTCTCGACGAAGTCCAGGACCTCGGCGTGCGGCACCGGGGTGGCGGCGACGACGAGCGGGCCGGTGTGGTCCTGGGAGGCGGAGGAGTCGCCGGAGCCGCAGGCGGTCAGCCCGAAGGTGAGGGCTCCGGCGGCGAGGACGGCGGTGGTGAGCTTGGCGGTGTTACGCACGAAAAGTGCCTTTCCTTATGGGTGGTGCGACCCCGTGAGGGTGACGGGGAGTCTGGGGGGGGGAGCTGCGCGGAAACGTTTATGCGGCCTGGCCGACGGTCACGCGGCCCGGCCGACGGTCACGCGACCTTGTCGACGTCCGCCGCCTCCGGCCCCTTCGCCTTCAGCAGCCGGAGCCTGGGCGCGGGGCCGGAGCGGCCGCCGCGGCCGTGCAGGGCGCGGGCCGCGAAGTCGCCGGCGAACTGGATGAGGGAGATGACGACGGCGAGGATCGCGACGGTGATCCACATCAGCCCGGTCTCGAAGCGCTGGTAGCCGTAGCGGACGGCGAGGTCGCCGAGACCGCCGCCGCCGACCGTGCCGGCCATGGCGGAGTAGCCGATGAGGGCGATGACCGTGGTGGTGGTGCTGGCGATCAGGGAGGGCAGGGACTCCGGCACGAGCACCTTGCGGACGATGGTCCAGGTGTTGCCGCCCATGGACTGCACGGCCTCCACGAGCCCGTGGTCCACCTCGCGGACGGCCGTCTCGACCAGCCGGGCGAAGAACGGGATGCCGCCGATGGCGAGCGGCACCACCGCGGCGGCCGTACCGATCGTCGTCCCGGTGACCCAGCGGGTGAAGCTCATCAGGGCGACCATCAGGATGATGAACGGCAGGGAGCGGCCGACGTTCACTATCTGGCCGATCACCTTGTTGGCGACGATGTTCTGCAGCAGGCCCCCGCGGTCCGTGAGGACGAGGAGCAGGCCGAGCGGGAGGCCCACGACGACGGCGATCACGGTGGACCAGAACACCATGGCGAACGTCTCGGAACAGGCCTGCGAGAGCAGGGGCTGCGTCTCGGACCAGGTCACTTGGCACCGTCCTTCACCAGCACGGGCTCCTCGCCCACGACGTCGATCTGGAGCCCCTGCTCGCGCAGGAAGCCGATGGGCACCACGTTGTCCTCGTAGCGGCCCGGCAACTCGATGCGCATCCGGCCGATCTGGAGGCCGCCGACGGTGTCGATGGCGGCGCCCAGGATCGAGATGTCGATGTTGTAGGTGCGCGAGAGCTGGGAGATGACCGGCTGGGTCGCGGCCTCGCCGTGGAAGGTGACGTCGACGACGGTGCGTTCCGCGTCCGTGCGCTCGCCGCTCACCGGGAACAGGGCGGCGGCCAGCTGGGAGCCGGGGGTCGCCAGCAGCTCGCTGACCGTGCCGGACTCCACGATCCGGCCCTTCTCCATCAGGGCGGCGGAGTCGCAGATCGACTTGACCACGTCCATCTCGTGGGTGATGAGCAGGACGGTGAGGCCGAGCTGCCGGTTCAGGTCGCGCAGCAGCTGGAGGATGGAGCGGGTGGTCTCCGGGTCGAGGGCGCTGGTGGCCTCGTCGGACAGCAGCACCTTGGGGTCGCCGGCCAGGGCGCGGGCGATGCCGACGCGCTGCTTCTGGCCGCCGGAGAGCTGGGCGGGGTAGGCCTTGGCCTTGTCGGCGAGGCCGACCAGGTCCAGCAGCCCCAGCGCCTTGCGGGAACGTTCCTTCCCGGAGACGCCGAGGATTTCCAGGGGCAGCTCGACGTTGTCCTGCACGGTCCGCGAGGACAGCAGGTTGAAGTGCTGGAAGACCATGCCGATCCGGCTGCGCGCCTGGCGCAGTTCCCGGCCGGCGCGCGGGCCGCGGCCGGCCAGGGCCGTGAGGTCCCGCCCGGCGACGGTCACGGTGCCGGAGGTGGGGCGCTCCAGCAGGTTGACGCAGCGGATGAGCGAGGACTTGCCGGCGCCGGACTGCCCGATGACGCCGTAGACCTCGCCTTCGCGGACGTGGAGGTCGACGCCGTCGAGGGCGGTGACCTCGCGGCCGCGGGAGCCGCCGGCCCGGTAGATTTTGGTCAGGCCCGATGTGGTGATCACAGGATGTCCATCACTGTCGAGTGCGCGGGCGCGGGGGTGCGCCCGGCACGGGTGCGTTGCGTGCGTTCGTCGGGGCGCGGCACGGTTCTCGCGTGGCGGTGAGGCGGGGAGAACGGCGTGTGCGCGGGCGGCCCTCGGGGTCACACACACCCGGTCACGGGCGCGGGACAGGCCGCGGCTCTCGCTTCGGGGCGCGAGGCTCGGATGGTGCGGGGGCCCTCTAGAAGGCGCACATTCGCCACGGACACGCACAAACAGCACCGGGCGTCATGGTCGCCTCGGTCGCAGGGATGCGGCTGTTCGTCGTGGTCATGCGGCCCAGTAAAGCAGACGCCCGCCGAATACCGGTGACCACTGTCCGCATAGTGGACAGTGGCGGACACCGGTGGCGGGGCCCGGCCGCGGACGGCGGTCCCCGCTCCCCCGCCGGTGGCCAGCGCGCGCAAGGCCGCGAGGTCGTCCCCGACGAGGCCGGCCGGGTTCCCCGGCGCGGCCGGCTGTGGCCAACGCCACGGTCCGCCCGCGTCCCGGACCTCGACCCTACGGCGTACGGCGGGGTCGGCGGCGGTGACCCGTTTCCGCCGTAATAAGGTCACCGCATGCTCACTGTCCTGACGCTGGTGACCGGGGTCGCCGCGCTACTGCTCGCCGCATGGTGCGGCTGGGCCGCCTATCGTGACCAGCCGACGAAGGACTGGCACTTCATCGGCATGGCCGTGGTGTCGCTGCTGGCCGTGATCCAGCTGGTGATCGGGATCGTGCAGCTTGCCCGGGGCGAGAAGCCGGAGCAGGGGACCGCGATCTTCGTGGCGTATCTGCTGGGCGCGTTCGCGTGCGTCCCGGCCGCGGGGTTCATGTCGCTGGCCGAGCGGACCCGGTGGGGTTCGGTGACGGCGGCGGCGGGCGGTGTGGTGCTGGCCGTGTTGCAGGTCCGGCTCTTCGACATCTGGGGAGGCTGAGGATGACGACCGTCGAGGAGAAGCCGGCCCGGTTGATCAGCGGGCCGGGCATGCTGCTCGTGTGGTTCTACGGCGTGATGGTCGTCGGGGCGCTGTCGCGTTCCGTGTACCAGATCGCGACGGACTTCCAGCGGGCGCCGCTGGCGTACTCGCTGTCCGCCGTCGCCGGGGTGGTGTACGCGTTCATCACGTACACCCTCGTGCGGGGCGGGGAGACGGCGCGGCGGGCGGCGATGGTCTGCTGCGGCGTGGAGCTGGCCGGGGTGCTGCTGGTGGGGACGTGGACGCTGGTCGACAGCGCCGCGTTCCCCGACGCCACGGTGTGGTCGTACTACGGGATGGAGTACATCTTCATTCCCGTGCTGCTCCCCGTCTCCGCGATGTACTGGCTGCGGCGGACGCGGGCGCGGCGGACCGCCTGACGCGCCGCGCCGGTCACGCCGTGGTCGCGTAGGTGGCCGCGGGCTTCTCCAGGACGATCAGGTCCACCCCGTCCGTTCCCTTGGCGCGGCCCACCGCCTCGTAGCCGACCCGGCGGTAGAGGCGGAGGTTGCCCTCGCTGCGGTGGCCGGTCTCCAGGCGGAAGCGGGTGGCGCCGCGTTCCCCGGCCAGGGCGGCCTCGGCGGCGCGCAGCAGGCGGGCGCCGATGCCGTGGCCCTGGAGCCGGGGGTGGACGCAGAGCCGGGCGATGGCGGCGGCGCCGTCCTCGGTGACCTTGCCGCGGACGGCACCGACCACCTCGTCGCCGAGCCGGGCGACGAAGACGCAGTCGACGACGACCTCCCGGCGGACGGCGTCGAGAGTCTCGACGAGCGGGTCGATGCGGTAGTTGCCGTAGAGCTGCGCCTCGCTCTGAAAGCACAGGTACTGGAGGCGGAAGATCTCCTCCGCGTCCTGTTCGGTCGCCACCGAGATGGTCACGCTCATGCCCATGTGCGCATGCCTCCCGCTCACCTGATCATCTGTCGTCCCCCACACTCCTATCCCCGCGCTCGGCCGGAAGCAATCGCCGTCGCGCGGGGACGTCCTGTGAGATAGCCAACTCCGCGCGGGTCAGCGCAGGAAGTCGGCGCGGGCGAGGAGGCCGGTGTCGGCGTTGTCGGTGAAGACGCCGTCGATGCCGGTCGCGAAGTACGCCTGGAAGGCGCCGAAGGGGTCGCCGTAGCCGTCGGCCGCGCCGCCCTTGCGGAACTCGGCGGGCAGGAAGGGGTTCTCGTTGCGCATGGTGTAGGGGTGCAGGATCAGGCCGACCCGGTGCGCGTCGGCGACCAGGGTGGAGGGCTCGGCCAGGGTGCCGTCCGCCTTCCTCGGGATGACCAGGTCCAGGGTGGGGCCGATGCCCTGGGCGTAACCGGCGATCTCCCGCAGGCCCTTGGGCGTGATCAGGTCGGCGACCGTGCGCGGGTCGCCCGCCTCCACGAAGTCGTAGGGGCGGCTGTCGGCCGTGGACAGCAGCACCACGAGCGGGTTGTCGACCAACTGGTTCAGCCGCTGGATGCTGGTGGGCTCGAACGACTGGAGGATGACCGGGGAGTCGCGGTCGGCCTTGCCGTACTTGCGCAGCAGTTTGGCCACCCGCTCCTCCAGGGGCAGGCCCAGCTTGCGGAAGTAGGTGGGGTGCTTGGTCTCGGGGTAGATCCAGACCTGCTTGCCGCGCTTGCGGGTCTGCTCGTCCTGCCAGCGCAGGACTTCCTCGAAGGCCGGGATCTCCCAGCGGCCGTTGTAGAGGGTGTTGTGCGGGCGGTTGGCCGGGATGCGCTCGATCGCGCGCAGCGTCTTCAGCTCGGCGAGGGTGAAGTCCTCGGTGAACCAGCCGGTGGTGGGCACTCCGTCGAGCACCTTGGTGGTCTTCCGGTCGGCGAACTCGGGGTGGTCCGCGACATCGGTGGTGCCGCCGATCTCCGGTTCGTGCCGGCAGACGAGGTGGCCGTCCTTGGTGGGGCAGAGGTCGCCGGCCTCCACGATGTCGGCGCCGAAGTCGAGGGCCAGCTCGTAGGAGCCGAAGGTGTGCTCGGGGCGGTAGCCGCTGGCGCCGCGGTGGCCGATGACGGTCGGCACCGGCAGGCCCTTGAGCCCGCGCGCGGTGCGCCCCGGCGCCGGGGCCTCGGCGGCCCTGGCCGTGCCGGACAGTCCGAGGACCGCCCCGCCCGCGCCCAGCATCGCGGCGCCGAGGAGCGCCCGCCGTCCCGTGACCTGCTTCGGTGGCTGCGTCTCGTCGGTTCGCTCGGTTCCCATGGCGGCCTCCTGCCGTCTGCTGTCTTCTTCTGTCTTCGTTCTGTCTTCGCTGATCAGTCCGAGTGATCGTAGGGGTGCGTACATGACAGAAGGACGGCTTCGCGTCGAACTCCGGGGTGACGGCGGATGGCCCGTGCGTGCGGGCGGGTGACGGGCCCTCGCGTACGGCGCCGGGCCCGCGATGTCCGTCACATCGGCACCAGGGCGGCACACGCCGTCCGCCGCGCGTCACCGCAGGTAAACCCGCGTCAACACTTCGTAAGACCTCGGTGAACCGGCCGTACCCGATGTGCGTTCGCGCCCGAGCCGCGAGTAATGTCCTCACCTGCACAGACTCATATCGCTCCCCTGACATCGGAGGACCCGTTGTCCCGCTTCCGCCTCATCAAGGCAGTGCTCGGACCGATCATGCGCCTGATGTTCCGCCCACAGGTGGAGGGCGTGGAGCACATTCCCGGGGACGGCCCGGTGATTCTGGCCGGAAATCACCTCACCTTCATCGACTCGATCGTGCTGCCGGTGGTCACGAAGCGTCAGGTGCTCTTCATCGGCAAGGACGAGTACGTCACCGGCAAGGGCTTCAAGGGCCGGCTGATGGCGTGGTTCTTCACCGGCGTCGGCATGATCCCGGTGGACCGGGACGGCGCGAACGGCGGTGTGGCGGCGCTGATGACGGGGCGGCGGGTCCTGGAGGAGGGGAAGGTCTTCGGGATCTACCCGGAGGGCACCCGGTCCCCCGACGGCCGCCTCTACCGGGGGCGCACGGGCATCGCCCGGCTGACCCTGATGACCGGTGCGCCGGTGGTGCCGTTCGCCATGATCGGCACCGACAAGCTCCAGCCCGGCGGCAACGGCATCCCGCGGCCCGGCAAGGTCACCGTCCGGTTCGGCCCGGCGATGGAGTTCTCCCGCTACGACGGCATGGACCGCGACCGCTATGTGCTGCGGGCCGTCACCGACTCCGTGATGGCCGAGGTCATGCGGCTGTCCGGGCAGGAGTACGTCGACATGTACGCCACCAAGGCGAAGGCCGCCTGAGCCGCACGAGCGGATGGACGTGGGCCGTTCCGGTCGCACCGGGGCGGCCCGCGTTCGGCTGTCTGCCGGTGTGAATCTCCCCCCGGGACACGGGCATTCGGCCTACGCCCCCGCGCAGATGATCCACCGAACATGTCTGATGCAGACATGGATACACCTTCGCGGCGAACCCTCCTCCGTGTCCCTCTCGCAGCCGCCGGCGCGGGCTTCCTGGCGGCCTGCGGCTCCGGTTCAGGGCCCGAGAGCCGCTCCGGTCCCCACCACGCGGACACCGGCCCCCTCGGGGCGGGCGTCGGGGGGAACTTCGTGCCGGCGGGGCCCAAGGGGTACGTCAACCCGTCGGACCCGGAGGTCCTCGCCGCCGAACGCAGGCGGGGGGCGGGCCGCGTCCGCACCTACCGGTTCACCGCCGCGGAGGCCAAGCTCGACCTGGGCGGGCGCTCCGTGCGCACCTGGGCGTACGACGACACCGTGCCGGGGCCGCTGGTCCGGGTCACCGCGGGCGACGTCCTCGACCTGACGCTCGCCAACCGGCTGCCGACCACCACCACCCTGCACTCCCACGGGGTGCGGCTGCGCTGCGACATGGACGGCGTCCCGGACCTGACCCAGCGGCCCGTGCCCACCGGCAGGGACTTCCGCTACCGGTTCACCGTGAAGCACCCCGGCACGTATCTGCTCCACTCCCACGTCGGGATGCAGCCCGACCGCGCCCTGTACGCGCCGCTCGTGGTGGACGACCCCAAGGAGACGCTCGCCTACGACAAGGAGTGGATCGTCGTCCTGGACGACTGGCTCGACGGCGTGGACGGCTCCACCCCCGACGGCGTGCTCGAACAGCTCAAGCCGGGCGGTTCCGGGATGGCCGGCATGGGCATGGGCCCCGAGCACCCGCACCCGAGCGGGAGCCCGGGCAAGCCGGCCAAGGCGAAGTCGTCACCGTCCGCGAAGGCCCATGGCGGCCCCGACCGGGTGCTGCGCGACTCCCACAGCCGCATGCTGCACGGCGACGGCGGCAGCGTCGACTACCCGTACTACCTCGCCAACGGCCGACTGCCGCACAACCCCTCGGAGTTCCGCTGCCGTCCCGGTGAGCGCATCCGGCTGCGCTTCGTCAACGCGGGCTCGGAGACGGCCTTCCGGGTCTCGCTCGGCGGCCACTCCATGACGGTCACGCACACCGACGGTTACCCGGTGCGGCACACGGAGACCGACGCCCTGCTGATCGGGATGTCCGAGCGGTACGACGTGCTGGTGACCGCCAAGGACGGCTGCTTCCCGCTCGTCGCGCTCGCCGAGGGCAAGAAGGGCAACGCGCTCGCCGTCCTGCGCACCGACAAGGGGAAAAACCTTCCCGCACCGGATGTCCGCCCCCGGGAACTGGACGGCGAGTGCGTGCCCGCGCGGCGGCTGGAACCGGCCGACTCGGTGGCCCTGTCCGACCGGCATCCCGACCGCCAGCTCCGCATCCGGATCACCGGCGGGATGCGGCGGTTCGACTGGGGGTTCGACCACAAGCCGTACGACGTGCGGCAGCGGCACGAGATCCACGCCGGGGAGCGGGTGCGGCTCACGCTCATCAACGCGACGGACATGTGGCACCCGATGCATCTGCACGGGCACACGTTCGCGATGACGGGGCTGGACGCGGTGGGGGCGCGCAAGGACACGGCGCTGGTGCTGCCGCACCGCAAGCTGGTGGTCGAGTTCGACGCGGACAACCCGGGGCTGTGGATGCTGCACTGCCACAACCAGTACCACTCGGAGAGCGGGATGATGACGGTGCTCGGCTACAAGCGGTGAGGGCGAGCGCGCTCCTCAGTGCCAGGGCAGTTGCCCGCGCCGCTCCCAGTAGGCGCCCGGGTCCTCCGTGAGCGTGGCGAGGCGGGTCATCCGCTCGTCGTCCAGGTCGACGGCGGGGGCGTGCAGGTTGGACGCGAGCTGGGTGAGGGTGGCGGCGCCGGAGAGGACGACGCCCACCCAGGGCCGGCGCAGGATCCACGCGAGGGCGACGGCGTCACAGCCGAGTCCCGCCTCCGCGGCGACCGACTTCAGCGCCTCGGGGGCGTTCGGACCGGCGAGCCGGCCGTTCGCCATGCCCTCCTTGACGATCACGGTCAGCCCGGCGTCGTGGGCCTCGGCGAGGGCCGGGGCGGCCGAGTGCTCCAGGATGTTGTACGTCGACTGGACGGTACGGAAGAGGGGTTCGCCGTCGACCGTCACCGCGAGGGCGGCCCGGACGGTGTCCGCCTGCCGGGGGCCGCTGGTGGAGAAGCCGATGGTCAGGCCCCCGGCGGCGGCCTCCGCGAGCCTCGCGTGCAGTTCCTTGTCGGTGAGGGCCGGGCTGTCCGGGGTGAGCGAGTGGATCTGGTAGAGGTCGAGCCGCTCGCCGAGCAGGGCGTCGGTCTCGGCGCGCTGCCGCTCGTACGTCGCCAGGCCGTGGTCCTTGACCTCGTGCCGCTCGGCGTCGGTGGACCAGTCGGCGGTGTAGGTGTAGCCCCACTTGCTGCCGACGACCACGTCATCGAGGCCGGGGTTCGCGTCCAGCCACTGGGCGAGGAACTCCTCCGAACGGCCGTAGGAGCGGGCGACGTCGAAGTAGCGGACGCCCTGGGCGTAGGCGGCGTCGAGGAGTTCGTGGGTGCGGGTGCGCAGGGCGTCGACGCTCCGCTCCGCTCCGAGGTCCTCGTCCCGGCCGAGGTTGATGTAGCCGGGGCGGCCGACCGCGGCCAGGCCGAGGCCGAGGTGGCAGGTCGCGGTGGTGGCGTGGGCGAGGCGGGCGAAGGGCATCGCGGGCTCCGTTCGGTCGGTCTGGCTCCCGACCAACGTAACCCGTGATGCCCTTCGCACCCGCCTGGCAGCGCGTACGGGCGCTGACGCGCGGCTTCGCGCGGCGTCCGTCAGTTCCGCTTCTTCGCGTCGGCCCACGTGTGCTGCTCGGCCACGTCCGCCTTCACCTCGGCCAGTTGCACCGCCACCGCGCTCGGGGCGGTGCCGCCGCGGCCGTTGCGGGAGGCCAGGGCGCCGGGGACGTTGAGGACCGTACGGACCTCGGGGGTGAGGTGGGCGGAGATCCCGGCGAACTGCTCGTCCGTCAGTTCGTCCAGCTCCTTGCCCTCGGCCTCGGCGACCTTGACGCACTCGCCCGCGACCTCGTGGGCCACCCGGAAGGGGACGCCCTGGCGGACCAGCCACTCGGCGATGTCGGTGGCCAGGGAGAAGCCGGCCGGGGCCAGTTCCTCCATGCGGTCGCGGTGGACGGTGAGGGTGGCCATCATGCCGGTGAAGGCGGGCAGCAGGATCTCCAGCTGGTCGCAGGAGTCGAAGACCGGCTCCTTGTCCTCCTGGAGGTCGCGGTTGTAGGCGAGGGGCAGGGCCTTGAGCGTCGCCATGAGACCCGTCAGGTTGCCGATCAGGCGGCCGGACTTGCCCCGGGCCAGCTCCGCGATGTCCGGGTTCTTCTTCTGCGGCATGATCGAGGAGCCGGTGGAGAACGCGTCGTGGAGGGTGACGAAGGAGAACTCCTTCGTGTTCCAGATGATGATCTCCTCGGCGATCCGGGAGAGGTTGACGCCGATCATCGCGGTGATGAAGGCGAACTCGGCGACGAAGTCCCGGGAGGCGGTGCCGTCGATGGAGTTGGCGGCGCTGCCGTGTTCGAACCCGAGGTCCGCGGCCACCGCCTCCGGGTCCAGGCCCAGGGAGGAGCCCGCGAGGGCGCCCGAGCCGTAGGGCGACACCGCGGTGCGCGCGTCCCACTGGCGCAGCCGCTCCGCGTCCCGGGACAGGGACTGGACGTGGGCGAGGACGTGGTGGGCGAAGAGCACCGGCTGGGCGTGCTGGAGGTGGGTGCGGCCGGGCATCGCCACGTCCGGGTGGGCCTCGGCCAGCGCGATCAGGGCGTCCTGGAGGTCGGCGATCAGGCCGCCGATGATCCGGGCGTGGTCCCTGAGGTACATCCGGAAGAGGGTGGCCACCTGGTCGTTGCGCGACCGGCCGGCGCGGAGCTTGCCGCCCAGGTCGGGGCCGAGGCGCTCCAGCAGGCCGCGCTCCAGGGCGGTGTGCACGTCCTCGTCGGCGATGGTGCCGGTGAAGGAGCCGTCGGCGACGTCCGCCTCCAGCCGGTCGAGTCCGGCGATCATGCGGGTCAGCTCGTCCTCGGTGAGGAGCCCGGCCTTGTGCAGCACCCGCGCGTGGGCACGCGAGCCGGCGATGTCGTAGGGCGCGAGCCGCCAGTCGAAGTGGACGGACGCGGACAGCTTCGCCAGGGCCTCGGCGGGACCGTCGGCGAAACGGCCGCCCCAGAGCCGTACGTCACCGCTGTTGCTGCTCACTGCGTTGCTCCTCGGAAGTGTCTCTGTGCGACCGCCTCCCCACCCTTGCAGGTGAGGAGGCGGCTGTCAGGCTGATGCGTGCGAGGTGAACCCGTACGGGGTTCACGCCGGGTCTGCGTGCGGGTCAGCCCGCGAGGTCCCGGCGCGCGGCGATCTTCGACGACAGGCTGTAGATGTCGATGAAGCCCTTGGCCGCCGCCTGGTCGAAGGTGTCGCCGGTGTCGTAGGTGGCGAGGTTGAAGTCGTACAGGGACGACTCGGAGCGCCGGCCGGTGACGACCGCGCGGCCGCCGTGCAGGGTCATCCGGATGTCGCCGGTCACGTGCTGGTTGGCCTCGTTGACGAAGCCGTCCAGGGCGCGCTTGAGCGGGGAGAACCACTGGCCGTCGTAGACCAGCTCGCCCCAGCGCTGCTCGACCTGGCGCTTGTAGCGGGCCAGCTCGCGCTCGACCGTGACGTTCTCCAGCTCCTGGTGGGCGGTGATCAGGGCGATCGCGCCGGGGGCCTCGTAGACCTCGCGGGACTTGATGCCGACCAGGCGGTCCTCGACCATGTCGATGCGGCCGATGCCCTGGGCGCCCGCGCGCTCGTTGAGCTGCTGGATGGCCTGGAGGACGGTGACGGGCTTGCCGTCGATCGCGACCGGGACGCCCTGCTCGAAGCTGATGACGACCTCGTCGGCCTCGCGCGGGGTGGCGGGGTTGGAGGTGTACTCGTAGATGTCCTCGATCGGGGCGTTCCAGATGTCCTCCAGGAAGCCCGTCTCGACGGCGCGTCCGAAGACGTTCTGGTCGATGGAGTACGGGGACTTCTTGGTGGTGGCGATCGGGAGCTGCTTGGCCTCGCAGAAGGCGATCGCCTTGTCCCGGGTCATCGCGTAGTCGCGGACCGGGGCGATGCACTTCAGGTCGGGGGCGAGGGCGACGATGCCGGCCTCGAAGCGGACCTGGTCGTTGCCCTTGCCGGTGCAGCCGTGGGCGACCGTGGTGGCGCCGTGCTTCTGGGCGGCGGCGACGAGGTGCTTGACGATCGTGGGCCGGGAGAGGGCGGAGACCAGCGGGTAGCGGTCCATGTACAGGGCGTTGGCCTTGATCGCCGGGAGGCAGTACTCGTCGGCGAACTCGTCCTTCGCATCGGCGACCTCGGCCTCGACCGCGCCGCACGCGAGGGCGCGCTTGCGGATGACGTCCAGGTCCTCGCCGCCCTGGCCGACGTCGACCGCAACGGCGATGACCTCGGCGCCCGTCTCCTCGGCGATCCAGCCGATGGCGACGGAGGTGTCCAGACCGCCTGAGTAGGCGAGTACGACGCGCTCGGTCACGGGTTTCTCCTCACAGTGCATTTGCTGACATGCATGAGTATGCAGAACTCTGCATGATTCGTCAATCGCCTCTCCGGGTGACATGAGAGTCCTTAGACAGTCGAACGAGTTCCGGGAATAATCCCGGCCATGGGAAAGACCTACGAACGCATCGACGGCCGACTCCGCACCTTCATCGAGGAACAGCCCCTCTTCTCGCGACCGCGCCGCTGTCCGGCGACGGGCGGGTCAACCTCTCCCCCAAGGGCCTGCGGGGCTCGTTCGCCGTACTGGACGAACTCACCGTGGCCTACCTGGACTTCGCCGGATCCAACGCGGAGACCGTCGCCCATCTGCGCGAGAACGGGCGGATAACCCTGATGTGGTGCGCCTTCCAGGGCCCGCCGAACATCGTGCGGGTGCACGGCCGGGGCGAGCCGGTCTTCCGTGACGACCCGCGCTTTCCCGGACTGCTCGCCCGCTTCCCCGACGCCGACCCGGCACAGCACGGGCTGCGCGCGATCATCGTGGTGCGCGCCGAACTGGTGCGGGACACCTGCGGGTACGCCGTCCCCTTCATGGCGTACGAGGAGGAGCGCGATCTGCACGAGCGGCGCTTCGCGCGGGAGGACGACGCCTCGCTGAACGAGTACTTCACCAAGAAGGAGCACATCGCCACGAGCCTGGACGGACTGCCCGGGCTGCCGTTGCCGCTGCCCCCGTCTAGCGTCTGAGCATGCGCCCCGGTGTCCTCGCCAGCCTCCTGTCCGTCTCCGCGCTCGGCCTGCTCGGGGCCGCGCCCGCCCCGCGCGGGCCGGCGCCACTCCCCTTGCCCGCGCGGATGGCGGACACCGGCGGCGGCACCCAGCTGATCATCGCCCAGGCGCCGGACACGAGGTCCACGACGGGCACCGTCACGTGGTGGGACCTGCGGCACGGGACCTGGGTGCGCGCCGGTTCCGCGCCGGCCCGGTTCGGGGCGAAGGGGCTGGTGGAGGGGGGTTCGCGCAGGCAGGGCACGAACACGACGCCGACCGGGCTGTACGACCTCCCGTTCGGCTTCGGGATCAGGGCGGCGCCGGCCGGCACGAGGATCTCGTACCGGCCTGTGCGGGAGAGTTCCTGGTGGTGCCAGGACGACCGGTCGTCGTCGTACAACCGGTGGACGGATCCGCTGCCGGACGACTGCCGCGCCGCCGAGTCGGAGCGGCTGAGCGCCTACACCGGGCCGTACGCGTACGGGCTCGTCGTGGGGTTCAACTACCACCGGCCGGTGCGGGGCAGGGGGGCCGGGATCTTCCTGCATGTCGACGGCAAGGGGGCGACGGCCGGTTGCGTGTCGGTGCCGGAGGCCGCCATGCGGCGGATCCTGCGGTGGGTGGCGCCCGGCAAGGGGCCGCGCATCGCCATCGGCACGCGGGACGGCGCCACGAGCGTCACCCGCTACTGACACGTCAGGCGGGCAGGGTGACCCGGAAGGTCGTGGCGCCCGGCCCGCTCTCCACCGCCACCGTCCCCGCGTGCGCCTCCACCACCGCCGCCACGATGGACAGGCCCAGGCCCGCTCCGGTGGCGGACGCGTCGCCGTGGCGGCGGTGGTCGGCCCGGGTGAAGCGTTCGAAGACCGCGGAGCGCAGGTCCTCGGGGATGCCGGGGCCGTCGTCGTGGACGGAGAGGCGAACGGCGTCGGGCCGGGGGTCCAGGGTGAGGGTGACCGTGGTGCCTTCGGGAGTGTGCAGCCGCGCGTTGGCCAGCAAATTGGCCAGCACCTGGTGGAGGCGGTGGGCGTCGCCGGTGACGGTGACCGGGTCCTCCGGGAGGTCCAGCACCCAGCGGTGGCCGGGCCCCGCGGCGCGGGCGTCGGTGACCGCGTCCAGGACCAGACGGGTCAGGTCGACCGGGCCGCGCTCCAGCGGGCGCCCGGCGTCGAGGCGGGCGAGCAGCAGCAGGTCGTCCACCATCAGCCCCATCCGGGAGGACTCGGCGGCGATGCGCTCCAGGGCCCGGCCGACCTCCGGCGGCACCGGGCCGGGGTGCAGCAGGGCCAGTTCGGCGTGGCCGCGGACCGAGGCGACGGGGGTGCGCAGCTCATGGCTGGCGTCGGCGGCGAACCGGCGCAGCCGCTCCTCGCTGGCGTGCCGTTTGGTGAGCGCGTCCTCGACATGGCCGAGCATGCCGTCGAGGGCCGCGGCGACCTGGCCGACCTCGCTGTGCGGGTCGGCGCCGGGGGTGCGCGGGGGCAGCGCCACCTCGCCGCTGGCGAGCGGCAGTTCACTGACCCGGGTGGCGGTGGCGGTGACCCGGCCGAGCGGGCGCAGGGACCAGCGGACCCAGAGGGCGCCGGTCACCCCGGCCGTCACCAGGGCGAGGCCGAAGACGACCCCGGCGACCAGTTCCAGGCGGTGCACGGTGGCCTCGACCGGCTCCAGCGGGAGCCCCGCCATCAGCACGTCGCCGTCGCGGCCGGCGGTGGCGATGACCCGGTAGTCGCCGAGGGCGGAGAGGTGGACGGTGTGCGGGCGGCTGTCGGCGGGGATCCGGGCGAGCCGCCCGGCGTCGCCCGCGGGCAGGGCGACGTCCAGGTCGGCGGACAGGTCGCCGGAGCGGATGAGGCCCTTGTGGGTGACGGTGCCATGGACCAGGCGGGCGCCGAAGGTGCCGGTGGCCATCCGGCGGGTGTCGGCCTGCTCGTCGCCGTCGTGGTCGTCGGGCAGCTTGCCGTGGTGCTCCAGGCTCTCGGGGAAGCGGGTGCCGACCTGGGCGAGCTGTTCGTCCAGGCGCTGGGTGAGGAAGCCGTTCAGCTCGACCACGGCGGCCACGCCGACCGCGGCGCAGCTCACCGCGAGCAGGACCACCAGGCCGAAGGTGAGCCGGGCACGCAGGGTGCGGAAGCGGGGAAGGCGGGCGAGGGGGTTCACCCGGTCACCGGTTTCAGCACGTAGCCGGCCCCGCGGACCGTGTGGATCATCGGCTCGCGGCCGGCGTCGATCTTCTTGCGCAGGTAGGAGATGTACAGCTCGACCACATGGGCGCGGCCGCCGAAGTCGTAGGACCAGACCCGGTCCAGGATCTGCGCCTTGCTCAGGACGCGGCGGGGATTGCGCATCAGGAAGCGCAGGAGTTCGAACTCGGTCGGCGAGAGTTCGATCAGCTCGCCGGCCCGCGTCACCTCCCGGGCGTCCTCGTCCATCACCAGGTCGCCCACCACCAGTCCGGGCTCCTCCTCCGGCTCCGGGCGGCCGGCCATGCCGGCGCGGCGCAGCAGTCCGCGCAGCCGGGCCACGACCTCCTCCAGGCTGAAGGGCTTGGTGACGTAGTCGTCGCCGCCCGCGGTGAGCCCGGCTATCCGGTCCTCGACCGCGTCCCGCGCGGTGAGGAAGAGCACACACACCCCGGGCTGGGTCTCGTGCAGCCGGCGCAGCACCGTGAAGCCGTCCATGTCGGGGAGCATCACGTCCAGCACGACGGCGTCGGGCACCAGCTCGCGCGCGGCGGCGAGGGCGGCGGTGCCGTCGGCCGCGGCGCGCACCTGCCAGCCCTCGTAGCGCAGGGCGCCGGTGAGCACCTCGGCGAGGTCGGGGTCGTCGTCGACCACGAGGACGCGCAGCGGGGTGCCGTCGGGACGGGTGAGGGCCGGTCGGCCGGAGCGGGTCGTGTTCATCGCTCCTCCAGCATCGCCGCTGGGCGGGGCGGCCGGCCGCCGCGGGGGCTCTGAGTTTCCTCTGAGTGGCCTCGGCGAGGCGCCGTAGCTCCTGGTCAGGCCGGGTTTCTGAGAGAACTCTGAGACCTCTGTGAGAAAGCCCTCGAAGAACCGGCCGAGGGCCCTTTCTCAGAGGTCCCTCAGAGCTTCGGCCCGCACAGTGGCCTGGCCGGCCGGTGGGCCGGGTGGCGGACGAAGGGACGGCAGTGATGACAGCCGTGGACATGAGGCGGCCGGCGCCGCCCCTGCCGGGGACCGCGCGGCGCTCCCCCGCTGGGCCGCTGCTGGCGGTGCTGTGGGCGGGGGCGGCGGCCGTGGTCGCGCTCTGGTGGACGGACACCGCCTCCGTGGTCGGTGCGGCGGGCTGGCTGACCGGGGCGGGGCGGCTCGCGGGGCTGCTGTGCGGGTACGCCTGCGCGGTGCTCGTCGGCCTGATGGCGCGGGTGCCGCCGCTGGAGAACCGGGTGGGCTCGGACCGGGTGTCCCGCTGGCACGCGATGGCCGGGCGGTACACGGTGTGCCTGCTGGTGGCGCATGTCGTGCTGATCCTCACCGGGTACGCCGCGCAGGACCGGGCGTCGCTGTGGCACGAGACGGTCACCGTGGTGCTGGACTACCCGGACATGCTGAAGGCCACCGCGGGCACGGTGATCCTGTTCGCGGTCGGTGTCACCTCCGCGCGGGCGGCCCGGCGCCGTATCCGTCACGAGGTCTGGTACTACGTCCATCTGCTCACGTACGCGGCCGTGTTCCTCGCCTTCTTCCACCAGGTGTCGCTGGGCGACGAGTTCAACGGCGAGCCGGTGGCCACCGCCGCCTGGTACGCGCTGTACCTCTTCGTCGCGGCGCTCGTGGTGTGGTTCCGGATCCTCGCGCCCGTCCGGCTCAACCGGCGCCACCGGCTGCGGGTGGAGTCGGTGCAGCGGGAGGCGCCGGGTGTGTACTCGGTCGTGGTGCGCGGGCGGGACCTCGGCCGGCTGGGGGCGCGGCCCGGCCAGTTCTTCCGGTGGAGGTTCCTCGCCGAGGGCATGGCCTGGACGTCCACGCCGTACTCCCTGTCCGCGCCGCCGCGCCCGGATCTGCTGCGGATCACGGTGAAGGCGCTGGGCGACCACAGCACGGCCGTGTCCCTGCTCAGGCCCGGCACCCGGGTGTGGGCGGAGGGCCCGTACGGCGCGCTGACCGCCGACCGGGCGAGCGGCGGGCGGTCCCTGCTGATCGCGGCCGGTGTCGGCATCACCCCGCTGCGGGCCCTGTTCGAGACGCTGCCCGGGGAGGTCACCCTGCTGTACCGGGCGCGCTCGGCGCAGGAGCTGGCGCTGGGCGGCGAGCTGGAGGCGATCGCCCGGTGGCGCGGCGCCCGGGTGCTGTACGCGCTGAACGGTCCGCGAGGTGAGCGACCTCACATCACGGCCGAGTCGCTGCGGGCGACCGTGCCCGATCTGCCCGCACATGACGTCTACATCTGCGGACCGCACGGGTTCGCGCGGGACGTCTACGAGGCCCTGCGGGCAGCCGGGACGCCGGACCACCGCATCCATCACGAGTCGTTCGAACTGTGAGGCGGAAGCAATGCACGCATTGAGGAAGAACCGGCCGCTGCGCCGCATCGTCCTGGCGAGTGCCACGACGGTCTCCGCTATGGTGCTGCTGCTGTCCCTGAAGCCGCACACCAGTTCGGGTCTCGTCGTGGGCGCGTCGACTCCGTCCCCAGGGGGCGGCGCGAGCGCGCCCGCCTCCCCCAAAGGCGCCTCGAAGACCGTCACCGGCCAGACCTCGCAGACCCGCTGGGGCCCGGTCCAGGTGCGGGTGACCATCAAGGACGGCAAGCTCACCGACGTGACGGCCGTCCAGTACCCCCAGGACAACCCCCGTGACCAGGAGATCAACAGCTACGCCCTCCCGCAGCTGCGGCGGGAGGCGCTGGCCGCGCAGAGCGCGCGGATCGACATGGTCTCGGGCGCCACGTACACCAGCACCGGCTACCAGCAGTCCCTCCAGTCCGCGCTGGACGCGGCGGGCGGCTGAGCGGCGGACCGATGCGAGACGCGGCTGAGGGCCGACGGCCCGGACCGGATGGAGGAACCATGACCACCACGCTCGCGGGCGGACGCGCCGCCCGACGGCAGACGATGCGCCGGATACGGCGGCGCCGCTCGCCCGCCGTCCCGCTGCTGCTCGTGGTCTGGGCGGGCGCGGCCGCGGTGCTCTGGCTGTGGTGGCACGACACACCGGCCGTCGACGGCAACACCGGCCGGATCCTCAACGCGGGCCGGATCACGGGCCTGCTGGCCGGCTATCTGATGGCCCTGGTGGTGCTCCAGATGGCGCGCGTCCCGGCGCTGGAGCGGCGGGTCGGCTCGGACCGGGTGACCCGCTGGCACGCGATGAGCGGCCGGTACACGCTGAGCCTGGTGGTGGCGCACGTCGTGCTCACGATGGTGGCGTACACCCGGCAGGCGGGCAGGCCGCTCGGCGGCATCGTGCGGGAGACCGTGGAGTCGGTCGAGCAGATGCCCGACATGGGCAAGGCGGCGATCGGCACCGGTCTGCTGGTGCTCGTCGGGCTGACGTCGGTGGGGTGGGTCCGCCGCCGGCTGCCGTACGACACCTGGTACCACGTGCATCTGCTGACGTACGCGGCGGTGTTCCTGGCCTTCTGGCACCAGCTCAGCACCGGCAACGACTTCGCGGTGACGCCGCTGGCCAAGACCTTCTGGTACGCCCTGTACGGCGCCGTCACCGCGCTGGTGGTCTGGTACCGGATCGTCACCCCGGTCCGGCTGAACCGGCGGCACCGGCTGCGGGTGGAGGCGGTCGTGGAGGAGACCCCGGGCATCGTGTCGGTGCTGATCCGCGGGCAGCGGCTGCACCGGATGGGCGCGGAGGCGGGCCACTTCTTCCGCTGGCGCTTCCTCGCCCCGGGGATGCGGTTCAGCTCGCACCCGTACTCGCTGTCGGCGGCGCCCCGCCCGGAACTGCTGCGGATCACGGTCAAGGCGATCGGCGACCACAGCGAGCGGCTGCGCGAGCTGCGGCCCGGCACCCGGGTGTGGGCCGAGGGCCCGTACGGCGCGCTCACCGCGCAGCGGCGCAGCCGGGGCAAGGTGCTGCTGGTGGCGGGCGGGGTCGGCATCACGCCGATGCGGGCGCTGTTCGAGACGCTGCCCGGCGGGGCCGGCGACATCACCCTGCTGTACCGGGCCAGCAGCACCAACGACCTGGCGCTGTGGGACGAACTGGCGGCGATCGCCGAGGAGCGCGACGCGCGCCTGATCTACGCGGTGAACAGCCCGGACGGCGAGCGCCCCGACATCTCGTCGGAGAACCTGCGCCAGAAGATCCCGGACCTCCACCGGCACGACGTCTTCATGTGCGGCCCGGCCGGGTTCACGCACGCGGTGTACGAGGCGCTGCGCGGCGCGGGCGTCCCCGCGCGGCGCATCCACCACGAGTCGTTCGAGATGTGAGACCGGGAGTAAGAGGCCGATGAGAAAGAGCCATCCCGTACGACGGGTCGTCCTGGCGAGCGCCGCGACCGTCTCCGGCGTCGTCCTGCTGGTGACGCTGAAACCGACGGCCGACCCGGCGTCGGCGGCCGCCCCGGACCCGTCCCGAGACGCCTCCCGGGCCCCCGGCACGCTGACCGGCGACGCGGTCGCCACCCGCTACGGCACCGTCCAGGTCCGCATCACCGTCAGCAACGGCAGGATCACCAAAGCCGACGCCGTCCAGGCACCCCACGGCGGACTCAACAGCAAGAAAACCGCCCTCGCCGTACCCAGACTCGACCAGGAAGCCGTCGCCGCGGGCACCGCCCGCATCGACACCGTCTCCGGGGCCACCTACACCAGCGACGGCTACGTCAAGTCGCTCCAGTCGGCGCTGGACCGGGCCCATGGGTGAGGCGGTGCGGCACGCGGAGGAGGTCATGGGGACCGTGTTCTCCTTCGACGTGCGCGGCGGGGAGAGCGGCGCGGTGCGGACGGCGCTCGCGGAGGCCGTGGAGCAACTGCACCGTGTGGACGCGGTGTTCAGCACATATCGCGAGGACAGCGAGGTGTCGCGGCTGGCCCGGGGCGAGCTGACGGTGGAGCAGTGCGGGCCCGACGTCGCGCGCGTGCTGGGGCTGGCGGCCGAGGCGGAGCGGGTGAGCGAGGGCTGGTTCAGTACGCGCTACCGGGGGGTGCTGGATCCCACCGGGATCGTCAAGGGATGGTCGGCCGAGCGCGCGGCGCGGCGGCTGGCCGAGGTGGACGGGGTGTCCGGGGTCAGCGTCAACGGCGGCGGGGACGTGCAGCTACTGGGCGCGCCCGAGGCGGGGCGGCCCTGGCGGGTGGGGATCGCGGATCCCCTGCGCCCCGGCGGGCTCGCCGCGGTGGTGTCGGCGGCGGGGGCGGCCGAGTTGGCCGTGGCCACGTCCGGCACGGCCGAGCGGGGCGCCCATATCGTCGATCCCCGCACGGGGCGGGCCGCGGTCACGGACCTGGTCTCGGTGACCGTGGTGGCACCTCGGCTGACCTGGGCGGACTGCTGGGCCACGGCCGCGTTCGCGCGGGGCTCGCGGGCGGGTCTCGCCTGGCTGGAGTCGCTGCCAGGCGCCGAGGGACTGCTGCTCACGGCGCACGGCGAGGTGCGCTGCACCGAGGGACTGGCCGCCTACGTGGAGTGAAAAAAGGGTTGAAAGGGAGATTTTTCCTCGGAGAAGCCATCCGAGTGGGGTCCCCGGACGTACCCCTGGTGCAGCGAAATCTCCGGGAGGAACACCATGGCAATCTTCAGCAGTCTGCTGCCCACCAGGGATGACCACGGCGGTCACGGCCGCGACCACGGCCGCGACCGCGACGACCGCTTCGACGACTTCGACCGGCACGACCACGACCACGGCGACCGCCACGGCGACCGGCACGGCCACGGCCACGGTCACGGCGGCCACGGCGGCTACTGACCGGCCTCCGCACAGGCCGGGCGGACCGGGGACCACAGGACCCGGCCCGCCCGGCCGATCCCCGAGGAACGCATCCCATGGCGCGAGTCCTGCGGCGTCCGCCGTCGCCGGGAGACCCCGGCGACCCCGGCCCCGGCACCCCCGAGGCCGCCGGCGACGTCGTCGCACCCGCGCCCGCGGTCTCCCCGCGCGAGGTGTTCCGGCGGTTCTGGCCCTACACCCGCGGCAACCGCCGCTGGCTCGTCCCGCTGCTGCTGCTCAGCCTCACCGGACCGGCCGTCGACGCCGGGGAACTGTGGCTGTTCAAGTCGGTCGTGGACGAGGTGCTGGTCCCCCGGGACCTGCTCCCCTTTCTCTGGATCGCCCCCTCCTACCTGGGGCTGATCCTGTGCTCCGGCATCCTCGGCTTCGCCGACGAGATGACCTCCACCTGGGTCGGCGAACGCTTCCTGCTCACCTTGCGCAGCGACGTCTTCCGGCATGTGCAGGGTCTGTCCCTCGGCTTCTTCGAACGCCGCCGGCTCGGCGACGTGCTCTCCCGTGTCACGGGTGACGTGGACGCGGTCGAGACCTTCCTGTTGTCGGGCGTGGCGGACGCCCTGTACTACGTCCTCCAACTGGCCGTCTTCGTCGGCCTGTTGTTCTATCTGAGCTGGGATCTGACGCTGCTCGCGCTGGTCATCGTGCCGCTGTTCTGGGGCGCCGCCCGGCACTTCTCGCGGCTGATCAAGGAGGCGTCCCGGGAGCGCAGACGGCGCAGCGGCTCGCTCGGCGCGATCGCCGAGGAGGCGCTCGGCAACGTCGCGCTCGTGCAGGCGTACAACCGGCAGGACTGGGAGGGGCGCCGGTTCGAGCGGGAGAGTGTGGGCCGGTTCCGGGCGGTGATGGCCTCGACGCGGATCCGGGCCCTGTACGGCCCCCTCGTGGAGCTGATCGAGGTGGCCGGCGGGCTCGCGGTGCTCGGACTCGGCACCTGGAAGCTGTCCCAGGGCCAGCTCACCCTCGGCGGGCTGCTGGTCTTCCTCGCCCTGATCGGCAAGATGTACGGCCCGGTGCACGGCCTGTCCGGCCTCGGCACCACCTTCTACTCCGCCGCCGCCTCGGCCGAGCGGATCATCGAGCTGCTGGACCAGCGGCC
Source organism: Streptomyces sp. NPDC048106 (assembly GCF_040706415.1). Taxonomy (NCBI): domain Bacteria; kingdom Bacillati; phylum Actinomycetota; class Actinomycetes; order Kitasatosporales; family Streptomycetaceae; genus Streptomyces; species Streptomyces sp. NPDC048106. The sequence goes on along the minus strand of NZ_JBEZND010000057.1, from coordinate 8,426 downwards.
GCAGGTCACCGAGCGCGCGGGTGCCCGCCCCGTCGGCCGGGCGCGCGGTGCGGTGGAGTTCGACGGCGTCTGGTTCCGCTACCCCGGCACCACACCCTGGGCCCTCGCCGACGTGTCGTTCCGGGTGGCGCCCGGACAGACGCTGGCGCTGGTCGGGGCCAGCGGCGCGGGCAAGTCCACCGCCGCGAGGCTCCAGTTGCGGTTCTACGACCCCGACCGGGGCGCGGTCCGGCTCGACGGCACCGATCTGCGCGACCTGCGGCTGGCCGATGTGCGCGAGAGCGTCGCGGTGGTGCTCCAGGAGACCCTGGTCTTCCACGGCACCGTGCGGGAGAACATCGCCTACGGCCGCCCGGCGGCCTCCGAGGCGGAGATCGTCGCGGCGGCGCGCGCGGCGGACGCGCACGAGTTCATCGAGCGGCTCCCGGACGGCTACGACACCCTGGTCGGCCAGCGCGGCCGCACCCTGTCCGGCGGCCAGTGCCAGCGCCTCGCCATCGCCCGCGCGATGGTCAGGGACGCGCCCGTGCTGCTGCTGGACGAGCCGACCACCGGGCTCGACGCGGGCTCCGGGCGGCGGATCATGGGTCCGCTGCGCCGGCTGATGGCCGGGCGGACCACCATCGTCATCTCGCACAACCTGCTCACCGTGCGCGACGCGACCCGGATCGTGGTGCTCGACCGGGGCCGGGTCGTGGAGGACGGCGTCCACGGCGAACTGCTGGGGCGCGACGGGACGTACGCCCGGCTGCACCGGCTGCACACCGGCACCGTGCTGTCGTGAGCGGGCTGCCGTGAGCGGGCCGCACCCGTCCGCCGCCGCCGTGCGGCGCCCTCACGTCTGCCGTGAGGGCGCCCCCGTCCCCTTGGTCAGCACATGCCCGGTCTGGAGGTGGGCGTGGGCGAGGACCGTGCCGTCGGCGGAGGTCAGCCGGGCGCCGGAGACCGAGTCCGGGTCGATGGGGGCCGTGGCCCCCCAGTAGCCGCGCCCGTCCCGCAGGGTGAAGTCGCCCACGCGCACGGTCGTGCCGTCGGAGCGCTCCAGCACACAGCCGACCCGGCCGGTGTACGCGGCGCCGTGCCCGGCGAGGTCGACGGTCATGAAGATCCAGCCGGGGCTGCCGGGATGGGCGTAGACCTCGCCGACGGGCGAGCCGCCGGCCGAGGCCGAGGTCATGTCGCCGACCAGCATGGGCTCGGACTCCATGGCCCGCGGGGGCGCGGCGGTGACCGTCTCCACGGCGGTGCCGATCCCCCAGCCGGCGAACCCGGCGACCACCGCGAGGCCGGCGGCGGCCGCCGCGAGCCGGATCCGGGCCCGGCGTGCGCGCCTGCGCAGTACCGGGAACGCCTGGGCGCGCGCGGGGGCGCGCCCGTCCGCGGCCGCCTGCTGGGCGAGGCTGCGCGCCACCCGGCTCTCGAAGCCCAGCGGCGGCTCCTGGCAGGGCAGCAGGCCGATCAGCCGGTCGCCGACCAGGGTCAGCTGCCGTACGAACTCCCGGCAGTCCGCGCACCGGTCCAGATGGGCGACCGCCTCCGCGCGCTCGCGGCCGGGCAGCACGCCCAGCGCCAGCTCGGCGCCGATCTCGCGCAGCTTCTCGCAGTTCGCGTCACTGGACATGGCCGCCTCGCTCCGGAGCCGACAGTGTGGTGCGCAGTTTGCCCATCGCCGCCCTGATGCGGGTCTTGGCGGTGCCCAGCGGGATCTGTTCCGCGTCGGCGACCTGCTGGGCGGTCATCCCGTAGATGCCGGCCATCATCAGGGCCCGCGCCTGTTCCCTGGGCAGCCGGGCCACGGCGGCCCGCAGCCGGGCGGAGGCCTCGTCGGCCAGCGCCCATCGCTCGGGGGTCTCGGTGACGGTGCCGAGGAGGGCGTCGAGGTCCTCGGGGGCCACCGGCTCCGTGCGCCGGGCGCGTACGGCGTCGATGGCCAGGTTGTGCGCGATGGTGGTCAGCCAGGTGGTGACCGAACCACGGCGCGAGTCGTAGATCTGCGCGTGCCGCCACGCGCGTTCGAACGTCTGCTGGGCGACGTCCTCGGCGAGCTGACGGTCCCCGGTGACGGCCATGGCGACACCGAAGACCCGGTGCTGGAACCGTCGCACGAAGACGACGGCCAGCTCCTGGTCTCCGGTTGCCAGCCCGGACAGCAGAGCCTCGTCCGGGAGGCGCCCCACGGGGAACCGCAAACCCGACACACCTCTTCATACGGCCGACGGCCGCCCGGGGATTGCCGCTCCCTCTTCCCCGGTCCGCCCGTCGCGGAGGACGACCCGCCCATTCTCCGCCGGGGGGCCGGGGCCCGCATGCCGTACCGGGCTCAGTGGCCGTTCTGGGCGAGCTTGAGCAGGTGGTCGGCCAGGGCCTGGCCGCCGGTCGGGTTGCGGCTGATCAGCAGCAGGGTGTCGTCGCCCGCGATGGTGCCGAGGATGTCGTGGAGTTCGGCCTGGTCGATGGCCGAGGCGAGGAACTGGGCGGCCCCGGGCGGGGTGCGCAGCACGACCAGGTTGGCCGAGGCCTCCGCGGAGATCAGCAGCTCCTGGGACAGGCGCCGCATCCGCTCCTCCTTGGCGGACTCGCCGAGCGGTGCGCGCGGGGTGCGGAAGCCGCCCTCGCTGGGCACGGCGTAGATGAGGTCGCCGTCGTTGTTGCGGATCTTGACCGCGTTCAGCTCGTCCAGGTCCCGGCTCAGCGTCGCCTGGGTGACGCTGAGCCCGTCGTCGGCCAGCAGCTTGGCCAGCTGGCTCTGCGAGCGCACCGGCTCCCGGTTGAGGATGTCCACGATCCGGCGGTGCCGCGCGGTGCGCGTCTGCGGCACGCCGGGCCCGGCACCTGTCTGCTGCTCGTGCTGCTGCGCCTGGCTCATCGTCGTCTCATTCTCCGGATCGTCCGTCCCCGCCTGCGTCGAGGATGCCGGGCAGTGCCTGGAGCAGGGCGCCCGCCTCGTCGTCGCGCAGGTTCAGCGGGGGCATGAGCCGTACGACGTCGGGGGCGGGGGCGTTCACCAGGAAGCCGGCCTCCTGGACCGCCTGCTGCACCTGTTGCGCGCGCGGCCCGGTGAGCACGATACCCAGGAGCAGGCCCGCGCCCCGGACATGGTCGACCAGCGGGTGGCCGAGGGCCTCGATGCCGGTGCGCAGCCGCTCGCCCTGCCGCTTGACGTTCTCCAGCAGGCCCTCGCCCTCGATGGTGGCGAGGACGGCCAGGCCCGCGGCGCAGGCGACCGGGTTGCCGCCGAAGGTGGTGCCGTGCTGGCCGGGCCGGAGCAGTTCGGCGGCGCGGCCGAAGGCGACGGTGGCGCCGAGCGGGAGGCCGCCGCCGAGCTGCTTGGCGAGGGTGACCACGTCGGGCAGCACGCCCTCGTGGGCCTGGTAGGCGAACCAGGTGCCGGTACGGCCGACGCCGGTCTGCACCTCGTCCAGGACCAGCAGGGCGCCGGTGGCGGCGGTGATGGCGCGGGCGGCCTTGAGATAGCCGGGCGGGGGCACGACGACGCCGTTCTCGCCCTGGATCGGCTCGATGATCACCAGGGCGGTCTCCTCGGTGACGGCCGCGGCCAGGGCCTGGGCGTCGCCGTAGGGGACATGGGTGACGTCGCCGGGCAGCGGCCGGAACGGGTCCTGCTTGGCGGGCTGTCCGGTGAGCGCGAGGGCGCCCATCGTGCGGCCGTGGAAGCCGCCCTGGGTGGCCACGACGTGGGTGCGCCCGGTGAGCCGGCCGATCTTGAAGGCGGCCTCGTTGGCCTCGGCGCCGGAGTTGCAGAAGAAGACCCGGCCCTCGCGGCCGAAGAGCTGGAGCAGCCGTTCGGCCAGGGCGATGGTCGGCTCGGCCATGAAGAGGTTGGAGACATGGCCGAGGGAGCCGATCTGCCGGGTGACGGCCTCCACGATCGCCGGGTGGGCGTGGCCGAGCGCGTTGGTCGCGATGCCGCCGACGAAGTCGGTGTACGCGCGGCCCTCGGCGTCCCACACGGTGGCGCCCGCGCCGCGCACCAGCGGCAGGCGGGGCGTGCCGTAGTTGTCCATGAGCGCGCCCTGCCAGCGCTGCGTCAGGTCCTGGTTCCCGTGGTTCCCCGTCACTGTGCGTCCTTTTCGGGCTCGTCGGGCACGACCATGGTGCCGATACCCTCGTCGGTGAAGATCTCCAGCAGGATCGAGTGCTGCACCCGGCCGTCGATGACGCGGGCGGTCTGCACGCCGCCGCGCACCGCGTGCAGGCAGCCCCGCATCTTGGGCACCATTCCGGAGCTCAGGTCCGGGAGCAGCTTCTCCAGTTGGCTCGCGGTGAGGCGGCTGATCACCTCGTCGGAGTGCGGCCAGTCCTCGTAGAGGCCCTCGACGTCGGTGAGGACCATGAGCGTTTCGGCGCCAAGGGCCGCAGCGAGTGCCGCAGCCGCCGTATCAGCATTGACGTTGTAGACATGACCGTCGTCCTGGCTTCGGGCGATGGAGGAGACGACCGGGATGCGGCCGTCGGTGAGCAGGGCCTCGATGGCGCCGGTGTCGATCGCGGTGATCTCTCCGACGCGCCCGATGTCGACCAACTCCCCGTCGATCTCGGGCAGATGCTTGGTGGCGGTGATGGTGTGCGCGTCCTCGCCGGTGATTCCGACGGCGAGCGGGCCGTGCCGGTTGAGCAGGCCGACCAGTTCGCGCTGCACCTGTCCGGCGAGCACCATCCGTACGACGTCCATGGCGTCCTCGGTGGTGACGCGCAGGCCCGCCTTGAACTCGCTGACGATGCCGTGCCGGTCGAGGGCGGCGCTGATCTGCGGGCCGCCGCCGTGCACCACGACCGGCTTGAGTCCGGCGTGCCGCAGGAAGACGACGTCCTGGGCGAAGGCGGCCTTCAGGTCCTCGTCCACCATGGCGTTGCCGCCGAACTTGATGACGACGATCTTTCCGTGGTGCCGGGTCAGCCAGGGCAGCGCCTCGATGAGGATCTTCGCCTTGGGCAGGGCCGTGTGTTTACGGGTCGTGGTCATGAGGAGTACGCGCTGTTCTCGTGGACGTAGTCGGCGGTCAGGTCGTTGGTCCAGATGGTCGCGGTCTCGCTGCCGGCGGCCAGGTCGGCCACGATGTGGACCTCGCGGTAGCGCATGTCGACCAGGTCGCGGTCCTCGCCCACGGAGCCGTCCTTGCACACCCAGACGCCGTTGATGGCGACGTTCAGCCGGTCGGGCTCGAAGGCGGCGCTCGTGGTGCCGATCGCGGACAGGACGCGGCCCCAGTTGGGGTCCTCGCCGTGGATGGCGCACTTGAGGAGGTTGTTGCGGGCGATGGAGCGGCCCACCTCGACGGCGTCCGCCTCGCTCGCCGCGTTGACCACCTCGACCTTGATGTCCTTGCTGGCCCCCTCGGCGTCGCCGATGAGCTGACGGCCGAGGTCGTCGCAGACCTTCCGTACGGCCTCGGCGAAGGCGTCGTACGCGGGGGTGACGCCCGAGGCGCCGGAGGAGAGCAGCAGCACGGTGTCGTTGGTGGACATGCAGCCGTCGGAGTCGACGCGGTCGAAGGTGACCTTGGTGGCGGCGCGCAGGGCCTTGTCCAGGGTGGCCTGGTCGAGGTCGGCGTCGGTGGTGAGCACGACCAGCATGGTGGCGAGGCCGGGGGCGAGCATGCCGGCGCCCTTGGCCATGCCGCCGACGGTCCAGCCGTCCCCGGTGGCGACCGCGGTCTTGTGGACGGTGTCGGTGGTCTTGATGGCGATGGCGGCCTTCTCGCCGCCGTGCTCGGACAACTGCCCGGCGGCGGTGTCGATGCCGGGGAGCAGCTTGTCCATGGGCAGCAGGACGCCGATGAGGCCGGTGGAGCAGACGGCCACCTCGATGGCGCCGCGGCCCAGCGCCTCGCCCGCCTTCTCGGCGGTGGCGTGGGTGTCCTGGAAGCCCTTGGGGCCGGTACACGCGTTGGCGCCACCGGAGTTGAGGACGACGGCGGAGACCTGGCCGCTCTTCACGACCTGCTCGGACCACAGCACGGGCGCGGCCTTGACGCGGTTGGCGGTGAAGACGCCGGCGGCGGCCCGGCGGGGCCCGTCGTTGACCACGAGGGCCAGGTCGGGGTTGCCGTTCTGCTTGATCCCGGCGGCGATACCGGCCGCCCGGAATCCCTTGGCTGCCGTGACGCTCACGGTGCGACTCCGATCGTGGAAAGCCCGGTGGTCTCGGCGAGACCCAGGGCGAGGTTCATGCTCTGGACGGCACCGCCCGCGGTGCCCTTGGTCAGGTTGTCGATCGCGCTGATCGCGATGATGCGGCCCGCGGCCTCGTCGTAGGCGACCTGCACCTGAACGGCGTTGGAACCGTGGACGGCGGCCGTCGCGGGCCACTGGCCCTCGGGCAGCAGGTGCACGAAGGGCTCGTCGGCGTAGGCCTTCTCGTAGGCGGCGCGGACGGTGCCCGCGCTCACGCCGGGCGCGGCCTTGGCGCTGCACGTGGCGAGGATGCCGCGGGGCATCGGGGCCAGGGTCGGCGTGAAGGACACGGTGATCCGCTCGCCCGCGACCGCGCTGAGGTTCTGGATCATCTCGGGGGTGTGCCGGTGGCCGCCGCCGACGCCGTACGGCGACATGTTGCCCATGACCTCGCTGCCGAGCAGGTGCGGCTTGGGCGCCTTGCCCGCGCCGGAGGTGCCGGAGGCGGCGACGATCACGGCCTCGGGCCCGGCGATCCGGGCGGCGTACGCCGGGAAGAGGGCGAGGGTCGCGGCGGTGGGGTAGCAGCCGGGTACGGCGATCCGCTTGGCCCCGGTGAGCGCGGCGCGGGCACCGGGCAGCTCGGGGAGACCGTAGGGCCAGGTGCCGGCGTGCGGGGAGCCGTAGAACTTCTCCCAGTCGGCCGCGTCCGCCAGCCGGAAGTCGGCGCCCATGTCGATCACCAGCACGTCCGGGCCGAGTTGCTCGGCGACGGCCGCGGACTGCCCGTGCGGCAGCGCGAGGAAGACCACGTCGTGGCCCGCGAGTTCGTCGGCCGTGGTCTCCGTCAGCACCCGGTCGGCCAGCGGCCACAGATGCGGCTGGAGCGCCCCGAGCCGCTGCCCGGCGTTGGAGTTCCCGGTCAGGGCCCCGATCTCGACCTCGGGGTGCGCGAGGAGCAGCCGCAGGACCTCGCCACCCGCATAACCACTCGCCCCGGCAACCGCCGCACGTACCGCCATGTCCGTCCTCCTCTGGATGGCATGACTATACGCACGCCTGCACGTTTATGCAATGACTATGCAGAGGGTCCCGAGGGGCGCGGGTGTGACCGAGAATTTTTGTTGGCGCATGGAGAGTGTTAGTTGGCACACCTTGGTCACGTAGCGCTGTGTAACCAAAGCAGCTGTGTAGCCGGAGAGCCTTGCTCGAGGAAGTCGTACACGGTGGTGCGCGACGGAGTCGTACGTAACTGGGGACGATCGGCGGCACATCCCAGGCCACCGATGCGTGGAGCCGGGCTCCCGGTCCACCCCGGGCCACCACGGCTCCGCTCCCGGCCGCCCACGGAGGCCGGCAGTGAGCATTTTCAGGGTGACCACTGATCGGGTGACGAGGCCGACGTCCGCAACGCACGAGGCTCCTGTGCCGTTGAGAGAGGTGTTCGACGTCTCAACTCGTCAGCGCAGGAGCCTCGTTGGTTCCGTATCCTGCCGCACTCGACCTGCCTCACGCCTTGGTCGAGTGGGTAACCATGCTCATCGTCACCCGTGAGGGTGACCGCCGCTGCAAGCTACCGCCTCACCAGCGTGCTCTCGTCGGCTTGATCTACCTTCGCCGGCACGACCCACTCACGCAGATCGCCCCTGGTTTCGGCATATCCGTCGGCACCGCCCACGCCTACGTGACGGCCCTCGTGGATCACCTGTCCCAGCGGGCGCCCGGCCTGCTGCGAGTCCTGCGGCAGACCGACCCCGAGCACGTCCTGCTCGACGGGACCCTCGCCGAGTGCGACCGGGTCGGCGACAGCCGTGCGGACTTCTCCCAGAAGCACCGCCGCCATGGCGTGAACCTGCAGCTCGTGGCCGATCCAACGGGCAAGCTGCCGTGGATCTCGCCGCACTGCCCGGCCGCACCCACGATCTCACCGCGGCCCGCACCCACCGCATCATCCGGATCTGCGAACGCCAAGGCGTTCCCGTCCTCGCCGACCGCCACAACCGGCTCAAGGGCGATCTAGCTTGCAGCGTCCACCGGGGCGAGCGGCTCGTCCGCCAGCAGATCGAGATGACCACCGGCGACCGCATCTGGCACGTGTTCAACACCGAGCGCCGTACGGTCTGGATCGACAGCAACCCATGACCAACGCCGTGGCCGATTGGAGCGCCCGGCCCGCCCCGCCCTCCTCGCTCAGAATCTAAGGGCTGTCCCGTAACTGCTGGTCACGGGTGAGATGATCTCGCTGTGTCTGGTGTGATCACGGCGTCGGAGCCCTCCTGGATAGCCCCGTT
>NZ_JBEZND010000056.1:0-51006 GCF_040706415.1 Streptomyces sp. NPDC048106 | reverse complement strand
GGCTGCACACCTACAATCACCACCGCGGACACACCGCGCTGAAAGGCCAACCACCCGCCAGCCGCGTCCCCAACCTCACGGGTCAATACACCTAGGGCCTCGCCGGGATGTGACCTCCCGCCCGTTGGTCCCCGGCCCGACTGGGGTTATCGTCGGAATCCTGGGGCCAGGGCGAGGAGGACGGCCGGTGATGCCGCAGGACGAGGCCGTGATCGGCCGCACGGGGAAGGTGCTCATCGGAACGCGTGGATCCGCGGGACCCGGCGAGGTACTGGTCCGGGTCAGGGGCGGCTCCGAGACGTTTCTCGCCTGGTCGGAGGATCCCCTGCCGCCGGGAGCCACGGTCCTCGTGATCGAATCACGGGGATGCCGCGAGGTCGGCGTCATCGAGTGGGCAGATCCATTGGACGCGCTCGGCGGCGACGCCGTCGACGCCTGCTGAGGAGTACGAGAAAATGTTCGGATACCGCGTACCCGCGCCGGACGAGGCGATGTTGATCTCGGGCGGACGACGGGGACTGGGGGGCGCGCCGTTCCGAGTGGTGACGGGTCACGGCAAGTTCGTGGTCCCGTTCTTCCGCAAGACCCGCTTCCTCTCGCTGGCGATGTGCGAGTCGGAGGTCACCGAGACCTGTGTGACCAAGCAGGGCATCGCCCTGCACGTGCGGGCTGTCATCGCCTTCAAGGTCGGCAATGACAGCGAGAGCATCATCAACGCCGGTCAGCGCTTCCTCTCCGACCAGGACCAGATGTCGGTGCTCACCGGCCGGATCTTCGCCGGTCACCTGCGCGCCATCATCGGCTCGATGACCGTCGAGGAGATCGTCACCGAGCGGCAGAAGCTGGCCGCGGAGGTGCTGGACACCTCCAAGACGGAGATGGCCAAGATCGGCCTGATCGTGGACTCGTTGCAGATCCAGTCGATCGACGACGGCGACACCGGCTACATCGACGCGATGTCCGCCCCGCACAAGGCGGCCATCCAGCGCCAGGCGCAGATCGCCCAGGCGCAGGCCACGCAGGCCGCGGTGGAGGCGGAGCAGGAGGCGGCGCGCCAGCAGGCGGAGTACGCCCGGCAGACCGCCGTCGTCAAGGCCCAGTACTCGGCCGAGGTGGACCGGGCGCAGGCGCAGGCGGCGCAGGCCGGTCCGCTGGCGCACGCGCACGCGCAGCAGGAAGTGCTCGACGCGCAGACGGAGCTGGCCCAGCGCCAGGCCCTGCTGCGGCAGAAGCAGCTGGTGGCCGAGGTCGTCAAGCCGGCCGAGGCGGAGGCCGAGCGGGTGCGGATCCTCGCGGCGGCCGAGGCCCAGCGGATGAAGATCCAGGCGGAGGCGGCGGCGTCGTACGACCGGGTCGCGCTGGACCGGATGCTGATCGACCAGCTTCCGCAGATCGTGAAGGAGGCGGCCGGCGGTCTGGCCGGGGCCAACGTCAACGTCCTGAACGGCGCGGACGGCCTCGGCGAGATCGCGGCCGGCCTGGTCTCCCAGGGCCTGACCATCCTCGACTCGGTCCGCCAGAACCTCAGCGGCCAGGAGTCCGACGGGCACCGCTCCGAGGAGGCCCGGGACACCGGCCTGCTCCAGCTCAGCGCCCGCCGCGAGAAGAAGTCGGACGACGGCCCGGTGGACGTCGACTGACGATCACCCGGCGCGTTCCCGTGACCGCCCCGCTCCCGTACCGGTTCCCCGGCGGGGGGCGGGGCGGTCGGGCTCGTAGCCGTTACCCGGTACCCGTGACCTAGTCTTCCGCGCCGTCCAGCACCCTGCGCCACTCCTTGACCGCGGCTTCCGACACCGGCCCGTGCCAGCCCCGCGGGCGTGCCGCGCCGCCGATGTGGAAGGCGTCGAGACCGGCGGCGAGCAGGGGCGGGACATGGTCGAGGCGGAGGCCGCCGCCTACGAGGACGGTCTGCTCGTAGCCCGGTTCGCCGCGGCGGCCGTATTCGGCCAGCAGGGTCGGCAGGCCCTCGTCCACGCCGGTGGCGGCGCCCGCGGTGAGGTAGGTGTCGAGGCCGGGCAGGTCGGCGAGCTGCTTGCGCAGGGCGTCGCGGTCTGCGGCGCGGTCGATCGCGCGGTGGAAGGTCCACCGGCAGCCCTCCAGCGCCCCGGCCACCCGCTCCACGGCGGCCAGGTCCACGCCCCCGTCCGCGTCGAGGAACCCGAGGACGAACTGGTCGGCGCCGGCCGCCCGCATCTCCTCGGCCACCCCGAGCAGCCGCTCCAGGTCACCGGCCGCGAACCCGTCCGCCAGGCGGAGCATCACGCGCAGGTCGATGTCGACGGCGGCACGGATGCCGGCGACGGTGGCGGCGGACGGGGTGAGCCCGTCGGCGGCCATCTCGGTGACCAGCTCCAGGCGATCCGCGCCTCCGGCCTGGGCGGCGACCGCGTCCTCGATGTCGAGGGCGATCACCTCCAGGACTGCACGCTTGCTCATGGCACCCCATTCGTCACGGCCAAGGATCCAGTAAAGGTCTAGTCCAATTTAAGGGTACGCCGCCGAAGGCGCGCCAGTACGCCACCGGGCGCTCGCCCCGCACCGCCACCGGGCACTCACCTCACACCGCCACCGCGCGGACGCCACTGCGCCACGGGCGGGCGCCACGCGAGAATGGGCCCATGGCCGACCTCGACGCCCTCCGTCTCCGCTTCGCCCGCGCCCTGGACGCCGCCCGCGCCCCCGAGGGTGGCCCGGACCCCGCCCCCTACGCCGACAACCTCCTCGCCCGCTGGCAGGAGCCCCAGCGCCGCTACCACACGCTCGCTCACCTCACCGCCGTGCTCGACCACGTCGACGCGCTGGAGAGGTACGCCGCCGACCCCGACGTCGTCCGGCTGGCCGCCTGGTTCCACGACGCCGTGTACCACCCGGAGCGTTCCGAGAACGAGGAGCGCTCGGCGCGGCTGGCCGAGCGCGCGCTGCCGGAGGCCGGGGTGCCGGAGGCGAAGGCCGGGGAGGTGGCCCGGCTGGTCCGGCTGACCGTCACGCACGACCCGGCCGACGACGACCACGACGGCCAGGTGCTGTGCGACGCCGACCTCGCGATCCTGGCCGCGCCCCCGTCCGCGTACGCCGCCTACACCGCCGAGGTCCGCGAGGAGTACCACTTCGTCCCCAACGACGCCTTCCGGCAAGGGCGTTCCGATGTCCTGCGCCAACTCCTCGCACTGCCACGGCTGTTCCACACCCCCTACGGCCGGGAGCACTGGGAGTCCACCGCCCGCTACAACCTCGCCGCCGAACTGGAAATGCTGTCGCCGTGACGACGCCCCCCGCCTAGGGTGCGCCCATGCGAGCGATGAGCGGGGAACACGTGACCGAGGCCGTGGCCGGGTGCCTGGAGTTGCTGCGGGAGGCGGTGGACCGGGACTGGAGGAGCGTCCGCGCCGGGCGGGTCGAGTGGGACTGCCACACCACCGCCGTGCACGTGGCCGACGACCTCGTGGCCTATGCCGCCAATCTGGCCGGGCGGGCGCGGGACGCCTACGTCCCCTTCGACCTGACGCTGCACGAGGACACCGACAACGCGGGGCTGCTGCACGTCGTCGAGACCACCGGCGCGCTGCTCGCCGCCGCCGTGGCCACCGCCCCGCCCGGCGTCCGCGCCTTCCACCCCCACCCGTTCCGCAGCGCCGACCGCGAGGGCTTCGCCGCGATGGGCGTCGCCGAAGTCCTGCTGCACACCCACGACATGGCCGAGGGGCTCGGTCTCGCCTACGAGCCGCCCGCCGAACTCGCCGAGTCCGTCCTGACCTCGATCTTCCCGCACGTCCAGCCCGGCCCCGAGCCCTGGCCGACCCTGCTGTGGGCGACCGGCCGCGGCGAGCTGCCCGGCCGGGACCCGGTCACCGAGTGGCGCTGGTACAACAACCTCGTCCTGCCCACCGAACGCCTCACCCTCACCGGCATCCGCCCGGCCGCGGCCCGCGATCTCGCCCTCGGCGGCGACGGCGGCTTCGACTGGCTCGGGGGCGCCCCGGAGGACGGCACGCGGGACTCCGCCAGGATGCTGGTGAAAGCGTACGAAGCGGGCGTCCACCGGCCCGAGTTCACCTCGTTCGCCCTCGTGCGCACCGAGGACGGCCGCGCGGTCGGCGCCCTGGGCTTCCACGGCGCCCCGGACGAGGAGGGGCGCGTGGAGATCGGCTACAACCTCGGCGAGGCCGCCCGCGGCCAGGGGTACGCCACGGAGGCGCTGCGCGCGCTGTGCGGGTGGGCGCTGGCCCGCGACGACGTACGGACCGTGTACGCGCGGGCGCGGCAGGCCAACAGCCCCTCCCACGCCGTCCTGGTCCGCGCCGGCTTCACGCCGGCGGGCGCGATAGACGACCGGCTCGTGGCGTACGAGCTCCAGTGAAGCGGTAGCCCGAGGAACTGGCGCGAGAGCCCGAGGAACTGACGCCGAGGCCCCGGTAAATGACGCGGAAACCCTAGGAAATCCCCCGCCGCACCAGCCCCTTGGGCCGCCGCAGTCCCGACTCCCGCAGCCGCCGCACCAGTTCACGGCTGCGGACCTCCACCGCACCGGCCGCCACCGCGTCGGCGTACCGGTGCGCGGGGAGGTCGTAGTGATCGCGCTCGAAGGCCCGCCGGGGCACGCCGAGACCGTCGGCGAACAACCGCAGTTCGTCGTACGACACATCGCTCACCAGGTGCGACCACAGGCGGCCGTGCCCCGGCCAGGTGGGCGGGTCGATGTACACCGTCACGGGCGCCTCACGAGGACGGCGCCCCGCCGATGGCGGAGCCCAGCAGACCCACCGCGGCGACCTTCACGCCCGCCTGGTGGCACACCCAGTGCGGGTCGGGGCCCAGCTCCGGCTCCACGTCCAGCGCGTGCGGGTCGCCCGAGGCGCAGACCGGGCACAGCGGCCAGCGGCCGTACCGCTCCAGGAGCGCGTCCTGCACGTCCTGCGCCACCAGACCGGCCACGAAGTGCGCGCCGTCCGGCCACTGCTCGACCCACCAGCGCCGCTGCGCCACGGAGTCCTCGACCAGCGAGACCACGTCCGCCTCCGCGACCCGGCCCGCCACCAGATCGGCGAGAACCAGGGCACGGGCGGCGTGCAGGGCCTGTTCAAGGGGGGTAATGGGCTCCATGCAACCCATTGTGCGCACTCTTGACCCGGACGCCGAACCGAAAATATCTTTCAGAGGTGACCCAGGACGTGAAGGAAAGTTTCGGCAGTCCCGTGGGCTCGCTCGCCGCCAAGGTGCGCACCCTCGCCCCGTCGATGACCCGGTCCATGCAGCGCGTCGCCGAGGCCGTCGCGAACGACCCGGCCGGCTGCGCCGCCCTCACGGTCACCGGCCTCGCCGAACTGACCGGCACCAGCGAGGCCACCGTCGTACGCACCGCGCGGCTGCTCGGCTACCCCGGCTACCGGGACCTGCGGCTCGCCCTCGCGGGGCTGGCCGCCCAGCAGCAGTCCGGGCGGGCGCCCGCCATCACCACCGACATCGCCGTGGACGACCCGATCGCCGACGTCGTCACCAAACTGGCCTACGAGGAGCAGCAGACCCTCGCCGACACCGCCGCCGGACTCGACACCGGCCAGCTCGGCGCGGCCGTCACCGCGCTCGCCGGCGCCCGCCGCACCGACGTGTACGGCATAGGGGCGTCCGGGCTCGTCGCCCAGGACCTCACCCAGAAGCTGCTGCGCATAGGGCTCATAGCGCACGCGCCCAGCGATCCGCATCTCGCCGTGACCAACGCCGTCCAGCTCCGCTCGGGCGACGTGGCGATCGCGATCACCCACTCCGGCTCGACGGGGGACGTCATCGAGCCGCTGCGGGCCGCGTTCGAGCGCGGGGCGACCACCGTGGCCATCACCGGCCGCCCCGACTCACCGGTCACCCAGTACGCCGACCACGTACTGACCACGTCCACCTCACGGGAGACCGAGCTGCGGCCGGCCGCGATGTCCTCGCGGACCAGCCAACTGCTCGTGGTGGACTGTCTGTTCGTGGGAGTGGCCCAGCGCACGTACGAGACGGCGGCGCCCGCGCTGGCCGCGTCGTACGAGGCACTGGCGCACCGGCATCGCACCAGCGCGAGGTGAGCACCTGCGTCGACGGCGGGTGAGCACCGGCGCCGGGGGAACACCAACCGGCATTCGAGACCGAGAGAGCCGCTCCCATGACCTCCCATGACCTGCGCAGCCAGTTGGCCTCGCTGACCACCGAGGCCTTCCGACCCGAACTCGCCGACATCGACCGTCTGCCCACCCTCGACATCGCCCGGCTGATGAACGGCGAGGACGCCGGCGTGCCGGCCGCCGTCGCCGGACAGCTCCCCCGCATCTCCGCCGCCATCGACGCGGTGGCCGCGCGGATGACCCGGGGCGGGCGCCTGATCTACGCCGGCGCGGGGACCGCGGGGCGTCTCGGCGTCCTGGACGCCTCCGAGTGCCCGCCCACCTTCAACACCGATCCCGACCAGGTCGTCGGCCTGATCGCGGGCGGTCCGGGGGCGATGGTCAGCTCCGTGGAGGGCGCCGAGGACTCGGGCGAGCTGGCCCGCGCCGACCTCGACGCGCTCGAACTCACCCCTGCTGACAGCGTTGTCGGCGTCTCCGCCTCGGGCCGCACCCCGTACGCGATCGGCGCGGTCGAGCACGCCCGTGCGCGGGGCGCCCTGACCATCGGCCTGGCCTGCAACGAGCACAGCGCGCTGGCGGCCGCCGCCGAGCACGGCATCGAGATCGTCGTCGGGCCCGAGCTGATCACCGGCTCGACCCGGCTCAAGGCGGGCACCGCCCAGAAACTCGTCCTCAACATGCTGTCGACCATCACGATGATCCGGCTCGGCAAGACCTACGGGAACCTGATGGTCGACGTGCGCGCCTCCAACGCCAAGCTGCGGGCGCGCTCCCGCCGGATCGTCGCGCTGGCCACGGGCGCGGGCGACGCGGAGATCGAGCGGGCGCTGACCGAGTCCGGCGGCGAGGTGAAGACCGCGATCCTCGTCCTACTCGCCGGGGTCGACGGCCCGACGGCCGCCCGCCTTCTGGAGGACTCCGGCGGCCATCTGCGTGCCGCGCTGGCCCGCGCGACCGGCTGACGCGCACGCTCGGGGGGTGCACACGGACCCCGCCTCCACCGCGACCGCCGTCCTGACCCACGTCGGCGGCCCCGCCAACGTCACCGCCGTGACCCACTGCATGACCCGGCTGCGGCTCACCCTCGCGGACCCAGACGCGGCGGACGGGACGGGACTGCGGACGGTGCCGGGGGTGCTGGGGGTGGTGGAGGACGGGGCCGCGTGGCAGATCGTGCTGGGGCCGGGAGTGGTGGAGGCGGTGACGGCACAGGTGCGGGCGCGGACCGTACGGCGGCCCCCGGCGCCCGGCGCGGACACGGGCCTCCCGACCGCCGCCCCGCAACGCGACGACGCGGACACGAGCCTCCCAGCCGCCACCCCGCAGCGCGACGGCACGGACACGGGCCCCCCAGCCGCCACCCCGCAGCGCGGTGGCGCGGCCCGGCTCCCGGCCGCCCCGCGCCGCCGCGAGGCCACCCCGCTCAAGACCGCCCTGCGCCGGATCGCGAACGTCTTCGTCCCGCTCATCCCCGCCCTGATCGGCTGCGGCATCCTGGCGGGTCTCAACGGCCTGCTCAGGAACGCCGGCTGGCTGCCCGGTCTCACCCCCGCGCTCACCACGGTTGCCTCGGCCTTCATGGCGCTGCTTGCGGTGTTCGTCGGCTACCACACGGCGCGGGAGTTCGGCGGCACCCCGGTGCTGGGCGCGGCGGTGGCGGCGGTGGTCGTGTACCCGGGCGTGGCGGAGGTGACGGCGTTCGGGGCCCATCTCGCCCCCGGCCAGGGCGGGGTCCTCGGCGCGCTGGCGGCGGCCTTCCTCGCCACCCGGGTGGAACGGTTCTGCCGTGGCCGCGTCCCCGACCCCCTGGACGTCCTCCTCACCCCGACGGTGACGGTCCTCGTCCCCGGCCTGATCACGCTGTACGGCCTGATGTACACGGCGGGCACGGTGGCCTCGGCGATCGGCACGGCGGTGAACTGGCTCCTGACGGCAACGGGCGCGCTGGCCGGCCTCCTCCTGGGCGGCCTCTTCCTCCCCCTGGTCATGCTGGGCCTCCACCAGGCCCTGATCCCCATCCACGCCACCCTCATCCAGCAGCAGGGCTACACCGTCCTGCTGCCGCTGCTGTCCATGGCGGGCGCGGGCCAGGTGGGCGCGGCCCTGGCGGTGTACGTCCGGCTGCGCCACGACCTGTCCCTGCGTACGACGATCCGCTCGGCCCTGCCCGCCGGCCTCCTGGGCGTCGGGGAACCGCTGATCTACGGCGTCTCCCTCCCCCTCGGCCGCCCCTTCCTGACCGCCTGCGCGGGCGGCGCGGCGGGCGGCGCCTTCATCGGCTGCTTCGCGATGCTCGGCACGAAGGTCGGCGCGACGGCGATCGGCCCCTCGGGCTGGGCCCTCTTCCCCCTGCTGGCGGGCAACCGGGGCCCGGCGGCGACCGCCGCGGTCTACGCGGGCGGCCTGCTCACCGGCTACCTGGTCGGCTTCCTGGCGACGTACGTCACCCTCTCAGGGCGCGCGCCACACCAGGGTGTACCGCCAGAAGAACCCCCGCCGCAGCCGGGCGCCGGGCAACAGCCGGCGAGCCTGCCCGGCGATCTCTGAGAAGTCCATCTCCGGTTGCCGGGTGGGCGCGGTCATGGTCACGGGCCGCCGCACGGCGGCCCGCCCCCGGTTCTTCACCCACCCGAACAGCGGGTTGAGCGGCAAGGAGGCGGCCCCTCGGACGTCCTCGTCCCGCGCGCATCCCACGACGACCAGCGTCCCTCCGGGCGCCAGCTCCGCCCGGAACCGGGTGAGGGCCTCGGTGAAGGGGAGGTGGTGCAGGACGGCGACGCAGGTGATGACGTCGTAGGGGCCGGGCGGCAGCGCGTCGGGGGCGGCGCCGAGCGTGTGCCGGACGTTCTCGAAGGCCCCGCCCAGCTCCCGTGCCCGCTCCAGGATCTCCGCATCGGTGTCGACCGCCTCCACCCGCTCCGCCCGCGCGGCCAGCAGCCGGGCCAGCTCCCCGGCTCCGCACCCGACGTCCAGCGCCCGCCCGAAGCGCTTGGGCAACTGCCGCAGCAGCCAGGGGTGGTAATGGGCGTTGTGATCCCAGGGGTAGGCCGCGTTGAGCCGCTGAAGACCGCCTAAGAACCGCCCCGTCAGATTCGTCATGGCCCCACCCCATCACGGCCTCCCCTTGGGGAGCCACGGTGAAGCCCCGCCGTCCCGCCGTCGGGATCCTGGACACTGGGGGGACAAGGAACCCGCCTACCGACCGGAACCACCACCATGAATCACGCCCAGCTGACCGCCCTGGGCCGAGCGCTTCGGCTGCTCGGCGAGCACGGGGAGGCGTTGGCCGCCGACACACCGGACGGGCGGCTCCACGAGATCAGGACGGATCTGCGCAGGGCGCTGGACCTGCTGGAGGAGAGCGTCGGGACGAACGCGCCGGCCACGCGCTGCGCCGAGCATCCGCACGGCCCGGTGGACGAGAGCGCGCCGGACCTGTGTCTGCTGTGCGAGACGCGGCGCCGGGCCGCCCGCCGGTCGGAGTACCAGGGCAGGCCGGGCCCGGCGGAGCCGGTGGCCACCGCGCCGTCGCGGTACGGCGTCCGGGGCGACCGCCCACAGCCCCAGCAGCGCTGGCTGCCGGAGCTGTGGAACGGGCAGGAGTGGCAGCTTTGCGGCACCCCCCGGCGAGACCGCCAGGAGGCCGAGGCCTACCTCGCCGCCCAGCGGCGCGGCGCGCGGCCCGCGATGGCGTACCGGCTCGTGCACGAGTTCACCGACTACGAGGTGCTCCGCGTGTGGGGCACCCCGGTGCGCGTCGACATCGAGCCGCTGAACGGCAACATCGGCGGCGTCTGAGGCACGGCATCGGAGTCACGGGCCTCAGCGGCACGGCCTCGGAAGCACGCCTCAGCTCAGCGTCTTCAGCGACGCCGCGTCGTACGGCGCCAGCTCCGCCACCCGGCCGGCGAGCACCTTCGCCGCCCACTGCGGGTCCTGGAGCAGCGCGCGCCCGACCGCGACCATGTCGAACTCGTCGGCCTCCAGGCGGTCGAGCAGGTCGTCGATGCCCTGCACCGGGGAGCCCTCGCCGGCGAAGGCGCCGGTGAAGTCGCCGTCGAGGCCGACCGAGCCGACGGTGATGGTCTGCTTGCCGGTGAGCTTCTTCGTCCAGCCCGCGAGGTTGAGGTCGGAGTCGTCGAACTCGGGGAGCCAGTAGCGGCGGGTGGAGGCGTGGAAGACGTCGACGCCGGCCGCGGCGAGCGGGGTCAGGATCGCCTCCAGCTCCTGCGGGGTCTCGGCGAGCCGGGCGTCGTACGCCTCCTGCTTCCACTGCGAGTAGCGGAAGAGGATCGGGAAGTCGGGCGAGACCGCCTCGCGGACCGCCGCCACGATCTCCGCCGCGAACCGGGTGCGCGCGACCGGGTCGCCGCCGTAGGCGTCCGTGCGGCGGTTGGTGCCCTCCCACAGGAACTGGTCGAGGAGGTAGCCGTGGGCGCCGTGGATCTCCACGCCGTCGAAGCCGATGCGCTCGGCGGACGCCGCGGCCTCGGCGAAGGCGCCGATGACGGCGTCGATGTCGGCCTGCGTCATGGGCGTCGCGTCCGCGGTGCCGTTCAGGCGCAGACCGGAGGGACCGTGGGAGGGGGCGTCCGGGTAAGGGGCGTCGCCCTGGTTGCGCACGGTGCCGATGTGCCACAGCTGCGGGACGATGGTGCCGCCCGCCGCGTGCACGTCCTCGGCCACCTTCGCCCAGCCCGCGAGCTGCTCCTCGCCGTGGAAGCGGGGCACGCGGTCGCTCTGGCCGGCCGACTCGTGGCCGACGTAGGTGCCCTCGGTGACGATCAGGCCGACGCCCGCGGCGGCACGACGGGAGTAGTACGAGCGCACGTTCTCGCCGGGGACGCCGCCCGGGGAGAACATCCGGGTCATCGGCGCCATCACGATCCGGTTGGGGACGGTGAGGCCGTTGAGGGCGATGGGGCGGGAGAGTATCCGGGCCGCGCGGGAGGCGGCGGGCGTGTCGACGGTCACGGGTGGGGTCTCCTCGGAGGGGCTGTTGCTGACCATGCGGTATGTGAACGTGCATTGTTATAGACGCTTAAGTAAGCCGTCGTGCAAAGGCCAGCATTCCCGCACCCGGAATCGGCCGTCTGTGACACGGGCCACGCCGGCGGTACATGGGAAAGTCCGAGGGCGGCACCCCCTGCCTGTGACAGGGGGTGCCGCCCTCGGTACGGAAACCGATCGACCAGAGTCGATCAGAAGTCCATGTCACCGCCCGGCATGCCGCCGCCCGGAGCGGCCGCGGCGGCCTTCTCCGGCTTGTCGGCGATGACGGCCTCGGTGGTGAGGAACAGCGCGGCGATGGAGGCGGCGTTCTGCAGCGCGGAACGGGTCACCTTCGCCGGGTCGATGATGCCCTCGGCGACCAGGTCGACGTACTCGCCGGTCGCGGCGTTCAGGCCGTGGCCCGGGGTCAGGTTGCGCACCTTCTCCACGACGACACCGCCCTCGAGGCCGGCGTTGACGGCGATCTGCTTCAGCGGGGCCTCCAGGGCGATGCGCACGGCGTTGGCGCCGGTCGCCTCGTCACCCTCGAGCTCCAGCTTCTCGAAGACCTGGGAGGCCTGCAGCAGGGCCACGCCACCACCGGCGACGATGCCCTCCTCGACGGCCGCCTTGGCGTTGCGCACGGCGTCCTCGATGCGGTGCTTGCGCTCCTTGAGCTCCACCTCGGTGGCGGCACCGGCCTTGATGACCGCGACGCCGCCCGCGAGCTTGGCCAGGCGCTCCTGGAGCTTCTCGCGGTCGTAGTCCGAGTCGCTGTTCTCGATCTCGGCGCGGATCTGGTTGACACGGCCGTTGACCTGCTCGGAGGAGCCGGCACCGTCGACGATGGTGGTCTCGTCCTTGGTGATGACGACCTTGCGGGCGCGGCCCAGGAGGTCCAGGGTCGCGTTCTCCAGCTTGAGGCCGACCTCCTCGGAGATGACCTCGCCGCCCGTGAGGATGGCGATGTCGCCGAGCATGGCCTTGCGGCGGTCGCCGAAGCCCGGGGCCTTGACGGCGACGGACTTGAAGGTGCCGCGGATCTTGTTGACGACCAGGGTCGACAGGGCCTCGCCCTCGACGTCCTCGGCGATGATCAGCAGCGGCTTGCCCGACTGCATGACCTTCTCCAGGAGCGGGAGCAGGTCCTTGACGGAGCCGATCTTGGAGTTCGCGATGAGGATGTACGGGTCCTCAAGCGACGCCTCCATGCGCTCCATGTCGGTCGCGAAGTAGGCGGAGATGTAGCCCTTGTCGAAGCGCATGCCCTCGGTGAGCTCGAGCTCCAGGCCGAAGGTGTTGCTCTCCTCGACGGTGATGACGCCTTCCTTGCCGACCTTGTCCATGGCCTCGGCGATCAGCTCGCCGATCTGGGTGTCGGCGGCGGAGATGGACGCGGTGGAGGCGATCTGCTCCTTGGTCTCGACGTCCTTCGCCTGCTCCAGCAGGGCGGCGGAGACGGCCTCGACGGCCTTCTCGATACCGCGCTTCAGGGCCATCGGGTTGGCGCCGGCGGCGACGTTGCGCAGGCCTTCCTTGACCAGGGCCTGGGCGAGCACGGTCGCGGTGGTCGTACCGTCACCGGCGACGTCGTCCGTCTTCTTGGCGACTTCCTTGACCAGCTCGGCGCCGATCTTCTCGTACGGGTCCTCGAGCTCGATCTCCTTGGCGATGGAGACACCATCGTTGGTGATCGTGGGGGCGCCCCACTTCTTCTCGAGGACGACGTTGCGACCCTTGGGGCCGAGCGTCACCTTGACGGCGTCCGCGAGCTGGTTCATGCCGCGCTCGAGGCCGCGCCGCGCCTCCTCGTCGAACGCGATGATCTTGGCCATGTGAAGTGGTCCCTCCAGGACTGGGGGTGATTCCTTCGGACCGCGCCCGCGCCCGCGACGGACGGTTCGCCGGCCTGTGGTTCCTTGCCCCACACGGCCCGCGGACCTCACCGACCCGGTCCTTCGTTGTCACTCTCACCTTCAGAGTGCTAACGCAATGATTAGCACTCGGCATGGTCGAGTGCAAGCGCCTGCGGCGGGTACATCGGCCCCGTCAGCCGCGGGCGAACGCGCCGGGCGGGCACGCCGAAGGGCCCGCACCCCGTGTGAGGTGCGGGCCCTTCGGCAGAGAAACGTTCAGACGGCGACGCGAACCATGTCGGCCTGCGGACCCTTCTGGCCCTGCGAGATCTCGAACTCGACTCGCTGGCCCTCCTCCAGGGTGCGGTAGCCGTCCATCTGAATGGCGCTGTAATGGACGAAGACGTCCGCACCACCGTCGACCGCGATGAAGCCGTACCCCTTCTCCGCGTTGAACCACTTGACGGTGCCCTGAGCCATGCCTAACTCCCCTATTACTGGCCCTTGCACAGATCCGCACTTCGCGGACCCGGGTCAGACCTCACCCCCAATTCGGCGGGGGCGTGCGCCGGAACGCGTCGACCGCGGCTGAATGTATCTGTCCAACTGCCGTCTGCAACAGGTCAATTGGACGAGAATTCTGGACGCGAACGATCCGGAATGTGGGGAGAATTCATCTGAATTCAGGGCAAGTCGGGCCCCGTAAAAGACGCAAAAGCCGCGGAAAGCCCGTGCATTTTGGCTACTTCTTATCGGGCCCGCGGAAGGGAATCGAGGGGTCCCCCTCGATGGCTCGGGGGCGCGTTCCCCAACTCTACCGCGCTCAATCACACAGAATTGCCCCCTCCGCTTCTCTCACGGAGAGGGCAATCCTAGACACCTTCGGTGACCGTCATTACCCAAGGTAATGATCGATCATCCGGTCAGCAGCCGCCGGCCACCGCCGGGATGATGGAGACGCCCGCGCCGTCCGGAGTGACGGTCTCCAGGCCCTGCTCGAAACGGACGTCGTCGTCGTTGACGTAGACGTTCACGAACCGGCGCAGCTTGCCCTGGTCGTCCAGGACGCGGGCGGCGATGCCGGTGTGGTTCTTCTCCAGGTTCTCGATGACCTCGCCGAGGGTGGTGCCCTCGGCGGCGACCTCGGCCTGTCCGCCGGTGTAGGTACGCAGGATGGTGGGGATGCGAACGGTCACGCTCATGCGAGGCCAGCCTCTCGGAAGGAGTCCAGGGTCGGACGGATGGTGGCGGTCAGGCCGGTGCCGGCCACCGCGTCGAGGGTCTTCAGGCCGTCGCCGGTGTTGAGGACGACGGTGGTCTTCGCCGGGTCGAGCAGGCCGTTCTCGATGAGCTTCTTCGTCACGCCGACGGTCACGCCGCCCGCCGTCTCGGCGAAGATGCCCTCGGTGCGGGCCAGCAGCTTGATCGCGGCCACGACCTGCTCGTCCGTCACGTCCTCCACGGCGCCGCCGGTGCGCCGGGCGATGTCCAGGACGTAGGGGCCGTCGGCCGGGTTGCCGATGGCGAGGGACTTGGCGATGGTGTCCGGCTTCTGGGGCCGCACCACGTCGTGGCCCGCCTTGAAGGCCGTCGACACCGGCGAGCAGCCCTCGGCCTGGGCGCCGAAGATCTTGTACGGCCGGTCCTCGACCAGGCCCAGCTTGATCAGCTCCTGGAGCCCCTTGTCGATCTTGGTGAGCTGGGAGCCGGAGGCGATCGGCACCACGATCTGGTCGGGCAGCCGCCAGCCGAGCTGCTCGCAGATCTCGTACGCCAGGGTCTTGGAGCCCTCGGCGTAGTACGGCCGCAGGTTCACGTTGACGAAGCCCCAGCCCTCGCCGGCCGGGTCGCCGATCAGCTCGGAGCAGAAACGGTTCACGTCGTCGTAGTTGCCCTCGATGCCGACGAGTTCACCGCCGTAGACCGCGGCCATGACGATCTTGCCCTGCTCCAGGTCGTGCGGGATGAAGACGCAGGAGCGCAGGCCCGCGCGGGCGGCGGCGGCGCCGACGGCGCCGGCCAGGTTGCCGGTGGAGGAGCAGGACAGGGTGGTGAAGCCGAAGGCGCGCGCCGCCTCCAGGGCCTGGGCGACCACCCGGTCCTTGAAGGAGTGCGTCGGGTTGCCGGAGTCGTCCTTGACGTACAGACCGCCGGTGACGCCGAGTTCGCGGGCCAGGTTGTCGGCCTGGACGAGCTTGGTCCAGCCGGGGTTGATGTTCGGCTTCTTGGCCACGTCGGCCGGGACCGGCAGCAGCGGGGCGTAGCGCCAGATGTTGGCGGGGCCGCCCTCGATCAGCTTGCGCAGCTCTTCGGTGTCGTAGGCGGAGAAGTCATAGGCGATCTCCAGCGGGCCGAAACACTCCTCGCAGGCGAAGACCGGGCCGAGCGGCACGCGGTGGCCGCACTCGCGACAGCTCAGCGCCGCGGCGGGACCGAGATCGACGGTGGGAGTTTCGGAGGTTGCAACTGTCTGCACAGCCATGGGAGGCGAGGCCCTTTCTCCTCATCTTCCTCACGACGCACCTCGCCGTGAGACGGAATTGGCACCTTCCCTAGCCGGGAGCCTCGCTGCTCGAAGCGTCGAAAAGTCGAAACGTTCGAAGACGAGAACCGGCTGGAGGGTTGCCGGGGCTTCATCGGGCCGTGTCCCTCTGCCCCTCTGGATGAGCGGTATTCGATTGTGTCCGCCAGATGCGGCGGTGTCCGCGCGCGACCCCCGACATGCGATGGTCATCGGCGTTGCTCAAGACTGTAACCGAAGGCCTGGAGAGTTGAGATAGTCGTCCGTACCGCGAGACGAACGTGAGGAGCCGGGGACCGTGCTGGAAGAAGTCGAGCGCTGGATGGGCAACCGCTCCTGGTCCGTGCGCGACCGTCCCTTGCACCAGGTCCTGGCGGCCAAACAGCGCACCGGCCAGACCATCAGCGTGGTCCTGCCCGCGCTCGACGAGGAGGAGACCGTCGGCGAGATCGTCGCGGCGATCCGGCGCGATCTGGTGGAGCGGGTGCCGCTCGTCGACGAGGTGCTGGTGATCGACTCGGGCTCCACCGACCGCACCTCCGAGGTCGCCGCCGCGGCGGGCGCGCGGGTGGTGCACCGGGACGCGATCCTGCCCCGGATACCCGCGGTGCGGGGCAAGGGCGAGGTGCTGTGGCGCTCGCTGCTCGTCGCCACCGGGGACATCATCTGCTTCGTCGACGCGGACCTCAGGGAGTTCTCCTCCGACTTCGTCCTCGGCATCGTCGGCCCGCTGCTCACCGAGCCGGACGTGCAGCTCGTCAAGGCGATGTACGACCGCCCGCTCGCCGGGACGGCGGGACAGGGCGGCCGGGTCACCGAGCTGATGGCGCGTCCGCTGCTCAACATGCACTGGCCGCAACTGGCGGGCTTTGTGCAGCCGCTGGGCGGCGAGTACGCGGCCCGGCGCTCGCTCCTCGAACAGCTGCCGTTCCCGGTCGGGTACGGCGTGGAGCTGGGCATGCTGGTGGACGCCCTGCACCTGGTGGGCTTGGACGCGCTGGCCCAGGTGGACGTCGGCGTGCGCAGGCACCGGCACCAGGACGGGCAGGCGCTCGGCCGGATGGCGGCGGCCATCTACCGCACGGCCCAGCTACGACTGGCCCGCGGCCACCTGGTGCGCCCCGCGCTCACCCAGTTCGAGCGGGGCGTGTCCGGCTTCGAGCCGCGCACCTACACGGTGGACACCGAGGAGCGGCCGCCGATGACGGAGATCGCGGAGTACGCCCGGCGCCGGGTGGCGTGAAAGCTCGGGTGCGGCCCGTGGCGACCGGCTTCCGCAGTGGTCGGTGGGTTTGAGTGTTTCCGGGCCGGGCTAGGTTCTGGACCATGGCTTCCACGCACGACGCTGAGGTGCTGGTCGCGTCCAATCGCGGCCCGGTTTCGTACGAGGCGGGCGAGGACGGTTCGCTGCGCGCCAAGCGGGGCGGCGGCGGACTGGTCTCGGGCCTGTCGGCGATCGGTCCGGAGACGAACGCGGTATGGGTGTGCGCCGCGCTGGGCGACGGCGACCGGGAGGCGGCGCGGCGCGCCGGCGGCGGCCCGCTGCCGGCCGCGGACACCGGCGGGCAGCACGTGCGGATGCTCGGCATCGACGCGGACGTCTTCGCCGACGCGTACAACGGGATCGCCAACTCGGTGCTCTGGTTCGTGCACCACATGCTGTACCAGACACCGCTGGAGCCCGTCTTCGGCACGGAGTTCCGGCGGCAGTGGGCGGCGTACGAGGCCTACAACCAGGCGTTCGCCGAGGCGCTGGCCGAGGAGGCGGGCGAGGGGGCGGCGGTGCTGATCCAGGACTACCACCTGGCGCTCGCCCCGCGGCTGCTCCGCCGGCTCCGGCCCGACCTGCGCATCGGCCATTTCTCGCACACCCCGTGGGCGCCGGCGGAGTACTTCCGGCTGCTGCCGGACGACATCGCGGCGGAGCTGCTCACCGGGATCCTGGGCGCGGACCGGGCGGCGTTCCTCACGTCGCGCTGGGCGGACGCGTTCACCGAGTGCTGCCACGCGGTGCTGGGGCCCGGCATCCCCTCCGGCACCCGGATCGGGGTGCACGGGCTGGGCGCGGACGCCGACTTCCTGCGCGAGCGGTCCCACCGCGCCGACGTGGACGAGCGGATGGCGGCTCTGCGGGCGGAGATCGGCGAGGGCCGCCGGACCATCGTCCGGGTGGACCGCACCGAGCTGTCCAAGAACATCGTGCGCGGGCTGCTGGCGTACCGGGAGCTGCTGGACACGCACCCCGAGTGGCGGGAGCGGGTGGTCCACGTGGCGTTCGCGTATCCGTCGCGGCAGGACCTCGCGGTGTACCGGGACTACACGGCGCAGGTGCGGCGGGTGGCCGAGGAGATCAACGCGGCGTACGGGACCGCGGGCTGGACGCCGGTGGTGCTGCACGTGAAGGACGACTTCGCCCGGTCCCTGGCCGCGTACCGGCTCGCCGACGTGGCCCTGGTCAACCCGATCCGGGACGGCATGAACCTCGTCGCCAAGGAGGTGCCGGTGGTCTCCGACGAGGGGTGCGCGCTGGTGCTGTCGCGGGAGGCGGGGGCGCACGAGGAGATGGGCGAGGACGCCCTCACGGTGAACCCGTACGACATCACGGGCACGGCCGAGGCGCTGCACACCGCGCTGAGCATGCCGGCGGCGGAGCGCGCGGAGCGCTCGAAGAGGCTGGCCGCCGCGGGCACGGCGCTGCCGCCGGCCCGGTGGTTCCTGGACCAGCTTGACGCCCTGACCGCTCAGCCGAGCTGAGCCGCCAGCGCGGTGAGCAGCCGTACGACGCCCTCGGGGCCGTCGACCACCAGGTCCGCCCGCTCGGCCAGTTCGGTGACCTCCGTGCTGCCGCTGCACACGAGGAGGCCGGGGACGCCCTCGGAGCGGAGCTTGTCGACGGCGGCGTAGGCGGGGAGGTCGCCGAGGTCGTCGCCGGCGTAGAGGACGGACCCGGCGCCGGTCTCGCGGAGGTACTCGCTGAGGGCGACGCCCTTGTCCATGCCGGGCGGCCGCAGTTCGAGGACCATGCGGCCGGGTTCGACGATCAGCCCGTGGCGGGCGGCGAGGTCGGTGAGGGGGGCGCGCAGGGCCTCGTACGCCGCCGCCGGGTCCTGCGCGCGGCGCGTGTGCACGGCGACGGCGCGGCCCTTCTCCTCGACCCAGGTGCCCCGCCAGGCGCCGACCCGGTCCAGCAGGCCCGGCAGTTCGGCGCGGACGGCGGCGACGCCGGGGTGGGGGGCGGGGGCGGTGACGGTGCCGGTGGCGGCGTCCCAGCGTTCGGCGCCGTAGTGGCCGAGGACGGTGAGGTGGGCGAGGCCGGGGACACCGGCGAAGCCGCCGTAGCGGACCGCGACGCCGGCGGGCCGGCCGGTGATCACGGCCACGTGGGCGACCCTGGGCGCGAGGGCGGTGAGCGCGGGGACGGCGCCGGGGTGGGCGCGGGCCTGCTCGGGGTCGGCGACGATGGGGGCGAGGGTGCCGTCGAAGTCCAGGCCGACCACCGCGGCGGCGGGGTTGGCGACCAGCGCGGCGAGCCCGTCCCGGCCGGCCTGGGTGGCTGGGGTCGGCAGAGGATCCATGTACCGACACTATCCAGCGGGGGCCCGCGTCACGCCTGGCTCCGGCTCAGCGGTCCGATCTGCGGGTCTCCCGGACGCGGCGCAGGCGGTTGACCGTGACCGGGTCGTGGGAGAGGGCGCGCTCGTCGTCGAGGAGGGCGTTGAGGAGCTGGTAGTAGCGGACCGGGGAGAGGTGGAGGTCCTCCCGGATGGCGCGCTCTTTGGCGCCGGGGCCGGGGAAGGACCGGCGTTCCAGCGCGAGGATGGCCTTCTCTCGGTCGCCCAGTTCCATGGGGAAACCGTAGCGCCCGGTCCGTGCCGTGCGCGCCGGGCCGGTACGCCCCGGATGGCCGCCTGAGGTCTACACCACGCGAATGGACTAGACCTCTCGTGGGTCAGCGGGCCACACTGTCCCCGTGAGACATGTCATCGCCCTGGACGTGGGCGGTACGGGGATGAAGGCCGCCCTCGTCGGGGACGACGGCGCCCTGCTGCACCGTGCCCGCCGCGCCACCGGCCGCGAGCGCGGCCCCGACGCGGTGGTCGCGGGCATCCTCGACTTCGCCGCCGAGCTGTACGCGTACGGCGCCCGGCACCACGGCACCCCGGCCGCCGCCGGCATCGCGGTGCCCGGCATCGTCGACGAGGAGCACGGCATCGCCGTCTACGCCGCCAACCTCGGCTGGAAGGACGTGCCCCTGCGCGACCTGCTCGCCGAGCGGCTCGGCGTGCCCGTCGCGCTCGGCCACGACGTGCGCACCGGCGGCCTCGCCGAGGGCCGGATCGGCGCGGGCCGGGGCACCGACCGCTTCCTGTTCGTGCCGCTCGGCACCGGCATCGCGGGCGCGATCGGGATCGACGGGCGGGTGGAGTCCGGGGCGCACGGCTTCGCGGGCGAGATCGGCCATGTCGTCGTACGCCCCCAGGGCGCGCCCTGTCCGTGCGGGCAGCGCGGCTGTCTGGAGCGGTACGCCTCCGCGGCCGCCGTCAGCGAGGCCTGGGCGGCGGCCGGGGGGAACCCGGACGCGGACGCGGCCGACTGCGCGCGGGCCGTCGCGGCGGGCGACCCCGGGGCCCGCCGGGTCTGGCAGGAGGCGGTGGACGCGCTCGCCGACGGGCTGGTCACCGCGCTCACCCTGCTGGACCCGCGCACGCTGATCATCGGTGGCGGTCTCGCCGAGGCGGGGGAAGTGTTGTTCCGGCCCCTGCGGGAGGCCGTCCGGCGCCGGGTCACCTTCCAGAAACTGCCGTCCATCGTCCCCGCCGCCCTCGGCGACACCGCCGGCTGCCTGGGCGCGGGCCTGCTCGCGCGGGATCTGCTGGCCGGCGCCATCCCTACGACTCCGGAGGTAAGCACCTGATGGCCACAGAGCGGGACAGTCGGGCGCCGGGTGGAGGCAGCACCCCGCAGGTTCTCACCAGCGCGAACGTGGTGCTTCCCACCGGCACGATGCCGGGCGGCCAGGTAGCCGTGGACGGCGGGCGCATCACCGCCACCGCGCCGGCCGGCGCCCGGGTGGTGGACGTCAGCGGCCACTGGCTGGTCCCCGGCTTCGTCGACCTCCACAACCACGGCGGCGGCGGGGCCTCCTTCTCCGGCACCGCCGAACAGATCCTCACCGCCGTCCGCACCCACCGCGCGCACGGCACCACCACCCTCGTCGCCTCCACCGTCACCGACGAGATGGACCTGCTCGTCCGGCAGGCCGGAGTGCTCAGCGAGCTGGCCGAGCAGGGCGAGATCGCGGGGATCCACTTCGAGGGGCCGTTCATCTCGCCGTGCCGCAAGGGCGCCCACTCCGCGGCGCTGCTGCGCGACCCGGAGCCGGCCGAGGTGCGCAAGCTGATCGACGCGGCGCGCGGGCAGGCACGGATGCTCACGCTCGCCGCCGAGCTGCCCGGCGGCATCGACTCGGTACGGCTGCTCGCCGAGCACGGGGTGATCGCGGCGATCGGCCACACGGACGCGACGTACGAGCAGACGGTGGACGCCATCGAGGCGGGCGCCACCGTCGCCACGCACCTGTTCAACGCGATGCCCGGCCTCGGCCACCGCGCCCCGGGCCCGGTCGCCGCGCTGCTGGAGGACGAGCGGGTCACGGTCGAGCTGATCAACGACGGCACGCATCTGCATCCGGCCGCGCTGGAGCTGGCCTTCCACCACGCGGGCCCGGACCGGGTGGCGTTCATCACGGACGCGATGGACGCGGCCGGCAGCGGCGACGGCCGGTACCTGCTGGGCCCGCTGGAGGTGGAGGTCAGCGAGGGCGTGGCCCGGCTGGTGGAGGGCGGTTCGATCGCGGGCTCCACGCTGACGCTGGACCGGGCCTTCAAGCGGGCGGTGACCGTGGACCGGCTGCCGGTCGAGGACGTGGTCAAGGCCCTGTCCGCCAACCCGGCCCGGCTGCTGGGCCTCTCGGACCGGATCGGCTCCCTGGAGCCCGGCAAGGACGCGGACCTGGTACTGCTGGACGCGGACTTCGAGGTGCGGGGCGTGATGCGGCGGGGCGAGTGGGTGGTGGAGCCCCGACTGGGCTGATATGCCCGGCTGTTTCCCTAGGGCCTCTCTTTCGGATCTTGTCGGCGGTCGCGGGGTCTGGCACGCACTCCCCCACTGCCTGAAGGGCGTGGGGGGACCCCCAGCGGCGTTGTCGTCACTCGCCGACTCCCCCACGCTCGGCTTCGCTCGCGCGGGGGCACCCCCATCGCGTCGACTCGTTCCTCCGCCTTGCATCTGCACGCACCAGACCCCGCTCGGGTCGGTCACAAGGCGCCGTCGGCGCCGGAGCGACCTGATCCGAAAGAAAGGCCCGAGACGGCGGCCGCCCGCGACTGGGCCGGCCGCCGTCCGTTTGGCATGATCGGGGCCCGGCGACGCGGCGGCGGGCGGCGCCGGAACTTCGAGGGAGGCGGCCCGGTTGATCCTCACGGTCACGCTGAACACCGCTCTCGACATCACCTACCGGGTGCGGTCACTGCGCCCGCACGCCTCGCACCGGGTCTCGGAGGTCATCGAGCGTCCGGGCGGAAAGGGCGTGAACGTGGGCCGGGTGCTCGCCGCGCTCGGGCATGAGGTGACGGTCACCGGGTTCGCGGGCGGCGGCACGGGCCGGGCGGTCCGGGACCGGCTGGCCGGGACCGAGGGGCTGACGGACGCGCTGGTGCCGGTGGCGGGGGCGACCCGGCGCACGATCGCGGTGGTCGACGAACGCTCCGGCGACACCACGCAGTTGAACGAGCCGGGCCCGCAGATCGCGCCCGCCGAGTGGGGCGCCTTCCTGGACGCCTACGCCGGACTCCTGCCCGGCGCCGAGGCGGTGGCCCTGTGCGGCAGCCTGCCGCCGGGGGTGCCGGTGGGGGCGTACGCCGGGCTCATACGCGCCGCGCGGTCCGCCGGCGTGCCGGTCCTGCTGGACACCAGCGGCGAGCCGCTGCGGCGCGGGGTGGCGGCCCGCCCCGACGTCATCAAGCCCAACGCCGACGAGCTGGCCGAACTCACCGGCTCCCATGATCCGTTGCGCGCCACCGAGGCCGCCCGCCGCCGGGGTGCCCACGCGGTCGTGACCTCCCTGGGCCCGGACGGCCTGCTCGCCGCCACCCCCGAGGGCCGCTGGCGCGCCACCGCCCCGGCCCGCCTGCCGGGCAACCCGACCGGCGCGGGCGACTCGGCGGTCGCCGCCCTCCTGTCCGGGCTGGTGGCCGACGCGCCCTGGCCGGTCCGCCTCCGCCACGCGCTCGCCCTCTCGGCGGCCACCGTCCGGGCACCCGCCGCGGGCGAGTTCGACCGGGAGACGTACCGGGACCTGCTGGACCGGGTACGGCCGACCGCGGTGCCTTAACCCTGTCCTAGCCGCGCTTCTGCTGGCCGGGCTTCAGCCAGAGCTGGTCCAGCAGGACGTTGCACTTGTCACCCTGCTGGCAGGAGAGCGAGACGGTGTTCGCCCCCTTGTTGAGGGTCGGGTACGCGTAGGTCTCGGTCCATGCCTGCGCCGGGTCGGACTGGTGCGTGAAGTTGGACAGGTTGAACTTGTTGCCGAACTCCTTGCCGTTGACCGTGAGGGTCATCGACTGGTCGTCGCCGGGGTTGTTGTACCGGGCGAACAGCGTGTACGTGCCGTCCGAGGGGATGTCGACCGTCCAGGTCACCGAGGCGCCCACCGTGTTGAGGCCGCCGATGTAGGAGCCCGAGGTCGAGCCCTTGACGTCCGAGGCCGTGGTCGCGCCGCCCGCGAGCTGGAGCTTGCCGGGGTCCGCCTTCAGCTCGGGCGTCGCCGGGCTGCTGCCCGTCGGCGTCGGCGCCGTGGACTGCCCCTGGGTCGGGGTCCCGCCCGCCTGGTTGTCCTGGTTGTCGTCCGAGTTGCCGTTGATCATGGCGATGCCGATGCCGATGACCACCGCGGCGACCACCGCGATCGCGCCGATCAGGAGACCCTTGGTGTTGGGCCCGCGGCGGCCGGGGCCGGGCTGGGGGGCCGGGGGGCGGCCGGACGGCGGGGGGCCGCCGGGCAGCGTCTCCGGGGCCTGGTAGTGCGCGTTCGGCTGGCCGTAGGCGCCCTGCTGCTGCGGGACGTAGGGCGGCTGCTGCTGGCCGTACTGACGCTCGCCGACCGTGCGCACCCTGCTGACCGAGTTCGGGTAGCCGTAACCACCGGACGGCGGCTGGGCACCTCTGGCCTGGCCGTCTGCGTACAGATAGCCGAACGGGTCGTCTTCCTCGGGCGTGCTCGCGCCGTTGTCGCCGGGCGTCATCCCTTGGTACTCCTCAACAGGTGCGAACGGATGCGGTCATGGCTGGAAAGGCGAGCCTACCCGCTCCAGCCCCGCCAAACAGGTGACGCAGACCGCATCAACTCGCTGACCTGGGATTCACCCCGCGCGTCGATGTTGTTTGGGACGAGATCGTTTCTCTACGTACATCCGCTCGTCGGCCGACTTCAGCACTTCGTCCGCGGTCATGCCGCAGTGGGCCCAGCCGATGCCGAAGCTGGCCCCCACCCGGACCGCCCGCCCCTCGGCCCGGATCGGCTGGATGATCTCGTTGCGCAGCCGTACGGCCAGGTCCTGGGCGTCCGCGCGGCCGAGGCCGTCGGCGAGGATCACGAACTCGTCGCCGCCGAGCCGGGCCACCGTGTCGCCGTCGCGCACCCCCTGGGACAGCCGCCGCGCCACCTCGATCAGGACGGCGTCGCCCGCGTTGTGCCCGAACCGGTCGTTGATCGACTTGAAGCCGTCCAGGTCGCAGAAGAGCACCGCGAGGCCCTTGGTGCCGTCGTCCTGCTCACCCTCGGGGGCGACGGTGTGCACATGGTGGTCGTAGCCCTCGTACGGCTCCGCGCCCGGCGCGAACTCGAATCCGTGCCCGGTGGGGCCCTCGAAGGCCGGGGGGTGGCCGTAGGCCGCGTCCAGGGCGTGCGCCGGGCGGCGGCACAGCCTGGCGGAGAGCCGGGAGCGCAGCTCGGCGGAGTTCGGCAGGCCGGTCAGCGAGTCGTGCGAGGCGCGGTGGGCGAGCTGGAGCTCGCGGCGCTTGCGCTCCTCTATGTCCTCGACGTGCGTGAGCAGGAAGCGGGGCCCGTCGGCCGCGTCCGCGACCACGCTGTTGCGCAGCGACACCCAGACGTAGCTGCCGTCGCGGCGGCCGAGGCGCAGCTCGGCCCTTCCGCCCTCCGCCGAGGTGCGCAGCAGGGTGCCGATGTCCTCGGGGTGCACGAGGTCGGAGAAGGAGTAGCGGCGCATCGCGGAGGCCGGCCGGCCCAGCAGCCGGCACAGGGCGTCGTTGGTGCGCAGGATGCGGCCGTGCTGTTCGCCGCCCATCTCGGCGATGGCCATGCCGGACGGCGCGTACTCGAACGCCTGCCGGAAGCTCTCCTCGCTCGCCCGCAGCGCCTGCTGCTCGCGCTCCAGGCGGACCAGGGCGCGCTGCATGTTGGAGCGCAGCCGGGCGTTGCTGATCGCGATGGCGGCCTGGAAGGCGTACATCTGGAGGGCCTCGCGGCCCCAGGCGCCGGGCAGCCTGCCGTTGCGCGGGCGGTCCACGGATATGACGCCGAGCAGTTCCCCGCAGGCGCCGCCCGGCACGCCCGGGGTGTACATGGGGGCGAACAGGCGGTCGGCGGGGTGCCACTCGTCCTCGAAGCGGGGCGCGGGCCCGTCCGTGAACCACTGGGGCACGTCGTCGTCGTCCAGCACCCAGCCCTCGGTGTGCGGTATGAAGACGAGGTCGCCCCAGTGTTCGCCCATGGTCAGGCGCCGCTCCCAGGCGTCGCGGGAGCCGACCCGGCCGGTGATCAGGGACTCGGCGGCGGAGTTCCCGGAGAACGCGGCGACGACGAGGTCGCCGTCGGGTCGTACGAGGTTCACGCCCGCCATCTCGTACCCGAGTGCGTTGACCGCGCCGTCGGCGACGGTCTGGAGGGTGTCCGCGAGGCTGCGGGCCGTGTTCATGTCGGCCATGACCTGGTGCAGCTGACGCAGGGACGCAAGACGGACGTACGGCTCCGACTCGGTCTCCATGCTCGCCCTCCCCCCGAGACCTCGTAGCGAATCAAGGGTCGTCGTCTTCGGCGCCTCGTGGTTGCTCCAGCAGTTCCACGGCCACTGAATCACAGCGCGCTGCCCACTCGGTACACAGGGTCAACAATTCCTGCCCCTTGTGACTCAAGTCACAGCAAAACATGAACAATTGGGCGGGCTTTCCGCGTTTTTCCGTGTTCGCCGGATGCCGGGCTTTCCAGTCGGCTCCGCCGCTGGTCCTAGGACCCGGCTCGGGCGGAGGCCCGATGCGGGGCGCACGGGACGCAGACTAGCGTTTCCGGCGTGCTGAAGACGCCTTCCCCCACCACCCTCGCAGCTTCCGGGCATGCTGAGGGGGTGAGCAACGACGAGTTCCGGGCCGCGATGTCCCGGCTGGCCGCGGGTGTGGTCCTGGTCACCGCGCAGGAACCGCCGCTCGACCCGGACGACCCGCACGCGCCGGGCGCGGAGGACGTCGGCATGACCGCGACGGCCTTCATGTCGGTCTCCCTCGACCCGCCGCTGGTGCTGGTCAGCCTGCGGGAGGGCTCGCGCATGGACGACCTGCTCGCCGAACAGCCGCTGTGGGCGGTGTCGGTGCTCGCCGAGAGCCAGCGGCACGTCGCGGGCCGCTTCGCCATGAAGGGCCGCATCAGCGACCGGCTCCTCTTCGAGGACCTCGTGTACGCGCGCGGCGAGGTGACGAACGCCCCGCTGGTGGCCGGCGCGCTCGCGACCCTGGAGTGCCGGACCGAGCAGCGGGTGGCGGCCGGGGATCACACGCTGGTCATCGGGCGGGTGCTGACGGCTCGGGCGCCGAGCGCGGAGGGCGGACCGCTGACGTATTTCCGGGGCCGCTACCGGCAGTTGGGCTGAGGCCCCTCGTGCCTCGGTGGCACGGGAACTCGCTGGTGGCGGGGTGAACTCGCCGCCTAGGGTGCGCGGATGACACTGCACCTGGAAGAGATCACGCCCCGCACCTTCGAGGCGGCGATCGGCATCCGCGTCCGGCCCGACCAGGAACACGCGGTCGAGTCGGTGGAGCGCTCGCTCGCCGAGGCGTGCGTCCACCCGGCGGGGGTGGCCTGGCCCCGGCTGATCCTCGACGGCTCGCGGCCGGTCGGGTTCCTCATGGCCTTCCTCGACATCGACTGGTACGGCGACGGGAGCGTGCGCCGGTCCGGGCTGTGGCGGCTGAACATCGCGGCGGACGAGCAGGGGCGGGGGTACGGACGCTTCGCGGTGTCCGCCGTGGGCGAGGAGATCCGGCGCCGGGGCGGCTCCGAGCTGTACGTCACGTGGCATCCCGGTACGGACGGTCCCGAGGACTTCTATCTCCGGCTGGGTTTCCGGAAGAACGGGGAGACCAGCGGGGGGCAGACGGTGGGGGTGCTGGCGCTGGGGGACGCGTAAGCGGCCGAGGGGGGCGGGGCCGGCGGCTCACACCGGCTCCTCCAGGTCCAGGTCGGCCAACCGGGCCGCGCCGGAGAGGACGTCGATCGCCAGGATGCGTCCCGCCGCCGAGAAGGTGAAGGCGAGGACCCGCTCCGCCGCACCGTCCGGCCCCCGCACCACCAACCCGGTGGCCCCGTCGACCAGTACCGGGCGCGCCACCCTCGCCAGCGCCGCGAACCGCGCCGCGTTGGACGCCACTTCCGCCGCCCCGACCGTCGTACCGGTCTCCCCCCGCGCCACCACCTCGGGGTCCAGCACGGCCAGCAGGCCCTCGAAGTCCCCCTCGCGCGCCGCCGCGAGGAACGCGTCGACCACCGCCCGCTGCCGCGCGAGGTCCGCCTCCGGCGCGGCAGCGCCCCGCACCCGGCGCCGCGCCCGGCTGGCCAGTTGCCGTGCGGCGGCCGGGCTGCGCCCGAGGATCCCGCCGACCTCCTCGAACGGCACCCCGAACAGATCGTGCAGCACGAACGCCAGCCGCTCCGCGGGCCCGAGCGTGTCGAGGACGACGAGCAGCGCCACCCCCACCGAGTCGGCGAGCAGCGCGTCCTGCGCGGGATCCGGTGCGCCCGACGGCCCCGGCTGCCAGCTCTCCAGCGGCTGCTCGCCCCGCGCCCGGCGGGACCGGAGCAGGTCGAGACAGATCCGGCCGACCACGGTCGTCAGCCAGCCCGCGAGGTTCTCCACCTCGCTGGTGTCGGACCGGCTCAGCCGCAGCCACGCCTCCTGCACCGCGTCCTCGGCCTCCGCGGCCGAGCCCAGCATCCGGTAGGCGACGGCGCGCAGATGGCCCCGGTGCGCCTCGAAACGGCGGGCCAGGAAGTCGTTGTCGTGAGCGTCCATACCCGGCTGACGGCTCCCGGACCGAAGATGTGACAAGCGGCGAACAAAGATGGCGCGGGGGCGGACCCGCTATCCCCAGTCCCGCCCCGAACGCCCGCGCTTGGTGTCGGCGCGCTGCTTCTTCTCCCGCAGCCGGCGCTCGTTGATGCCGCGCGGTATCCGCGTGGGCTTGCGGGGCTTGGGCGGGGGCGCGCTGGCCTCCGCGAGGAGCGCGGCGAGGCGGACGGCGGCGGCCTCGCGGTTGCGCCACTGGGAGCGGTGCTCGGACGCGCGTACGGTCACCACCCCGTCGACGAGCCGGGCGGCCAGCCGCTCAAGGGCCCGCTCCTTCCACACCGGCGGCAGCGCCTCGGTGGCCGCCAGGTCGAAGCGCAGCTCCACCTGGGAGTCACTGGTGTTGACATGCTGTCCGCCGGGCCCGGACGACCTGGAGAAACGCCACATCAGCTCGGCCTCGGGAAGTGAGACGGAGCCGCGGATGACGTGAGGACCGGACATGCCTTCCATGTTCCCGGCCCGGCCCGTCCGCGTCACCTGGATTTCCGAAACCGTGGGGAAGCCCGGGTAAAAAAGGTAAAGGGAGTCCGGAACCACCGGGACGCCCCCGGCGTTCTCCCGGGTGACGGTAGCTTCGTCGGCACGCACAGGGAAATCTAGGAAGGGACTCCCAACATGGCTGTAAGCCTGTCCAAGGGTGGCAACGTCTCGCTCTCCAAGGAGGCTCCGGGCCTGACGGCCGTCACCGTGGGCCTCGGCTGGGACGTCCGCACCACCACGGGCACCGACTTCGACCTGGACGCCTCCGCCATCGCGGTCAACACGCAGGGCAAGGTCTACTCGGACGCCCACTTCGTCTTCTTCAACAACAAGCAGACCCCGGACAACACCATCGTGCACACCGGCGACAACCGCACGGGCGAGGGCGCGGGCGACGACGAGGCGATCAACGTCAACCTGGCCGGCCTCCCGGCCGACATCGACAAGGTCGTCTTCCCGGTCTCCATCTACGACGCCGAGAACCGCGGCCAGAACTTCGGCCAGGTGCGCAACGCCTACATCCGCGTCGTCAACCAGGCCGGCGGCGCGGAGATCGCCCGCTACGACCTGTCCGAGGACGCCGCCACCGAGACGGCCATGGTCTTCGGCGAGCTGTACCGCAACGGCGCGGAGTGGAAGTTCCGCGCGGTGGGCCAGGGTTACGCCTCGGGCCTGGTCGGCATCGCCCAGGACTTCGGCGTCAACGTCTGACGGACCGCCGTCGCCGCCCTTCCCCGCCGAGCGCCCGGCAGGGAAGGGCGGGAATCCCGGAGAGCGCGGCCGGTCACCGGGGTAGCTTCCACCCCGTGATCCTCGATCCCCTCGCCCCCGGCCGGACCATCCAAGGCCCCCTGCTGACCGAACTCACCGCGCTGTACGCCTCCAACCGCGCCTTCCACCGGCTCAGCGGCGACTTCCCCGACCCGGACGACATACGGCCGGAGCAGGTCGCGCGGGCACTGGCCGGGGACCTGGCCGTGCCGGGCGCCGAAGTGCTCCTCGCCCGCACCGGCGAGGGCCGGCTCGTCGGCCTCGCGATCACCCTCGACCGGCATCCCGACCCCGCCGATCCGGACCCCTGGATCGGCCTGCTGATGGTGCACGCGGGCGAACAGCAACGCGGCTACGGCCGCGCCCTCGCCGAACGCGTCGAGGACCGGCTCCGCGCCCGGGGCCATGCCGCCGCCCGCCTCGCCGTACTCGACGGCAACCACGCGGGCCTGGCCTTCTGGACCGCTCTCGGCTACGAGGTCCTCGACCAGCGCGTGGACCGTGCCCTCGGCCGCCCCTGCGCCGTCCTGCGCAAACCGCTGCGCACGCCCCGCCCGGCGGCCCGGATCGCGGTCGTGGACCCGGAGGGTTCGGTCCTGCTGTTCCGGTACGACAATCCCGAGGTCGGCGTCCACTGGGCCCTGCCCGGCGGCGGGCTGGAGGCGGGCGAGGGCCCGCGCGAGGGCGCTGTGCGGGAGCTGGCCGAGGAGACGGGCTGGACGGATCTGACGCCGGGCCCGCTGCTGTGCACCTGGGAACACGACTTCACGCGCGCGGGGGTGCCGGTGCGCCAGTACGAGCACGTCTACGTCACCCGGGGACCCCGCCGGGAGCCGGCCGGCCCCGGCGTCGCCGCCGCGCACGCCGCCGACTCCATCCTGACGTGGCGCTGGTGGACCCGGCGGGAACTGACCGAGGAGCGCGAGCCGGTGTGGCCGCCGGGGCTGGGCCGGATGCTGGACGCCTGGCCGCCGGAGGGCGACTGACGCCACCGGGACCGGCACCGCGGGCTCACGGGTGGGCCGGTCTGCCCTCGCCGTACAGCCAGTCCTTCCAGATCTCGCCGAAGTCCTCGCGGGGGAAGCGGTGCTGGACGTACGCCGTGAAGTCGGAGGTGCTCGCGTTGCCGTAGCGGTGGGCGGCCGGCCAGGCGCGCAGGAGGGCGAAGAAGGCCTTGTCGCCGACCTTCTGGCGGATCTTGTGGAGGACCATCGCGCCGCGTTCGTAGACGGGGGACGCGGAGATGTGGTCGGCACCCGAGGGGGTGGCGGGCGGGAAGGCCCAGAGGGCGCTGTCGCGGGCGTGGTAGTACGACAGGAAGGTCTGCTCGGCCGTGTCGCCGCCGTGGTCCTCGTCCCACAGCCACTGGGCGTACGTGGCGAAGCCCTCGTTGAGCCACATGTCGCGCCAGGACCTGGGGGTGACGCAGTCGCCGTACCACTGGTGGGCGAGTTCGTGGACGAGGGTGCCGATCTCGGGGGTGCCGGGGAAGACGGGGCGGTTCTGGGTCTCCAGGGCGTAACCGGCGTCGTCCGGGCGGTCGATGACGGCGCCGACGGAGGAGAAGGGGTACGGCCCGAACGTGTCCTGTTCCCACTTCACGATCTCGGGGAGTCTCGCGAGGACCCGCGCGCTCGACTTCACCTGCGTGGGGTCGACCGCGGTGAGGACGGGCAGCCCGCCGGGGCCCTTCGAGCGGGTGATGTCGAAGTGGCCGATCGCGACGGTGGCGAGGTAGCCGGCCATCGGTTGAGCGGTGTGCCAGTGGTAGGCCGTACGGCCGGCGCGGGTGGACTGGTCGGCCAACTCGCCGTTGGAGACGGCCTGGAGACCCTGCGGGACGGTGACGGTGATGTCGTAGGAGGCCTTGTCGGAGGGGTGGTCGTTGCCGGGGAACCACGCCATGGATCCGACCGGCTCGCCGAGGCCGAGCGCGCCGTCGGCCGTGGGCAGCCAGCCCTCCGCGGAGCCGTCGGGGTCGGTGAGGGTCTCCGGGACGCCGGAGTAGCGGACGGTCGTACGGAAGGTATGGCCGCCGCGCAGGTCGTCGTGCGGCCGGACGGTGAGCTCCTGCCCGGCCCGGTTGTAGCGGGCGTCCCGGCCGTCGACACCGACCGAGTCCACGTGCAGCCCGGCGAGGTCGAGGTCGAAGGCGGACAGGTCCTTGGTGGCGCGGGCGGTGATGACCGCCGTGCCGGTGAGGCGGCGGGTGGCCGGGGTGTAGTCCAGGGTGAGGGCGTAGTGGTCCACGTCGTACCCGCCGTTCCCCGCCTTCGGGAAGTACGGGTCCCGCACGCCCGGACCGCCCGGCGTGCCGTGCACCCCGCGCCCGCACCCGGCGCCGGTGAGGGCGATCGCCATCGCGACCGCGGCGGCCTGCACCAGGCGTACGGATCTGGACATGTCAGCGATCTTAGAAGCCATCTCATTTGGTTCGGTAGGCTGTCGGTCGTGGTTTCGATTGTGGAGCGGCTGGTGCCGGCTGAGTTGTGGGAGCTGTTCCAGCGGGTGGTTCCGGAGGCGCCATCGCGACCTCAGGGCGGTGGCCGACGTCGGCACGGTGACCGGGAGGTGCTGGCTGCGA
The DNA here is from genome assembly GCF_040706415.1 of Streptomyces sp. NPDC048106. Lineage (NCBI taxonomy): Bacteria > Bacillati > Actinomycetota > Actinomycetes > Kitasatosporales > Streptomycetaceae > Streptomyces > Streptomyces sp. NPDC048106. Next base: position 19,282 of record NZ_JBEZND010000056.1, on the reverse strand, counting down.
TCGTGTTCGTGGCCACGTCGGGCTGCACGTGGCAGCAGTTGCCGTCCGCGTCGTTCGGACCGTCGGGAGCGACCGCGCACCGGCGTTTTACCGAGTGGACAAAGGCCAGGGTGTGGGCCAAACTCCACCGCCTCGTCCTCGACGAACTCGGCTCCCGCGGCGAGCTGGACTGGTCCCGCTGTGCCATCGATTCCGTGAACATGAGGGCCCTGAAAAAGGGGACCTGACGGGTCCGAATCCTGTGGACCGGGGCAAGTACGGCTCGAAGATCCACTTGATCACCGAGCGGACCGGTCTGCCCCTGTCCGTCGGAATCTCGGGTGCGAACCTGCATGACAGCCAGGCGCTGATCCCTCTGGTGAAGGGGATCCCGCCGATCCGCTCCCGGCGTGGACGCCGGCGACGCAGGCCAGGAAAGCTCCACGCCGACAAGGGGTACGACTATGACCACCTGCGACGATGGTTACGCGGGCGCGGCATCAGGCACCGCATTGCACGCAAGGGCATCGAGTCCTCGACCCGCCTGGGCCGCCACCGCTGGACTGTAGAGCGCACGATGGCCTGGCTCGCCGGATGCCGCCGCCTGCACCGCCGCTACGAGCGCAAAGCTGAGCACTTCCTCGCCTTCACCAGCATCGCCTGCACCCTCATCTGCTACCGCCGACTCACAGCCCTACTGGCGTGAGCTGCCAGGTGGCGGGAAACGAAGTCGCGCCAGAGGGTCACGGCGACGGGCTTTGTTTCGGCGTGCTGACCGGTGTGGCCAACCAGTTGCTTGTCCTGTGACCCGAGGGTGTCGAAGAGGGCCAGTTGACCGTCCTTGGGGAAGATCTCGTCGTGCCATTGGACGTGAAACAGTGCTGGGGCGCTGATCCGTCGGGCGTCCGCCGCGATGCGTTCCGGCGCTTCGAGGCCTTTGTGCAGGGCTGGTCCTTGCCAGAGGCCGAACTTGCCGAGGACGACACATCGGAGTTGGTCGCCCATGGCGGCCGCCAAGGGGATGCCGAACCGTGTTCCCATGGACATTCCCAGGTAGGCGAGGTTATCGGTGTCCGCGATGCCCAAGGCGCCGAGGGCGTCCACAGCCGCCTGCCAGTCGTCGGCCATTCGATCGAGGACGACATCGATCCCCTCTTCGGCGATGCGGGCCTGATACTCCGCGGCTGGTAGTGGGTTGGGGACTCGCTCGCCGTGGTAAGGCCCGTCGATCGCGAGTGCGGCAAGGCCGACATGGGACGCGAACCAGCGAGCCAGACTACCGATTCGCTCACTGCTCTTGTGCCCGCTGCCTCCGTGTCCTAGCAGGACCAGAGCAGGCGGTGACGAGATAGGCGAAGGCGGTAGCCAGAGCATCCCCGGGACGACGCTGGCTTCTCGGGCCAAACGAAACCCCTGCTCAACGGCACCGTCGTCCACAATGCGACGGTCGGTCCACTCGATTACCGTGTCCACGTAACCATCCAACCAGGCGCCTGTCATGACGGACGGGCAGCCGATGCGCCCGTACAGCCCGCCGTCGCCCCTGCATCACTCAACCTTTTCGCCACCACAGTCCGACCAAATGAGATGGCTTCTTAGGCGGAAGCGGATCACGGCCCGAGGCGGATCCGGGGCCGCCGGTCCGGGCCGGGCCGGACCCCGAGACGAGGCGGACCCCGATCCGGGCCGGACCGCAGGCCGGGCGGAGCCGGGCCAGACCCCGGGCCGGGCCGGGCCCCCTACCGAGCCGGCCGGACCGCAGGCCGGGCGTAACCGGCCCAGACCCCCGAGCCGGGCCCCGGGCGGGCCGGACCGCAGGCCTGACCGAGCCGGGCCGGACCCTGGGGCAGAGCCGGGGCGAGCCGAGCCGGACCCCGGACCAAGCCGAGCCAAACCCCGAACCGAGCCGGACCCCGGACGGACCCAGAGCCGGGCCGGACCCTGGGGCCGAGCCAGACCCCGGACCGAGCCGGGCCGGATCCCGGGGCTGAGCCGGGCCGGGCACCGGGCCGAGCCGGGCCGGACCCCGAGCCGAGGCGGAACCCGATCCGGGGCCGGACCACAGGCCGGGCCGATCCGGGCCGGACCCCGGACCAAGCCGAGCCAAACCCCGAGCCGAGCCGGACCCCGGACGGACCCTGGGGCCGAGCCAGACCCCGGACGGGCCCTGGGGCCGAGCCGGACCCCGAGCCGAGGCGGATCCCGAATCCGGGCCCGGACCACAGGCCGGGCCGATCCGGGCCGGACCCCGGACCGAGCCGAGCCAGACCCCGAGCCCAACCAGACCCTCGACCGAGCCGAGCAGACCCCGAGCCGGGCCCCGGGCCGCGGCCAGGCGTGCCCGGTGTCGTGACACCATCGGCAGGTGCTCGATATCGGCTACGCCCTCTCCAACCGGTTCCCGGACCCCCCGCAGACCGACTACCGCCGCGCGGACGTCCACGCGCTGCGGCACGACCTGTTCTGCGGGGACGTGTACCTCGCGGACACCAAAACGGACCGGGAGTTGTCCACAGCCTGGGGATGGGTTCCGGTGCTGGACTTCGCGTGGGCGCTGTGCGACATCACGGAACGGCTCGACCGGGACCCGATGGGCTCCCGTGCCGCCCGGCCGCAGCACGCGGAGCTGGACTTCACCGAGTCCAGTGACCGGCTGCTCTTCGAGCGCCGCTTCGGCTGGGTCGACATCACCGCCGACTGGCAGCCGTCGGACGAGGCGCCGCTCGCCTTCTCGCACGCCGAACTCCGCCGGGAGGCACGGGACTTCCTCCAGGACCTGATCGCCGACCTGGTCGACCTCCACGAGGACCTGGGCGAGAACCCGGCGATCTGGACCCTCCAGGCCCGCTTCCCCCGCGTCTCCTAGGGGTGTCCGGCGGATCTTGGTGGAGGGAAGTCACGGCACGGTTCTGACCCAGGTGAGCGGGGTCTGGTGCGTCGAGATGCAAGGCGGAGGAGGGAGTCGACGCATGGGGGTGCCCCCGCGCGAGCGAAGCCGAGCGTGGGGGAGTCGGCGACCGACGACAACGCCGCAGATCGGCGTGCCGGACCCCGCGTCTGCGCCAAGATCCGCCGGACACCCCCTAGCCGCCCCTACTCCACGCGGATCCCGACCGCCGCCGCCAACGCCGGGGCCAGGTCCAGCAGTTGAGCCGTGCTGATCAGCGCGCCGGACAACCGGTCGAGGCCCCGGGCGATCTCCAGCGGCGCGGCACCGCGCAGGTCGACGTCCCGCAGGGTCGCCCCGCTGAAGTCCGCCCCCTTCAGCGCGCAGTCCACGAACTCCACCCGCTCCAGGCGGGCGTTCGCGAAGTCCGGCTCGACCAGGACGCAGGACTCGAAGACCACGTCCCGCAGCCGGGCCATGCGCAGGTTCAGGTAGTCGATCTTGCCGCCGCGCACGACGACCCGCTCCAGCACGGCGCCGTGCAACTGGGTGCCGCCGAGGCGCGGGTCGGTCAGCTCGACGTCGCGCAGGGTGGCCTCGGAGAGGTCGGTGCCGACCCCGCGCGGGGCGGTGAGCGCGGAGTCGAGGACGCGGGCGTGGCGAAGCCGCAGCTCGTCGACCGCGCAGCCCCGCAGCGCGCAGTCCATGAACCGGGCGCCCGCCGCGTCCTGCCCGCTCAGGTCCGCGTCCCGGAACTCCAGCCCGTCGTAGTCACCGTCGGGCGCCAGCGCTCCGCCGTCCCACGGCTCCAGCGGCGGCAGCCTCAGCTCCGGCCGCCGCGCGCCCCGTGCCACCCGGCTCCCGCCGGTCGTTCCCCTCGCCATGGGTCCCATGCTGCACCCCGCCACCGACAATCGTCCCCATCCGCACGCGGGCGGGCCGCGGAACCCCGACCGGGGTCGCGGCACCCGGATGCGGTACGTCCCGATCCATGCTCTTCTGGCCAGATGAGCATCGGCCGAACGGGTGAGTCCCGGGCCGCCGCGGAGGCAACGGATCCGCACCGCTGGTGGGGGCTGGTCGTCATAGCCCTGGCCCAGCTGATGGTGGTCCTGGACGCCACGATCGTGAACATCGCGCTTCCCTCCGCGCAGCGCGCCCTGCACATGTCCGATGGCAACCGGCAGTGGGTGATCACCGCGTACACCCTCGCCTTCGGCGGGCTGCTCCTGCTGGGCGGCCGGATCGCCGATCTCGTGGGGCGAAAACGCACCTTCGTGACCGGGCTGGTCGGCTTCGCGGCCGCCTCCGCGCTCGGCGGGGCCGCGACCGGCTCCGGCATGCTCTTCGGCGCCCGCGCACTCCAGGGCGTCTTCGCCGCCTTGCTCGCGCCCTCCGCGTTGTCCCTGCTGACCACGACGTTCACCGACCCGCGCGAGCGGGGCAGGGCCTTCGGGGTCTACAGCGCACTGGCCGGCAGCGGTTCCGCGATCGGGCTGGTCGTCGGCGGGATGCTCACCGAGTACCTGACCTGGCGCTGGTGTCTGTACGTGAACGTGCCCATCGCGGCGCTCGCCGTCTTCGGCGCGTTCACGCTGCTGCACGACCGGCCGGGGCACACGGACGTCCGGCTCGACGTTCCCGGCGTGCTGCTGGGCTGCGGGGGCCTGGTCGCGATCGTCTACGGCGTCAGCGCGGCCGAGCCGCGCGGCTGGGCCGATCCACTGGTGCTCGCGCTGCTCGCGGCCGGGGCGCTGCTGCTCGTGGCGTTCGTGTGGTGGCAGGCGCGGGCGCCGAGCCCGCTGCTGCCGCTGCGGATCCTGCGCAGCCGGGACCGGGCGGGGTGTCTGCTGACGATGACGTTCGCGGTGATCGGCATGTTCGGGCTGTTCCTCTTCATGACCTACTACCTCCAGGTCATCCTCGGCTACTCGCCGGTCCGGACGGGCCTGGCCTTCCTGCCGATGACCGCCGCGATCGCCGTCGGGGCGACGCAGATCTCCGCGCGGCTGCTGCCGCGGGTGCCGCCGCGGCGGCTGCTGGTGCCGGGCATGCTGCTGGCGGCGAGCGGGCTGGCGCTGCTCACCCGGCTGACCGTGCGCTCCTCCTACGCCGGGGAGATCCTGCCCAGCCTGCTGCTGCTGGGGCTCGGCATGGGGCTGACCTTCATGCCGGTGTTCGCCACGGCCACGGCGGGGGTCGCGCCGCGTGACTCCGGGGTCACCTCGGCGACCGTCAACACCGCCCAGCAGGTCGGCGGTTCGATCGGCACGGCCCTGCTGAACACGATCGCCACCACCAGCACCGCGGCCTACGTCGCCGCCCGCCCGCACCGGCCCGGCACGGTCCCGGCGGGCGTGGTCCACGGCTACACCGTCGCCATCGCCTGGGCCGCCGTGATCATGCTCGTCTCCGCCCTGACCGCCGGCCTCCTGGTGACCGCCCCGGCCCCGGAACACGGCGCCCCGGCCGGAACCCCGGTGCGGGAGTCGGTGGGCTAGGGTCTTTCGTTTGGATCAGGCCGGATCAGGGAGCGGCGCCAGACCCCGCGAGCCCGGCATGATCCAAACGAGAGGCCCTAGGCCGGGGCGGCCGAGCGCGATCAGCCGAGCGGGACGTCGAAGTTCTTCGCGGCGATGTCGGTCCCGTCGGAGCCCTTGGCCGCCAGCCGCTTGTAGCGCAGGACGAGCTTGTCCGCGTCCTTGGTCGGCGTGAAGACGATCCAGCCCGTCGACGTCTTGCCGGTCTCGGCGTCCTTCAGCGGCGGGTAGCCGGCCGCCTTGATCTCGTCGTCGAGGATGGTGGTGCTCGCCTGGTCGATGCCGTTGGGCATGCCGGTGAGGTAGAAGGACGTGGCGCCGAAGCTGTCGTAGTACTTCGAGCTCGCGGTGACCGTGACGTCCACCAGGACGACGTTCTCGTCCGCCAGCGCCGAGAACTTGGCCTTCGCCGCCGCCGACGGCTGGAAGTCCTTGACGTACTTGACGATGGTGGCCTTCTCGCCCATCACGTCGTCGTTGATCGTCTTGTTCACCGGCACGGCGGTGCCGGCGGCCGCGCCCCCGTCACCGGCGGCCGACTGCGACGGCGACGCCGCGGGCGAGGAGCCGTCGGACGTCGCGGACGCGGACGGCGTGGCCGAGGACACGACGTCGGCGCCCGCGCCGGAATCGTCGTTGCAGCCGGTGAGCAGCACGCCGCACACGGCCATCGTGGCGACGGCGGAAACACAGGTGGCGACCCGGATAGGCATGAAAAGGACCTCTCCCCGTTATGGAACGCGAGCCCACCGCGCGACGGACGCGACCAGGCGGAATCGATCATTCCTTCATTGACGACAACGCGGACCATGCTCCTCGGCCCATGTCGCGTTTTTGTCATGCATCGGTCGCGCTCTCGTCAAGAGATCATGACGCGGCCAACCCGAGCGGCCTCAGTTCCGTCCCGCCACCCAGTCCGCCGCCCTCGCCAGGCGCGACGACTCCGTTCCCGGGTGGAGGCGTTCGCGGTGGTCGGCCGTGTGGTAGGTGGCGTACATGCCGTGGACGCCGAGCCAGCGCAAGGGCTCGGGCTCCCACTTGCGGACCTTGTGGCCGACCCAGGGCAGGTCGGTGAGTTCGGTGCGGCCGCCCTGGCCGGAGTCCCGCTGGACGAGGTCGCGCAGGGTGCGGGCGGCGAGGTTGGTGGTGGCGACGCCGGAGCCGACGTAGCCGCCGGCCCAGCCGAGGCCGGTGGAGCGGTCGAGGGTGACCGTGGCGCACCAGTCGCGGGGCACGCCGAGGACGCCGGACCAGGCGTGGGTCACCGCGGTCCCGGCCAGGGACGGGAAGAAGCGCACCAGGATGTCCCGCAGCGCCTCGACGGTCGCCCGCTGGGTGCGGCCGTCGTTGTCCGTGCGGGAGCCGAAGCGGTACGGCACCCCGCGTCCGCCCAGCGCGATCCGGTCGTCGGCGGTGCGCTGCGCGTACATGTAGGCGTGCGCCATGTCGCCCAGCGTCTCCCGGCCGTCCCAGCCGATCGCCGCCCACTGCTCCTCGGTCAGCGGCTCGGTGGCGATCATCGAGGAGTTCATCGGCAGCCAGGTCCGCTTCTGCCCCTTGAGGGAGGCGGTGAAGCCCTCGGTGCAGCGCAGCACATAGGGGGCGCGGACGGTGCCGTAGGGGGTGACGGCGTGCTTGGGGCGGATCTCGGTCACCGGGGTCATCTCGTGGATCACCACGCCCAGCGCCTCGACCGCCGCCGCCAGGCCCTTCACCAGCTTCACGGGGTTCAGCCGGGCGCCGTGCGGGGTCCAGGTGGAGCCGACGGCGTCCGCGACCCGGATCCGCTCGGCCGTCTCCCGGGCGCCGTACAGCTCCCGGTCCTTCTCGCCGTACGACAGCTCGTGCTCGTGGAACGCCTTCAGCCGGGCAAGCTGGGCCGGGGTGGTGGCCACCTCCAGGACGCCGCCCTTGTGCAGGTCGGCGTCGATGCCCTCCGCCCCGGCGACCGCGATCACCTCGTCGACGGTGTCGTTCATCGCCCGCTGGAGCCGCATCGCGGCCTCGCGGCCGTGCAGCCTGGCGTAGCGGTCGCGGCCCGCGATGCCGTTGTACAGCCAGCCGCCGTTGCGGCCGGAGGCGCCGTATCCGCAGAACTTCTGCTCCAGGACGGTGATCCGCAGGAAGGGCGCGGCCTTCTTCAGGTAGTACGCGGTCCACAGGCCGGTGTATCCGCCGCCGACGATCACCACGTCGGCCGTGGCGTCCCCGGGCAGCGGTTCGCGGGCCGGCGGGAGACCGTCGTCCGCGTACCAGAAGGAGATGCCACCGTTCACGACACTGTTCGCCGAGCTGCTCATGGCCGGGAACCTAACCCTTGAGCGCGGTCAGTGTCTCCTTCGGATTCCATGCTTTTCCGCGGCCTCTGGTCAGCGGATAGCAGGCCAGGCCGATCAGCATCCCGAGGAAATGCCCGATGTCGGTGAAGGTGGGCGACTGCGCCAGCGGGAGGGCGAAGACGACGAGGACGACGGCGAGGTAGGCGTAGCGCCAGGGGGTCGCGATGCGGTAGACGAGGACCGCGACGACCCCGGCCAGGGCGTAACTGACGCCGATGTCCAGGGTGTTGACCGCCGAGTGCGGGGCGATGCCGTCCCGGATCGCCTTCAGCAGCAGCCCCTCGCTGACCAGGGACGCCAGCACGTGGGCCGCCGCGCACACCACGAGCCAGCGGGCGGTGCCGAGCCAGCGCTCGGCCGGGGCGTGGAAGACCGTGTACAGGAACGCGTACGGCAGCCAGCGCCCGCCGTCGATCCACATCGCGCTGGAGACCAGCACCCGCAGCGGGGTGCGGGACAGCTCGTGGATGTTGGTCGACCTGCGGCGCAGGAAGTGCTGCTCGAACCCGGGCGACATGTGGTGCACCGCGACGGTGGTGACGAACAGGACCGCCAGCCAGACGTAGGCGCCCGGGGCACCGCGGACGTAGCCCGCGACCGCCCCGAGTCCACGGCGGAGGTGGCCGGCCCGGGTCACCTCGCCAGTATGCGTTCCCCCGCGCTGACACGCCGCCGGATGGCCTATCCGTACAAGTACGGATTATTCGGTCATAACGTACCCGATATGAAGAGATGTCACATGGCTTATGCCGCCAGCGCCGTCGCGGCACTCGTCGGCACGGGAATCGGACTGGGCGCCTCCCCCGCGGCGGCCCTCCACCAGACCCTCTTGGTCCGCCAGGGTGAATCGATCCAGAACGCCGTGAACAGGGCGCAGCCGGGCGACACCGTACTCGTGCTCCCCGGCACCTACCGGGAGAGCGTCACCATCAGCACGCCCGGGATCACCCTGCGCGGGCTGGGCGCGAGCACGGTGATCGAGCCCGCCGCGAAGACGGCGGCGCCGGGCACGGCGTCGAAGACGGACACCAAGGCCACCAAGAGCTGCGCCGAGGGCGGCAACGGCATCTGCGTGATCGGCACCAAGACGAAGAACGTCGAGGGCGTCACCGTCGCCGACCTGAAGGTGACCGGCTTCAGCCGCGCCGGGGTGTTCGGCATGGCGACGGACACCATGACGGTGCGCCGCGTGCAGGCCGTGGAGAACGCCGTGTGGGGCATCGCCCAGGAGCGGTCCGTGCGCGGTCACATCACGGACAACTACGCCCGGGGCAACGGCGACGCGGGCGTCTTCCTCGCCAACACCATCACCGAGGAGGCCGGCTCCCTCGACACCGAGCGCGCGGTGATCGACCACAACCGGCTGGAGGACAACCGCATCGGCGTCACCGTACGGCGCCTGCGCAACCTCACGGTGGCCGAGAACTACATCGTCGGCAACTGCGCCGGTGTGTTCGTCGTCGGCGACGAGAACAAGCCCAAGGCCGGTGCCCTGGAGGTCGCCTTCAACGACGTCACGGCGAACAACAAGTACTGCCCCAAGACCGAGCGGCTGCCCGCCCTCCAGGGCTCCGGCATCGTGCTGACCGGCACCGAGAAGACCCTGGTGGACGGCAACCGGGTCACCGGCAACGCGGGCGACTCCCCGCTGTCCGGCGGCATCGTGCTGTTCAAGAGCTTCGTCGGCGTCACCAACGACCAGAACCGCGTCAGCGGCAACGCGCTGGCCGGCAACGCCCCCGCGGACCTGGTCGACACGGAGACCAAGAGCCTCGGCAACACCTTCGACCACAACGCCTGCCGGGTCTCCAAGCCCTCAGGCCTGTGCTGACCGCCCGACCACTTCCCCTGCTGGACCGACGCAGGCCGAGAACGAAGGAAGCCGGCAGATGACCACCGCTGAGACGGCACCGCCGAACCGGGCCACCTCCCAGGCCCCGCCCGCCCCGCCCCCGCCGATGCGGCTGCGCGAACTCGTCTTCGGCGCGGCCCTGTCCGCCGCCGTACGGGCCGCCGCCCGCCTCGGCGTGCCCGACGCCCTCGGGGACACCCCGCAGAGCGCCGAGGCCCTCGCGGCCGCGGTCCACACCGAGGCCAAGCCGCTGCGCCGCATGTTGCGGGCCCTGGCCTGCTACGGCGTCTTCACCGAGCGGCCCGACGGCACCTTCGCGCACACCGACATGTCCCGGCTGCTGCGCGAGGACGCCCCCGACAGCCTGCGCGCCATCGCGCTGTGGTGCACCGAACCGTGGACCTGGGCCGCCTGGCCCAAGCTGGACGAGGCGGTGCGCACCGGCCGCAACGTGGTGGAGGGCCTGTACGGCAAGGAGTTCTTCACCTACCTGAACGAGGACGCGCCCGAGTCCGCGGACGTCTTCAACCGGGCGATGACCCGTTCCAGCGAGCAGTCGGCACGGGAGGTCGCGGCCCTGCTCGACCTGTCCGGCGCCGCGTCCGTCGCCGACCTCGGCGGCGGCCAGGGGCATGTGGTGGCCTGCCTGCTGGACAAGTACCCGGCGATGCACGGCAGTCTGCTGGACCTGCCCCGGGTGGTGGAGAACGCGCTGCCGAGGCTGCGCGAGGGCGGCGACCTGGCCGGCCGCGCGCAGATCGTGCCGGGCGACATCCGGGAGGCGATCCCGGTCAAGGCGGACGTCTACGTCATCAAGAACATCCTGGAGTGGGACGACGAGAGCACGGCCCGGCTGCTGCACAACGTCGTCCGGGCGGGCGGGCCCGGCACCCGGGTCGTCGTCATCGAGAACCTGGTCGACGACACCCCGTCGATGCGGTTCAGCACCGCGATGGACCTGCTCCTCCTCCTCAACGTCGGCGGGGCCAAGCACACCACGGACAGCATGGTGAGCCGGCTCACCGCGGCGGGGCTCGCCGTGGACACCGTCCGGCCGGTCAACCCGTACCTGCACGCGTTCGAGTGCCATGTGATCGGCTGAGCGCGGCCGTACACGGGCCGTCGGCCGCCGGATCCGCGGTGCAGCGGATCCGGCGGCCGACGGCCGTCCGGCGGGGCTCAGGGCCCGGTGGGGCTCAGGGCCCGGTGGGGCTCAGGGCCCGGTATGGCTCAGGGGCGCTCCCACAGGTAGAAGCGGCGCGCCATCGCGTCCTTGGGAGACCGCCAGGTCTCCGGGTCGTACGCGCTGACGTATGCCGTCAGCCGCTCGCTGACGTCCCTGAACTCGGGGTGCTCGGTGACCTTGGCGATGGCCGGGCCCGGTTCGCGCTCGGACTCGATGAGGTGCATGTACACATCGCCGAACTGGAAGAGGCTGCGCCGGGTGACGCCCACGAGGTGCGGCAGCTCCCCCCGGTCGGACTCCTCGAAGATCTTCGCGATGTCGGGGGCGGAACCCGGGGCCATCCGGGCGACGATCAGGGCCTGGTGCACGGTGTTCGTCCTCTCCTCGTTCCCTTCCGTCCCGATGGCCGCTCAGTCGGCGAGCGCCGGGGCCGGCCGCTGTCCGGCGGCGGCCTTCTCGATCTTGTCGCGGATCAGGGCGAGCTGGACCTTGGAGTTCTTGTTGATGTTGTCGGTCATCCACTCGTCGTCGACGGGGGCCTCGGGCTTCATCGCGAAGTCCTGCGTCCACACCATGCGGGTGCCGGCCGGGACCTCCTCGTAGGCCCAGTGGATGTCCATGTGGGCGAACGGCCCGGTCTCCACCCGGCGGGCCCGGACGGTGCGGGTGGCGCGGTCGGGCTCGCGCTCGGAGACCCAGCTCCAGACGGTGCCGTTCTCGTCCGGGTGCATGGTGAGCCGGAAGGTGGTCTTCTCGCCCTCCCGCTTGAGCACCTCGACGGCCGCGTACTCGCTGAAGAGCTGGGGCCAGCGCTCCAGGTCGTTGGTCATGTCCCAGACCAGGTCGAGGGGGGCCGCGATGGTGATCTCGTTCCGGGTGTGTCCTGCCATGTCAGGCTCCTGCCATCAGCGTGTTGTTGACGAGGTTGAGGAACTGCTGGGGGGTCTTGCAGCGCTCGGCGTCCACCGGCATCGGGGTGCCGTGCTCGTTCTCCAGCTCGCCGACGATGCCGAGCAGGCCGAGCGAGTCGACGCCGAGGACGTCGAAGCCGGTGTCCGGCTTGTCGTTGAGCTGCTCGGGGCTGACGGTGACACCGGCCGCCTTCTTCATGAGGGCTGCGAGTTCTTCGACGGTGATCTTGGACATTGCTCTCCTCCTTCGCTGTGTTCACCGCGCGCTGGGGTGCCGCAGCACCAGCGCCGAGTTCGACCCCATGAGGCCGCGGCTGAGGACCAGCGCCGTGCGCGTCTCGGCGACGCGGGCGCGGCCCGTGACGAGGTCGAGGTCGTGGCAGACGTCGTGGACGTTCGGGGTCGGCGGGATCAGTCCGTGCTCCATCGCGAGCACGGCCGCGGCGGTGTCCAGCACCGGGGCCGCGCAGTAGCCGCGGCCGGTGCCGGTCTTGGGGGCGGTGACCGGCACCCGTGCGGCGCCCGCGCCGAGGACGTCGGCGATGGCCAGCGCCTCGGCCCGGTCGGCGGCCGGCACCCCGAGGGCGTCGGCGAAGACGACGTCGACCTCCTCGGGCGCGCACCCGGCCTCGGCCAGCGCCTGCCGGATCGCCTGGGCGAGGCCCGCGCGGGACTCCGCCCAGCGGGAGGCGCCGGTGAAGGTGGCCGCGTGCCCGGCGACGTAGGCCCGGATGTCGGCACCGCGCTCGCGGGCGGCGCCGGCGGCCTCCACCACGAGCATCGCGCCGCCCTCGGCGGGCACGAACCCGCACGCCTCCTTCGTGAACGGCCGGTAGGCGCGCCCCGGTTCGCTCTCCCGGCTCAGCTCCTCGTAGCCGAGCTGGCAGACCACCGAATACGGCGCGAGCGGCGCCTCGGTGGAGCCGGCCACGATCACATCGGTGCCTCGCCGTACCGCCCGCGCCGCGTGCGCGAGGGCATCCAGGCCGCCGGCCTCGTCGGAGGCGACGACCGAGCAGGGGCCCTTGAAGCCGCGGCGGATGGAGACCTGGCCGGTGCTCGCGGCGTAGAACCAGGCGATGGACTGGTACGGCCCCACGAACCGGCTGCCCTTGCCCCACAGCCGCTGGAGCTCGCGCTGGCCGAACTCGCCGCCGCCGGAGCCCGCGGCGGTGACCACGCCGATGGAGTACGGCGACTCGGCGGTGTCGGCCGGGCCGAGCCGGGCGTCGGTGAGCGCGAAGTCCGCCGCGGCCATGGCGTAGTGGGTGAACCGGTCGGTCTGGACGAGGAAGCGCTCCTCGATGGTGTCCGCCGCGTCGAAGGCGCGGACCTCGCCGGCCACCTTCAGCGGCAGCCGCTCACAGCCCTCGCGGGTCACCCGGTCCAGGACGCTGAGGCCCTCGTGGGTGGCCTTCCAGAAGGTGTCGGTGCTGATGCCGTTGGGCGCGACCACGCCGATGCCGGTGACGGCCGCGCGCCGGTCCTGGGGTTCGCTCATCGTGTCCTCACTCCCTCGGCCGGGTCAGGATCACCGCGGACTGGAAGCCGCCGAACCCGCTGCCCACGGAGAGCACGCTGGTCAGCTTCCGCTCGCGGGCGGTACGCGGCACGTAGTCGAGGTCGCACTCGGGGTCGGGTGTCTCGTAGTTCGCGGTCGGCGGTACGGCCTGCTTGGCCAGGGCCAGGACACAGGCGACCAGTTCGATGGCGCCGATCGCCCCGAGGGAGTGGCCCACCATGGACTTGATGGAGCTCATCGGGGTGTCGTAGGCGTGCTGCCCGAGGGCCCGCTTGACGGCCGCCGTCTCGTGACGGTCGTTCTGCCGGGTGCCGGAGCCGTGCGCGTTGACGTAGTCGATCGCCGTGGGGTCCAGCCGGGCCTGGTCGAGGGCGGTCGAGATGGCCCGCGCCATCTCCAGGCCCTCCTTGGTCAGGCCGGTCATGTGGTAGGCGTTGCCGAAGGTCGCGTAGCCGCCGAACTCGCAGTAGACGTGCGCGCCGCGGGCCCGTGCGTGCTCCAGTTCCTCCAGGACGAGCACCGCGCCGCCCTCGCCCATGACGAAGCCGTCACGGTTGTTGTCGAAGGGCCTGGAGGCGTGCGCGGGGTCGTCGTTGTTCGGTGACGTGGCCTTGATCGCGTCGAAGCACGCCATGGTGATGGGGGATATCGGGGAGTCCGACGCACCGGCTATGCAGATGTCGGCCCGGCCCTCCTGGACGGTGTGGAAGGCGTATCCGACGGCGTCGAGGCCGGAGGTGCAGCCGGTGGAGACGGTCTGCACCGGGCCCTGGGCGCCGAAGCGTTCCGCCACCGCGGAGGCCGCGGTGCTCGGGGAGAACGCCCGGTGCAACTGGGGCTCCGCCCGCTCGTGGTCCACGTCCCAGCGCTCGCCGCCGTGGCTGACCAGCACGTAGTCGTGCTCCAGGCGGGTGGTGCCGCCGACCGCGGTGCCCACCGACACCGCGATGCGCCACGGGTCCTCCCGCTGGAGGTCGAGGCCCGAGTCGCGGACCGCCTCGTCGCCCGCGACCAGGGCGAACTGGATGTAGCGGTCCGCCCGCTCGGTCTGCCCGGCGTCCAGGCCGTGCGCCACCGGGTCGAAGTCGCACTCGGCCGCTATCCGCGACCGCAGCTGTGAGGGGTCGAAGAAGGTGATGCCCCGCGTCGCGGTCCGGCCGTGCGCGAGCAGGTCCCAGAACGCGGGGGCGCCGATGCCGCCCGGGGCGACGATGCCTATGCCGGTGACCGCCACGCGCCGGGTCATGACCGGACCCCTCCGCGGTCGGCGCCCGCCCCGGCCGGCTCGGTCGCCACCGTGGCCGCGCCGGCCACCGGGGTCTCCTCGGTGTCGACGTGCCCGAGCTGCGGACGCGGCGCCAGCGGGCCGAGGTGGAAGACCAGCCGCGCCTCCACGTTGCCGACGTTGCGGAACCGGTGGCGCATGTCGATGGGGATCATCAGCCCCTGCTCCGGGCGAAGCACGTGCGGCTCGCCGTCCAGGTCGACCTCCAGCTCGCCGCAGACGACGTAGACGAACTCCTCGGAGTAGGGGTGGTAGTGCTCACCGATGCGGTCGCCGGGCTGCACGATGGCCACACCCATGAAGCCGCTGGTGGAACCGACCGTGGCCGGGGTGAGCATGGCGCGCAGATCACCGCCGCGCCGCGTGTTGGGCTCGACCTCGCTGAGGTCCACGATTCTCGGACGGGGTTTGATCACGACGTTCCTCCGGTGGGTGTGATCGGGCTTCGGTGGGTGTGATCGGCTTCGTGGCGGCGGCCGGCGGGCCGGTGCTCAGACCGCGGGCGAACGGCGGTCGGTGACCAGCTCCATGCGGGCGGGCTCGCCGGCCAGCAGCTCGCGCATCTCCGCGGCCCGCGCCGCGTCCCCGGGCAGCGGTGCCACGTCCGCGCCCTCCTCGGCGAGGTCCACCAGCCGCACCACGACGTCCTCGCGCTCGAAGACCGTGCTGCGCAGCACCCGGCCCGCCGGCTCGTCGGTGGCCGCCGAGTCCAGCTCGGCGAGCAGCTCCGCGAGCTTCATCCCACGCCCCGGCCGGGCCGGGTAGTACAGGGCCCGCCGGGTGCCCTCGGGCCGGTCGTCCGCCATCACGTGGTGCACGGCGGGCAGCGCCGCACGGGTGAAGAACAGCCGGGCCGACTCCTGGTCGTCCAGGTCGCGGTCCTGCTCCAGGTAGGGGTTGATCGCCTCCTCGACGGCCCGCACCTCGGGCGAGCGCGCCACATGGCGCAGGGCGGCCAGCAGGTCACCGCGCACCTCGATGGCGCGCACCACCCGGTTGCCGTGCATGAACAGCGAGGTACGCAGAAGCCGCGTGGAGTCGTCCACCCGCGGATCGGGGGCGGCGTAGTCGGCGAGCAGCCCCGCGACCTTGTCCTCGGTGCCCGGCTTGACGGTGAAGGTCAGCGCGTGCCGGATCACGCCGTCACCGATGCGCACCTCCGTCTGGAGCCGGCCACGGGCGACCGCGTCGGTCTCGTAGGCGCGGCCGGTCTCGCGGACGATGTGGAAACGCAGCGAGCGGGTGTTGCGCACGCAGGAGTGCAGCGGCTCCACCATCCGCACGTGCTCCTCGCTGTTCACCCAGGTGAGGAACGGCGGGGCACTCTCCCACTCGCTGGTGATGAGCCATTGGGATGGATTCTCGATGGACTGGCAGAGTTGGTCGCTGACATGGCCGGGCACCGACGCAACCTGGTTGCACAGCTGCTCGTACGCCTCCAGGAACTGCTGCTGCGCGCCGTCGTAGACGTCGACCAGCAGGACGACCCGAAGCCGCGAGCCGTCGAACACGGACTGGGAGACACGCTTCGACGCCTCGCGTGCCGGTGCTTCTGACAGACGTTCAGAGGTGGTGGTCATGGTGCGGACATCTCCTTGGCGGGGGATCTCGGGTGCGCCGGTCACCGCCGTGACGCGACGTCAGCGCTTCTTGATCCTGTGCCGGTGGGCGTAAGCCCGCGACTCGTAGGAACCACGCGGGTGATCCCGCGCGCAAATGGCCCCAATAACGGCGATAGCGGGCATGAGACTCACAGGCGCCCCGCACGCACCCCTGCCTCTGGAGGCCTCGATGCACCACACAGCCGACCACCGGGTTCCCGTCCTCATCGTGGGCGGCTCTCTGGTGGGCCTGTCCACATCCCTCTTCCTCGGCCGCCTCGGCGTACGCCATCTGCTCGTGGAGCGGCACTCCGGGACCTCGCACCACCCGCGCGGACGCGGCAACAACGTCCGGACGATGGAACTCTTCCGGGTGGCCGGCATCGAGCCGGACATCAAGGCGGCGGCCTCACTGCTCGCCGACAACCACGGCATCCTGCAGACCCCGTCCCTGGCCGGCGACGCCGGCGAGTGGCTGTTCAAGGAGATCGACCCCGGCGGCGGCCTGAAGAAGTTCAGCCCCACCGCCTGGTGCCTGTGCAGCCAGAACGACCTCGAACCCGTCCTCGTGGACAGCGCCCGCGAACTCGGCGGCGACCTGCGCTACCACCACGAGCTGGAGTCCTTCGAGCAGGACGCCGACGGGGTGACCGCCCTCGTCCGCGACCGGTCCACCGGCGAGCGCTACACCGTCCGGGCCGACTAC
This sequence comes from Streptomyces sp. NPDC048106, assembly GCF_040706415.1. Classification (NCBI taxonomy): domain Bacteria; kingdom Bacillati; phylum Actinomycetota; class Actinomycetes; order Kitasatosporales; family Streptomycetaceae; genus Streptomyces; species Streptomyces sp. NPDC048106. The sequence continues at coordinate 2,474 of NZ_JBEZND010000056.1, read as the reverse complement.
CTCGTCGCCGCCGACGGCCCCCGCAGCCCCGTCCGCCGCGCCCTCGGCATCGGCCACAGCGGCCCCGGCGACCTGTTCGCCAACGTCAGCGTCACCTTCCGCTCCACCCGGCTGGCCGAGGTCGTCGGCGACCGCCGCTTCATCTGCTGCTACCTCACCCACCCCGACGCCGACGGCGCCCTGCTCCCCATCGACAACAAGGAGCACTGGGTCTTCCACGCCCCCTGGCACCCGGAACTCGGCGAGTCCCTGGAGGAGTTCACCGAGGAACGCCTCCAGCGGCACATCACGGCCGCGGTCGGCGCGCCCGGCCTCGATGTGCGGATCACCGGAACGGCCTCCTGGCGCGCCGCCGAACGGGTCGCCGACTCCTATTCGGCGGGCCGGGTCTTCCTCGCCGGCGACTCCGCCCACGAGATGTCCCCCACCGGCGCGTTCGGCTCCAACACCGGCATCCAGGACGCCCACAACCTCGCCTGGAAGCTCGCCGCCGTCCTCGACGGCTGGGCCGGTCCCGCGCTCCTCGACACCTACGGCGCCGAGCGCCGCCCGGTCGCCGTCGCCACCAGCGCCCGCGCCTCCGCCCGCTCCGTCGAGCACAGCCACCCCGGCTTCGCCCCCGCCCCCGGCGTCGGCGGCGCCAAGCGCGGCGGCATCCTCAACATCGTCCTCGGCTACCACTACCCCCAGGGCGCCGCCCTCGGCACCGACCCCGAGGCGCCGGTCGTCCCCGACACCCTCTCCCTCACCGGCCGCCCCGGCACCCGCGCACCCCACCTGTGGCTGCGCCAGGCCGCCCGCCGCCTGTCCACCCTCGACCTCTACGAACGCTCCATGGTGCTGCTCACCGACGCCCCGGACGACGCGGGCTGGCACGACGCCGCCCGGCGCGTCGCCGCCACGGACGGGGTACGGCTCGACGCCTACCGGATCGGCCCCGGCGGCGACGCCGACCTGATGTACGACACCGAGGGCGACGACTGGGCCGAGCTGCACGGCGTCGGCACCGACGGCGCGGTCCTCGTCCGCCCCGACGGCTTCGTCGCCTGGCGCGCCCAGAGCGCCTCCCCCGACCCCCAGTCGACCCTCAGAGACGCCCTGAAAGCCGTACTGCGCACGACCTGACCTGCGCAGGCGCTCGGCGCCGACTGCGTGCGCCACGTACGGGGCCGCCGTTGGAGGGAACGACCGTCAACGCCCTCACGATCATGGACCGTGAGGGCGTTGACCCAGGTAGAACCCCGCGGTGGCCAAGTAGCGGTATGGGGGCCTCCGACCGGGGGGTCTCGGGTTGCGGACCGGGGTGTCGTCCGGTAGAGGCCGTGGGCAACCCGTAGATACGAGGATCGTGAAAGCTTCTTCGTATCCCATGGGATCGCGGCTGGGAGGCCGTGCGCACGCCGCCCTGACGGCTGTGCTCGCCACGCTAATCGCCGCACTGTGCCTGACCGGACTCGCGGCCCCGCCCGCGAGCGCGCAACCGTCCCCGCCGACCGGCACCGCGCTGGCCTGGGGGTGGAACAGCGTCGGTGAGTTGGGGAACGGCACCAACACCACCAGCAGCACGCCGGTCCAGGTGCACCTTCCCGCCGGCACTCAGGCCACCGCCGTCGCCACCCGCGACTTGCACAGTCTGGCGTTGACATCCGACGGCCGCGTCCTCGCCTGGGGCCTCAACAACAGCGGGCAGCTGGGGGACGGGACCACCACCGACCGCAACACGCCCGTCTTCACGGATCTCCCCGCCGGCACCACGGTCACCGCCATCGCCGCCGGCAGCGAGCACAGTCTGGCGCTGACGTCGGACGGCCGCGTCCTCGCCTGGGGGAGCAACTACTACGGGCAGCTGGGGGACGGGACCACCACCGACCGCAGCACGCCGGTCGAGGTACACCTCCCCGCCGGTGCTCAGGTCACCGCCATCACCGCAGGCTATTACCACAGTCTGGCGCTGACGTCGGACGGCCGCGTCCTCGCCTGGGGCCGCAACAACGACGGGCAGCTGGGGGATGAGACCACCACCGACCGCAGCACGCCGGTCGAGGTACACCTTCCCCCCGATGCGCAGGTCACCACCATCGCCGCAGGCGGTTTCCACAATCTGGCGCTGACGCCCGACGGCCGCCTCCTCGCCTGGGGATACAACCGCGACGGGGAACTGGGGGACGGGACCACCACCAACCGCACCACGCCCGTCTACACGGATCTCCCCACCGCCACCACGGTCACCGCCATGGCCGGCGGCGGCCAGCACAGTCTGGCGCTGACGTCCGACGGCCGTGTCCTCGCCTGGGGCCTCAACCTCAACGGAGCCTTGGGGGACGGGACCACCACCAACCGCAGTACGCCGGTCGAGGTGCACCTTCCCGCCGGTGCTCAGGTCACCGCCCTCGCCGGCGGTGGTTACCACAGTCTGGCGCTGACGTCCGAGGGCCGCGTCCTCGCCTGGGGGTACAACGTCTTCGGGCAGTTGG